>CAZOES010000010.1:0-20720 GCA_964578865.1 uncultured Gemmatimonadaceae bacterium | reverse complement strand
GAGACTCGGGACGCTCTCTCGGCTCCGGTCGGCATGGGTTGGGAGTATCTCTCGGCCCGGCCCAACGGCAAGATCAAGACCCCGGCCGGGGCGCTGGTCTACGGCTCTTCCTACGACATGCTGGAAGATGCCCGGCTGGCGGCCGAACAGGCCAAGGAGAAGCAGAAAGCCAAGTCGGTGGAAGCCGGCAAGTGGGACGTGGTGCTCGATCCCTCCCACATCTGGCTCACCATTCACGAGTCGGTGGGTCACCCGCTGGAGCTGGACCGGGTGCTGGGCTACGAGGCTAACTATGCCGGCACCAGCTTCGCGACCCTCGACAAGTGGCGCTCCAAGTCCTTCAAGTACGGCTCCCCCCTGGTCAACTTCGTGGCCGACAAGATCCAGCCCGGATCGCTCGGCGCAGTGGGTTATGACGACGAGGGCGTGAAGACCAAGGAATGGGATCTGGTGAAGAACGGCATCCTGGTGAACTACCAGGCCATCCGCGACCAGGTTCACATCCTGGGCCAGCAGGAATCCCACGGCTGCTGCTACTCCGATTCCTGGAGCGATGTCCAGTTTCAGCGGATGCCCAACGTATCGCTCCGGGCCGGCACCAAGCCGATGACTCCCACCGATCTGATCAGCGGAGTCGACAAGGGGATTTTCATCGTGGGCGATGGTTCGTATTCGATCGACCAGCAGCGCTACAACTTCCAGTTTGGCGGTCAGCTGTTCTACGAAATCCGGAAGGGCAAGATCGTGGGCATGCTGCGGGACGTGGCCTACCAGTCCAATACCCAGGAGTTCTGGAACGCGGTGGCGGCGATTGCCGACAAGCGCGACTACCGGCTCAATGGGTCGTTCTTCGACGGCAAGGGCCAGCCGGGACAGGTCAGCGCGGTCTCGCACGGTGCCGCCACCACCCGGGTGAACGGCGTGAATGTCATCAACACCGCCAGGAAGATCGGATAACGCCATGCCTGAACTCAACGAAGCCCAGGCCCGCGAGCTTCTCACCCGGGCCCTCAAGATGTCCAAGGCGGAAGCCTGCGAGATCAACATCGGCGGCAACAGCGGAGGCAACATCCGCTACGCCCGCAACTCGGTTTCCACCGCCGGCGCCAGCGAAGACAGCACCTTTGTAGTGCAATCGTTCTTCGGCCAGAGAAGTGCGACGGCCACCGCCAACCAGTTCGATGATGCCACCATCGAGCGGGCGGTGCGGCAGTCGGAAGAACTCGCCAGGCTGGCCCCGGAAGATCCCGAGGCGATGATGCCGCTGGGTCCCCAGACCTACACTCCGGTGCCCGCGGCGTACGCTCAGTCCACCGCCGACATAACTCCGGAATACCGCGCCAGGGTGGCCGAGCAGAGTATCGGTCCGGCCAAGGAAGCGGGCTGTGTTGCAGCCGGATTTCTGCAGGATGGGAAGAACTGGCAGGCGATGGCCAACAGTGCCGGACTTTTCGCCTATCATCGCCAGACCGGCCTCAACTTCTCGGTCACCATGCGGACCGAGGACGGCACCGGCTCGGGCTACGTCCAGAAGGACGTGAACGATGTGAACAAGTTCGACGGTGGAGCTGCCTCACGGGTCGCGGCCCAGAAGGCGGCCGCTTCGCGGGAAGCCAAGGCCATCGAACCGGGCAAGTACACCGTGATTCTGGAGCCCACCGCGGCCACCGATCTGCTGCAGCCGCTGGTCTTCAGCCTCAACGCCCGTCAGGCCGACGAGGGCCGCAGTCCCCTCTCCAAGCCGGGCGGCGGCACTCGACTGGGTGAGAAGCTGGTGGACGAGTCGGTGACCATCACTTCGGATCCGACCCATCCGGACATCCCTACCGCTCCCTGGAATGGCGACGGCCGGCCGTTCGCGCCAACCACCTGGATCGAAAAGGGTGTGGTCAAGAACCTCTTCTACTCCCGTTACTGGGCCCAGAAGCAGGGCAAGCCGGCCACCCCGTTCCCGGCCAATATCATCATGGCCGGCGGCAATGCCTCGCTGGAAGATCTGATCAAGGACACGGCCCGCGGAGTGCTGGTGACCCGTCTCTGGTACATCCGGTTCGTGGACCCCCAGACGCTGCTGCTCACCGGACTCACCCGTGACGGGACGTTCTACATCGAGAATGGGCAGATCAAGCACGCGATCAAAAATTTCCGGTTCAACGAGTCGCCCATCATCATGCTGAACAATGTGGACGCGCTGGGCCGGCCGGAGCGGGACCAGGGCAGCCTGGTGCCGCCGATGCGGGTCCGGGACTTTACGTTTACGTCGTTGTCGGACGCAGTTTGAGGTAAGTGGGCTGGTGGGCTAGTGGGCCGGTGGGCCAGGATCGACCAGCCACCAGCCCACTAGCCTACTGGCCCACGAGCCCACTTGGGTTTGATGCCACGCTTCACCTTCACCCGCCTCCAGTACGCCTCGGGCGACTGGGACGTGGACCAGCGGATGCCGGCGAACCTGCTGCATTCCCTGGTGGAGTACACCACAATCGATGTCGACCCTCGCGAGCGGGTTGTGCCGCTCGCGGGTGCCGACCTTTTTGACTCGCGGTTCGCCTATCTGGCCGGACACCGGCTGGTGCAGTTCACCGGGACTGAGCGAGGCAACTTCGAGCGGTTTGTGCGGCGGGGCGGCTTTGTCCTGGTGGACGACTGCAACCACGATGTCGACGGGCTCTTTGCCCGGTCGTTCGAGAGCCAGATGGCCAGCATCTTCGGGCCCGAGGCCCTGAGGAAGCTGCCGAACAACCACGAGTTGTACCGCGCGGTGTTCCCATTTCCCGAGGGTCCCCCGACCACCGGGCTCGAGCTCAACGGCTGGGGCGACGATCTGGTGCACGACTATCTCAAGGCGATCGAGATCGACGGCCGGATCGCGGTGCTGTACAGCAACAAGGATTATGGTTGCGAGTGGGACTATGACTTCCGCAACAAGCGGTTCCTGGCGGAAGACAATACCAAGTTCGGCGTGAATATCGTGATGTACGCCATGACTGCGTGATGCGACGGACGCGACGGTCGGCACGGTCGCGGCAGGATGATCGGTAGGACAGGGCTTTGTACGATGGGTTGACCGTCGCGACCGTCGCGTCCGTCGAAACGACCAAGGGTCTGCAGGAGTAAGGCTGAGGATGACAGCGATCGAAGCACAGAGGGATGTTGAACAGACCGTCGAACGGCTGGGGACGCTCCGCAAAGAGGTGGCCCGGGTCATCGTGGGCCAGGAGCGGGTGGTCGAGGAGTTGCTCCTCGCGGTGCTGGCCGGCGGCCACGCCCTGCTCGAGGGCGTGCCCGGACTCGCCAAGACCCTACTGGTTCGGACTCTGGCCGAAGCCACCGACCTGTCTTTCCGCCGGATTCAGTTCACCCCCGACCTGATGCCCTCCGACATCCTCGGCACCGAGGTGTTGGAAGAGGATCACGCCACCGGCAAACGTTTCTTCAAGTTCAACAAGGGACCGGTCTTCGCCCAGGTGGTCCTGGCCGACGAGATTAACCGGACCCCTCCGAAGACTCAGGCCGCACTGCTGGAGGCGATGCAGGAAGGTGCCATCACCTACGGCGGCACGACCTACCCTCTGGAGCGGCCCTTCTTCGTTCTGGCGACCCAGAATCCGATCGAACAGACCGGGACCTATCCCCTCCCCGAAGCGCAGCTCGATCGATTCCTGCTCTACATCCGCGTCGGGTATCCCAGCCACGACGATGAGCGCGAAGTTCTGGCCCGCACCACCGGTTCCGATGATGCGCCGATTCGCCAGGTGGCCCAGGCCCGTGACATCATTGCGGCCCAGCGGCTGGTGCGGGAAGTGGCCATCGGTGATCCATTGCTGGACTACGTCACCCGGGTGATTCGCTCCACCCGCCCCGACAGCACCGAGGTGGGCTACGTCCGCGAGTGGGTTCGCTGGGGCGCCGGTCCCCGGGCCGGTCAGGCCATGATCCTGGCCGCCAAGGCCAGAGCCCTGCTTTCCGGTCGATTCGCAGTCACCACCGAAGACCTGCGCGCCGTCGCCGCGCCGGTGCTGCGCCACCGGGTGCTGGTGAACTTCCGGGCCGAGGGCGAAGGACTCACCGCCGATCAGGTCACCAAGGTTCTGCTGGACCAGGTCCCCGCACCGAAGAGCCCCCTGGCGTGAGCGGAGCAGCGCTCTCCTATCGATTCGTCACGGCCAGCACCCTCGCACTGGTGCGGGATCTCGAACTGGCCGCCCATATGGTGGTCGACGGGATGATGCTGGGGCGGCACACCAGCCGCCGAGCCGGGGCGGGCCTCGAGTTCTCCCAGTACCGCAGTTATCAGCCGGGTGATGACCTTCGCCGGATCGACTGGAAGCTGCTGGGCCGATCGGATCGATACTTTGTCCGTGAAGCTGAGACCGAGACCAGCATCACGGTCCGGATTCTCCTCGACGCCACCGGTTCCATGGCCCACGAGGAGAATGGAGTCAGCAAGCTCGACTACGCCCGTTTTCTCACCGCAGCGTTGGCGATGCTGGCCCACACCCAGGGCGACGCTGTCGGCCTCTACATCCTGAGCGACGGGCGGGCCAGCACGGTACGGCCTCGCCGCGAACCCAGCCACCTGCATCGACTGCTGCATGAACTCGAAAGAATCCAGCCAGCCGGGCGCTGGCCGGTCTGGTCCGCCCTCGAACGAGCGCTGACCCCCGATTCGGCCCGGGGTATCACCGTCTTCATCGGCGATTTCCATGAACGGAGCGACGAAATTCGCTCGGCCGTGAAACGGCTGGCCGGTGCTCGGCATGAGGTGATCTGTTTCCAGGTGCTGGGAGACGTGGAGAAGGATTTCGCCTACCGCGGCACGGTGACGCTGGAAGAACTGGAGACCGGCCGGCGGCTCGATCTGGTCGGGGAGCAGGCCCAGCAGGCCGCCAGCGCCAATCTGGAGCAGCAGCTGAAGGAGTTGCGCTACGCCGTGGAGGAGAGTGGCGCCGCGTTGGTACCCTGCCTGCTGGCTCAGCCCTTCGAAGCACCGCTCCGCGAATACCTCGGCCGTCGCGATCGGCGCGCCTGAGTCGGAGGTCCGTCCGTGTTCAGCGCCCCGCTCTGGCTCTCCGCTCTCGCCACCCTGCTGATCCCGCTGGCGCTCCATCTCTGGAGTCGGCGGCCCCGACAGGTGATCCGGGTCGGCTCGCTACGGCACATCACCGATCTTACCGAAGCCCGGAGCTGGTCAGCCCGGCTCACCGAGCCGCTGCTGCTGCTCCTACGGCTCGGCATCCTCGCCAGCATCGTGTTCGCGCTGGCGGGTCCCCGACTCGCCAACGGCAGGCTCAGCGGGGCGGTGAGTCACCTGATTCTGGTCGAGCCGGCGTTGCTGGAGGATTCAACGTTAGTCGGCGGGGATCCACTGCTGGATTCCTTGGCCCGATCGAGGGTCACCGTCCGCCTGTTGGAACCCGGCCTCCCCCGCCTGCAGCTGGATGGTGAGCGTCCCCCGTTCCCGGTGCCGTACGGGCGACCCGATGGGTCGCCGGTGCGGGATGGGGAACGGGGAACGCTCTGGGATCTCCTCGTCTCCGCCGACCGCTTAGTGAGCCAGAACGGCGAGATGCTGGTTATCGCCCGGCCGAGGGTTGCCACCCTGGGTGGACGCCGGCCGGCGCTGCGGGCCAGAGTGATCTGGCATGTTCCTCAATCCGGTGGGAAATCGAGCTGGGCCGCGGCACGCTGGCGTACTGCTCAGGACACCCTTATCACGCTGACCGGGATGGGCGACGTTCGAAGGGTACGCTACCAGAGCCTATTGAGCCCCGCCGCCGGAACGCTGAATGACTGCGCCGGCTGCGCCGAGGTGAGGCCGGTGGCGCTCTGGGTATCGAGCGGAGACTCGGGCAGCGCCCGGCGCTTGCGTTTGGCTGCTATGGCGGTTGGTGGAATGCTGGGTCAGGCGGTGGAGCCGGCCGGATCGGCTCAGTCGGCCGACTTGATTCTGACCACTGCCGAGCTCAGTGATTCAATGCTCCGGCTGGATCGCCCGATTGCCAGTATTTCGCCGGCGATTGTGGGCAGTATCGCTCTGGCTGACACGGTGCTGGCCTACTGGCCCTGGCACCCGCTGGCTGGAGACGCCGGCGATCCCCGGGAGATCAGCCTGGCCCAGGCCCTGCCGCGCGGGAGCAGCAAGGAAGCACCCGACCAGCGAGATGCCCGGGTTCCTCTCCTCCTGCTGGCTCTGATCCTTTTCACCATCGAGCGCTGGCTTTCCACCCGTCCGGTCGCCCGCTCCGCATGACCGCGCCGGCGCTTCTCCTCAGCCGATTGGCCCGTCGCTACCGGGTGGAGCGCGCCACCAGCCGGCTGCTTGCCGGGGTCGCGGGCGGCGTGAGCCTGGCGGGGCTGGTGCACTATGCCGGAGGTGGATCGCCCGGAGTGCTGACCGGTCTGATGACCGGTCTCACCGGAGGACTGCTCGCGGCCTGGATTGGAGAGCTCCGACACCCAGTGGATGGTCGAACGGTGGCGGGTCACCTGGATCGAACCATTCCTGAGATGGAAGAGAGTTCGGGGTTGCTGGTTGAGTCCCCCGAGAAGCTCGGAACCCTGGCTCTGCTGCAGCGGGCTCGGGTGGAGCGGAACTTCGATGAAGCCCGGGCTCGCGCCGTACTACCACGCAGCGAGCTCAAACGGGCTTCCAGTTTTGGTATTCCACTGGCCCTGGCCGGCGGGCTGCTCTTCCTCCTGCCTCCGTCACCCCGTGGGATGCGAACCGTCTGGGCACCAGGCACCGAGAGTACCAGTCTCACGCTGCGATCCCTCGAGCTTGAGATCTCTCCACCTCGTTACACCGGCCTACCGGTCCGTCACGCCCGGGAAGCCGACCTCGAGGTCGAAGAAGGGGCTCGGTTGACCTGGCAACTCACCACCGCAGGCCCGGTCGAGCACGCCTGGTTGATCCCGTCTTCAGGAGACTCGATTTCCTTCGAAGCCTCGGGCGACGGTCTCTGGCTGGCCAGCTCCCGGGCCGATCGATCGGTGCTGCTTCGAGTCCGTCTGCAGCACGGCGACTCGCTCACGCTGACATCGGATGACTACCGTCTGGCGGTGCGCCCCGACCGGCCTCCGACCCTGACCATTGTGAAACCGGAAGAGCGCACCAGTTACGACGCCGGTTCACTGCCGCCGGTGGTAGTCGAGGTTCTGGCCAACGACGACTATGGAGTAGACAGCGTTGGCATTTCGGCGACCATCGCCAGCGGCCGGGGCGAAGCGGTTCGATTCCGGCGGATGCGGCTGGGGTTCAAGGAGAGGAAACACCGGGAAGGGCACGGCGAGTTGCTTCGCACTACCCTCGACCTCAAGAAACTGGGACTGGGCGCCGGTGACGAGCTCTATTTCGACGTCGAGGCGACCGATCGCAAGTCGCCTGCACCCAATCGGGCTCGTTCGGAAACCGTGTTCATCAGTATTCGAGACTCATCGGAGGCTCCAACCGCCGATCTCGCTCGCCTCGCCATCGGGGCCCAGCCGGAGTATTTCCGGAGCCAGCGCCAGCTGATCATCGACACCGAGAAGCTGCTGGCCGATCAGAGCAGGATCACCCGTCAGTCGTTCCGTGAACGCTCCAACGATCTCGGCATGGATCAAGGGCTCCTGCGGCTCAAGTACGGCCAGTTCCTCGGCGATGAGTTCGAGGAGGAATCTCCGGCAATGGGTGGACGGGAACATGCTGCCTCCGAGGCCGCCCCGGACCAGCAGGAAGCGCCCAAGGCCGGGGACGTAGCCCAGACCAACCCCAACGACCCTAACAACCCCAAGCCGCCGCCCCAGAAGAAGGCGGCCGAGGAGTTCACCCATAAGCATGACGACGCGGAGAACGCTACTCTGCTCGCCATGACGGTGAAGGACAAACTGCGGGCTGCAGTAGCAGCGATGTGGCAATCGGAACTCAAGCTTCGCACCATCGAGCCGAAGGCAGCGCTGCCGTACATGTATAAAGCCCTGGAGATGATCAAGCAGGTCCAACAGGACTCCCGGGTGTATGTCCAGCGAGTCGGGTTCGAGCCGCCTCCGATCGAGGTCGACAAGCTCCGGCTTAGCGGCAAACTCAAGGACATTGCAGATCGCCAGGTCGACCGGGGTGAGCAGGAGCGCGATTCGCTGCCCGCGGTGCGGGCGGCTCTTGCGATGCTGCAGGCTTCCGGCGAGGCCGATTCGAGAGAGGATCTGGTCGGCGCCCTGTCTGCTGCCGGCCAGGAGCTTTCCCGTCTGGCGCTGGAGGATCCCCGACTGTTGCCGGTGCTCCGGGATCTGCGCCAACTGGCCGACTCCACCGCCAGGAAGGCCCCTTGCAGCGATTGCACCATACGGGCAATCGAAGGCCTCTGGGGCGCGCTGCCACCAGCCGAGCCGAGATTGCAGCCGGGGCCGGGCGAAGACTCACCCCTCGCCCGTCGCTTCGGTTCGCTGCTTCGGAGCAGTCGCCGATGAGCGCCTGGCCCGGTGTCATCGCCCTGGTCGCGGCCGGTCTCGCCTGGCTCGAGTACCGCCGGCCCAACCGGTCCAAGCTGATTAGCCGGGTCGCGGCGGTGCTGGTCGCAGTCCTCGCGATCATCGTTTTGCTCAATACCCGCGCCGGGTCCGGGCCAGTGACGCTGCTGACTCCCGGTGCGCCGATCGCCGCCCACACTCGAGAGGCTATCGCCCTCGAGCAGGTTCAGAGTGTGGCCAGCCTCGCCGCCAGGCAGCCCACCATCCGGTTGGCGGGGTGGGGGCTGCTGGCCCATGAGTGGCCTGAGGAAGGCGCCGAGATCACCGGCTTCGAACGTTCCGCGCTTCCGGTCGGCATTACCCGGCTCGACGCCCCGACTGAAGCGGGAGTGGGCGAACGGATGACCATTCGGGGGGCGGTAACCTTGCCGTCTGCTGCCGGCGGTTGGGTGATCCTGGAAGACCCCGCTGCTGCCCGTGACTCGGTTGAAGTGAAAGCAGGCGGTGGAGAGTTTTCGCTGAGTGATCGGCCGCGCGCTCCCGGGTCCGTGGCCTATCGTCTCACCCTCCGGACTCAGGCCACCCCGGAGATTGCCGAGACGATCGGAGTCTCGGTGCGGGCGGTACCGCTCCCCTCGGTTCTGATCCTCGACGCGTCACCCAGTTTTGAGACCAGCTACCTCAAGCGCTGGCTGGGGGAACACGGTGCTTCAGTCACCATTCGCACCGCGATCAGCCGCGGGAAATACCGCACCGAACGGTTAAATCAGGCTGGCGGCGATGTCGGTTTGTTGACGGCTGGAGTTCTGAGCCGCTACCAGGCGGTGCTGGCCGACGGCGGTTCGATTGCGGGACTGAGCCAGCCGGAGCGGTCGGCGTTGGAGCGGGCAGTTCGGGAAAAGGGTATGGGCCTGCTGATCACCGCCGATGCGCCCTGGCTATTGGCCCGGGGAAACTGTGGCCTGCTCAATGGCTTCGCCCTCGATCCCATTATTACGTCACTTGCCGCGGTCTCGGGAGACAAGGGAGACCGTCGGGTTGCCCGGCCGGTGCTCAAGGATGGAGTCCGGCAGTCTCGCACCGGTATTGAAGCCGAAGCGGCCAGCATCAAGCCGGCGGGTATCGAATCGCTGGTCGACGATGAAGTCGGTCGTATGGCGGCGGGCTGGCGGAAAGCCGGGGCGGGACGCATCGGAATGACGCTGCTCAGGAGCCCTTCACGCTGGGTCCTGGAAGGGGAGTCAGACTTGTTCGCCGCCTACTGGCACGCCATGCTCCGAGCCATGGCTCGGGACACGGTCACGCGGGCAATTGTCAGCGCCGACGGCCCGGTGCGGGCGGATCATCCGGTCTTCCTCACTCTGGAAAGCAGTGGCACGCCGGGAGCTGTCATGATCGCTCCGGGTGGCGCCATCGATACCGTTCCACTGGCGCAGGACCCCTTCGATCCGGCCAAGTGGACCGGCCGCTACTGGCCCCGGAGCGCGGGCTGGCATCAACTGAGCCTGATTGGCGGCCGGTCGATCTGGTTCCGGGTTCTGGCGCCGACCGAGTGGGTCGGGGTGGAAGCCAGCGCGCGGTTGGCGGCCACCGCACCGCGAGTTGCCCAGGGGAGCCGGAACCAGAGCCGAACCGAGTTGGCCCGAGCCTGGCTGGGACCACTGGCGTTTGCCGGGCTGATTCTTTCGCTGACCTGGCTCTGGGTCGAATCCCGGCTGAGCAACCGGCTGTAGCTATCGGGTCCAGGACGGCCAGGCCGGCGGCGAAGCAAAACCGCCAACCAGCGGGCGGGGGTTGGCGTCACCCAGCTTAATGATCTTGAGCGAGCTGCTCACATCCTCCACGAACACTACTGACTGTCCATCTGGTGACCAGCGTGGATGACTCTTGTAGGAGGGCGCACTAAACAGCGGCTGCTCGTCGGAACCGTTGCTGTTCACGATGAAGAGATCCGCTGTGGTCGCCGCACCCGGGTGCTGGATCGCGCGGGAGAAGACGATCTTGCTCCCGTCCGGAGACACTGCCGGGTCAAATACCTGCTCACTCGCGAGGTTGGTCAGCAACACCTCGTTGCTGCCATCGACATTGCTGATGGCCAGATGGGAAAGCAGGCCCAGACTGGTTCCGTACACCAGTTGCAGCCCGTCGGGAGTCCACGACACGTTACTCGGCGCCCGCCCATTGTTGACTAGGGCTTCGTTGCTGCCGTTGGCGTTGATAGTGTAGGCCGGGCCACCGCCACAGAGACTGTACACCAATCGAGAGCGATCTGGGGACCAAGCCGGGACAGTCGGACAGGGCTGAGTGGTTGGAATGTTGCCTTGAGCCGCGCCCTGGGCGTCGATCACCAGGAGCTTGGTAGAATCGGGCCCGCCGGTCACCTGCACTATACGGCTACCGTCGTTGCTGACATCGGGGAAGTAGATGCCCCCCGTCGCCGGAGCCACGAGCCGCAGGCCGGTCCCATCCGGACGAACGGCATACATCCCATAGGTTGCTGACTTCTGACCGGCGAACACAATCTTGTTATGCAGGGCGTTCTGACAAGTCACGCCGACCTGGACAATGACCGTATCCTTGGCGAGCACCGAGGCGGTGCCGTCGTAGAGTCCCTCGGAAGTGTTGGCGATATCACAATAGACCCAGAGGCTGTCCAGTTTGATGTTATGATCGCCTCGCAGCAGAGTGAAATAGCTGGTATCGTTCACCTCAGTCATGACGGTCTGGGTCCCGTCGATCCGGAGCCGGTATCCGTCGGGATCGATCGGAGACCCTGAGGTTGTGACCGCGACCCCAAGGACGCCGGTCAGGATCTCGACACAGCTGACCCCGATCGAAACCGTGACTGTATCCCCTGAAGTCACGCGGGCCGGAACGGTGGCCGAGCCCAACACCGCGCAGTTGGCCGCCACCCCATCAACCTGAATGCCGTGGGATCCACTGGCCAGATTATCCAGCCGCTGCTCCGCGTTACTGGCAATCGAGAACGGCAGACTCCCGTCCACACTGATGGCGTAGCCATCGGGATCCAGATCATCACCAGTAGTGGTGGTAACCAGGCGGAGACTTCCGGTCCCTCCTCCAGTCGAGTCGTCACCCCCGCAAACCGTTAGACCGAGGGGCAAGAACAGCCAAAGCAGAGATCGGAACAAGACGCGCTGGTGCTGGAACATGGAATCACGATGTGGAGGTAGTCAGGCAGGTGGGGCGAAGGTACTTCGGCAGAAATGGATCGTCAAACTGGACCATTCCGCCGGCTTGGAGAAGGACCTTGCCCAGAGTTGACTGGATCTTCTAGCATTCCACTATTGGTGAAGCCTTCTGCCGGTTCTGTTTCAAATCGAGGCTGAGCGGTGACACGTCTGGTTCGTTTCCTGGTCCCGATGGTACTCGGTCTGATGACCATCCTTCGGGTGGCCGTCGCCGACCTCAGCAGCCATTGCCGGGGACACCATGAGACCGCCCACCATTCGGCGCTCACCCACCATCAGCCAGCATCCAGTTCCGAGCCGGACTGTCCCCACTGCCCGGCCAGCAGTTGCGCCCTGGTGGCGCCCTGCACCTCGAGTCCTGCCCCCGTCACTCTCGAAGGCTTCGCTCAACTCCGTTTGGACCCCGCTCGCCAGCAGCTAAGCGGCGTTATCAAGCAGTTTGCCTCCCGTTCACCCCAGCCGGCCTTCCCCCCTCCGCGCGTCTAACCTGAGCGCCCAAGCGCAACGGTCACCCAAAACAACTGACCAACGGAGAATGGTATGGCACGCGCAGCATGGACTGCGTTGCTGGCCGCGGCTTTGTGGCCGCGGGTAACGGCGGCGCAGACCGATTATCGGAATCTCGATCATGGCAGCCCGACCTCGGTGGAGGATGCCTATCCCATCGAGCATCGTACCCTGGAGTTGGGGCTGGGCTACGGCCTGGACCGGGCCTATTCCATCAGCAACAACCGGGTTGATCCGCGCCTCGATTGGGGCCTGTTACCTGATCTGCAAATTGGATTGGAAGCGCGCTTTGAATCGGTGAGCGGGAGCGGCAGGGATGGACTCGCAGGGATGGAAGGATCCCTGCTCTACAATCTGCTCACCGAATCGCGGTCGTTACCCGGCCTGGCAATCGGCGGATCGATGCACTGGCCAGTTGGGAGACTGGCCGGACACCAATCGGACGGCCAAATACTCTTGGCCGCGACTCGGTCGCTGGGACGTTGGCGGGCCCATCTGAATGGAGCCATCGGGCTGACCGACCGATCCGATGTTCTCCCCCGATGGAGCAGCGGGTTGGCCATCGACCGGACCCTCTATCGTCAGAACCTGCTCCTGATCGGGGCGATCGGGGTGGAGCAACCAGTCAGCAGTGCTTTGCGAGAAGCTGTGGCGCAGCTGGGGATTCGCTGGCAGGCAACTCCGACCCTGGTGCTCAACGGCGGGCTGGCGCGAAGAGTGGGAGAGATCGGACCCGATCTCGGGCTCCGCCTCGGGTTTACCCGATCGATCAGCCTGCCTCGAAGCAGCCGGGTTGATCCTGATATGTCTCCCCACACCGAGCAGCCCGGGCTCACTCAACGAGGCGCCGAGTCCTACCCACCAGGCAGCTTCAACTGGCGGTTTCTCTCGGCCTATCCCGAGGCGGCCCGACTCTTCAACGGGTTCGACTATGGACATGCGATACTCTACGAGCGTCTTCTGTCTGGAACGGGAGACCGGCTCGAGGAAGATTTCCGCTATCTCACCACCGACCTCCTGGTGCGGCCGCCTCGCTTGGGCGTCGCCGAAGAGGCCATCGCGCCCCACTACGCCCGGACCGCCTGGCGGGCAATGCAGATTTTCGACTGGGCTCACCTGCTTCACCGGCAGATCTACGACGTACTGTCGGACGAGCGGCTCGGCGTTACGGCAAAATCGGAGGAGATCGAGCGGCTGACCGATACCTACCTGGCCAATCACCGGCTGGCCCTGGCCCCACACCCCAAGCTGATGGAATTGATGGATGATCAGTTCTACAGCCAGGAGTTTCGCCGGGCCTATCCTCGATTCAACGGGCTGATCTGGAGTTACCACTGGCTGCAGGTGGGGTTGTATGAGCCGCTGCTGGTCGATTCAACAGTGACGGGGAGAAAGGCGGGAGTTCAGGCGGCGTTGGCTCGCTTCTGGAAGATGCTGGAAGCACCGGAACGCACCGGCCCAACCGTCATGCCGATGACACCGTCGATCGCACCGCAGTTCACCCGGCAACATCCCCGGGCAGCGGCGATCTTTGACAATCTCCACATGCTGCACGACATCGTGTCGGATATCCTGATTTCAGAGCAGGTCGCGCGTGATCGCAAGGCAACTGAGATCTACCGGGCCCTGGATCAATTCCAGGACGGAGGGAAGGATCTGATGCCGGTGGAGCACTGGCTGATGATGGGCGACATGATGGGCGGGGTTGACCGGATGGGAGGGATCGCCCGGCCGGTCGACTGATTGCTGTATTACTGGGGGACTTGGTGGCATTCTAGAGGTGTGAGCAACCTTCCCCTGGTCCAACCCATCCCGGCATTGCCGGCCCAAGGCGCCGCCGACTTCATCACTCGACTGCGCCAGGGCGAAGCTGACGCGCTGGAACAGGCCTACCGCGGTCATGCGGCGGGCCTGTTGGCTTTGGTGTACCGCCTCACTGGGTCTTCGGAAGACGCTGAGGATGTAGTTCAGGACCTGTTTGTGGGGCTGCCCGAGGCGCTGGGTCGCTACCAGGAGCAGGGCCGCTTCGAGGCCTGGCTGCGACGGATCGCAATCCGGCTGGCCCTCATACGAATCCGCTCCCGCACCCGCCGGCGGGAGGTGGGGTTGGAGGGCCCCGACGATGCGCTCAGCTCGGGTACCTCGCCACAAGGTGAGAGCCTGCATCTCTGGTTGGCGCTGGAACATCTCCCGGAAGATCAACGGGCCATTGTGGTCTTACGGGTGGTCGAAGGTTACTGCCACGAAGAAATCGGCGCATTGCTCGGCATCAGTCGAGGCGCGGCGCAGGTCCGCTTCCACCGGGCCGTGAATCAGCTGCGACGCACTCTGGAGGGTCCATGAACACCGACGAACTGCAGCACCGCCTCCGCGACGAAATCCGGAGCCACCCGGTACCTCAACCGACCGAGAAGCTGCTGGCCGCAATTGTCCTTCGGCGCCAGACGGGGGAGACGGTTCCGCTGCCGACCGATCCAGTTGTCAGGTCCCGTTCCGGTCCGCTTCGCTGGGCGGTGATATCAGCGATAGCTGCCACTTTACTGGTGATGCTGGTGCCTTCCAGCCGAGCACCGCAAGACGCTGAGCAACGCTCCACCAATGTCGGATTGTTTGGGGTAGAGATGCTCATGGCTCAGGCAACCGATCACCCGGCATTCCCGGTGATCCGGGTTGATCAGCCTCTGCCGGATCGAAGCGTTGTCTACGGTGGGAAGGCCCAGGATTCACCGGCGATCGATTCAACCTACACCTGGCGAGCCGAGCGAAAGGCGGTTTCATACCAGGGGAACCCGACCTATCGCTACGCCTACAGTACGGTGGGATCGATCAATGATCGCCCATTGTCGGATACGCTTTGGCTGGTGCAGGAGACGTTCAAGCCCATCATCCGGCAGGCGACGGCGGCGAACGGGTACCGGGTGATCCAAGAGTTCCAGACGGGTTCAGTGATCACCGGCCACATCACGCCGACCGGATATGCCGAGTGGCATTCGGAGGACTACAACACCGTTTTCGTTCACATTTTGGGTGAGTCGAAGCCGCGGCCCGCCTTCCGACTGGCGAGTCTGGCATATCAGATCGGCACTTGGTGGTTTCAGATTCTAACCAGCCTCGAGGCCGCCAACCTGAGTCCCGAGTGGCGCGGAAGCGTTGAGATCCTCTCGGCACCGGGAGGGACCTGGGCTACCCGGTTCTGGCTCAACTTTCAGGTGGTGGGAGAGGAGCGAGTTACGGTCCCGGCCGGAACGTTCGATGCATGGAAGGTCCAAGTGGGGGAAAGCGACTCCTTCCTGATCTGGGTCAGCAAGGATCAGCATCAGGTTCTTCAGGTGGGTCACCCGCGCCGGATGGAGCGGGAAGTCTTGATTCAATCGGAACTGAAGTGATCGCGAAACGGGAGACGGGAGGCGGAAGCGGCAATGCGACCCTGGTCTCCCGTCTCCCGTCTCCCGTTACTTGACCCGCCAGACTTCAACACTATTGCCGGTAAAGATCGGAATCGCCACCAGACCGCGCAGTTGATCGACCCCGATATCCGCCGGACTGGCCACCCCAGTGACTTTCTTGCTGTTGCCGCTCGACGCCAGGGCAAACACGCTGGAGTCGGCCCAGCTGGTGATCAGCAGATCGGTCCCCACAAACTCCACCCCGTCCATCATCCCGGGACCGGTACCGATGGTATCGACCTTGGGAATGCCCGGCTTCCAGCCAAGCACGTGAGGACCGCCGAACGCGACGATCACGAAGCGGCCGTTGGCGCCGTCCCAGGTGATCCCGTTGGGACGCTCCAGAAAGTCACCTTCCAGGGCCACGGTCGCGGTGCGACCCTTGAGCTCGAAGATCCGGTCCGGACCGGGGTGAGTCGGGTTGCCCTTGTCGTCGAAGCCGAGACCGGAATCGGTGATGTAGACCGCGCCGTCAGGACCTACCGCCACGTCGTTCAGGAAGGTGGCCTGCTTGCCCAGCTCGATGCTCGCGATCGGCGCGCCGGTGTGGGCATTGAACGCCCGCACCGCGTCGATATCGGCAACCCAGAGCGTATCACCCACCTGGGCCAGACCCTTGGGACCATTGAGGGTCACCCCGTTCTTCCCGCCCTCGATAAAGTGCAGGCTGTCGATCACTCCGTCCCGGCTCACTCGACTGATGAAACCGTTGCCATCCTTGGCCAGGGGCGAACCATTGATGTTGGAGACAAACCAGACGTCTTCCTTGGCCGACCAGAGCACCGATTCCGGGGTGCTGAATCCGGCAATGGAGGTCACCCGCTCGGGAGTGGCGGGCGCGGCGGCCTGGGGAGCAGGCGCTTCCTTCTTGGCGCAGCCCAGAGCCAGAAGGAGCAGGAACGGGGCGGAGGCGGCGTACTGCTTCACAGAATGTTCCTTGTTCGGGGGTGGAACGGCGAGAGGCCGCAATGTATCAAGGGCCTGCCCGGCTGTCATGTATGGGTCGGCCGGCCTGGCCTACCGCCAAGGATGTAAGGAAACCGGGCTGACCGGGACTATCACCGTATGAGCCTGCCGCTGGAAGACCTCCAGACCCCTGCTAACGACTCGGAGTTGGCGGCCATGGCCGCGACCGGTGACACCAGGGCGCTGGGGGAGCTGTACCATCGGCACGCCGGTCGGCTGGGACTGCTGGCTTTTCGCCTGTTGAGATCCCGGGCCGATGCGGAGGATGTGGTTCAGGATCTCTTTGTCGGGTTACCTGAGGCGTTGGGGCGGTATCGGGACGATGGAAAGCTGGAGGCCTGGCTCCGTCGAGTGGCGGTCAACCTGGCACTCAAGCGGATGCGGAGCTTCAGACGCAGAAAAGAAGAGCTGCTGCCGTCGACTCTGTCAGGAGCAATTCAGCCGGAAGGGGATGGCGGGTGGGTTCGGCGAGCGGTGGATGCGCTGCCTGACAAACTGCGGACCGTGGTGATCCTCAAGCTGGTCGAGGGATACTCCCACGAAGAGATCGCGGAAGTCCTGGGAATCAGTCGAGGAGCGTCGGAAGTACGGCTGTCGCGGGCGCTGGCGCAACTCAGGAAAGCGTTGGGAGGGACGGATGGCTGAGAAACTGGAGCAGCGAATCGAGCAGGCTTTCTCGGCCCCGGTGGCGCCGGCCGACCCAGCGGGGCTGCAACGAATCCTGGCACGGCGGGCCCGGGGCGAGCGGATTGCGCTCGAGGCCGGGCGACGGGCTGCACCGTGGGTATACCGCACGATCACGGGAGCCATTGCCGCGGGACTGTTGCTGTTCGTCAGCATTTCAGTGCGGGAAAACGCGGCTCCTCGCCAGGCGAGTTCATCGGAACCCCTGACAGAGGCAAGTCTCTTACCGCAGATGCTGATGGCCCAGGGCGCCGAGCGGCCGTCGTATCCGGTACTCGCAATGGATGGCCTCGAACTCAAACCGGGCGAATGGGCTTACGCTCTTCTCGAGCGTGGCACTCAGTACACCGATTCGAGCCGGATAGCTCGTTCGCGGCTGAAGCTCGATGTGTATAACGGGAAGCCGGCATGGCTGCTGCTCAGCCGGCCGGCGAAGGGAGCCGAGCCGGTCGAATGGCAGGACACGTCCTGGGTCGATGATGCCTCACTCAAGTTGCTGGCACGCTCGACTTCGGTGATGAATGGCGAGGGGCGAGTCACCGAGGAATTCCGGGCGAACGATATCCTCAAAGGATTTTCCAAGGGGGGATACACCACCTGGTCGGTCCTGGTTACCGACTCGACCAAGCGGGACGACTCCAATGGCTACGTGTTACAGGGGGATGTGCTCTTCATGGCCCTTCGGCGCACCCGGCTTTCCGCCGATTGGCACGCCAGCATCGAGCTGATGTCGCTGGGGGGGGCCTCCCGGGTTCCTTCGAAATGGTATGACTTGGCCGTGGTGGGAGAGGAGAGGGTCAAAGTTCCCGCTGGAGAATTCGATTGCTGGAAGATCCGCTTTGGTCCACCCTCGGAGTACCGGTACCTGGGTGGTATCTGGATCTACGTGAGCAAGGATCGCCAGTGGATGATCAAGCAGGGAATCGAGGGAGGCAGACAGCCCGAGTTCTGGTCGGTGCTGGTCTCGGGCCGGGAAGATTGAACCCCTACTGGTCGAACCTCCACTTCGCCGTGTAATCCGCGGTCAGCGGCAACCCCAGGATCCGGGCCCGCACCAGTTCGATCGGCATCTGGTTGCCCATCAGCACCGCATCATGGAAGGCTTTCTCGCTCATCTTGCCCTTCCCCACCACCTCGGCGTGCAAGGCCCGGAGTTGCAGGGCTCCCAGCATGTATCCGGCCTGGTACATCGGCGGATAGCTGCCATTGAACGACCGGCGCACTTCCGCCGTGGCATTGGCCCGCTCATGACCCACCTTGTCCACCAGGAAGTCGATCGCCTGCTCCGGCGTCATCTGGCCCAGGTGGAACTTGAGCGAGAAGATGATCCGGGCGGCCCGGTGCATCCGCCAGAACAGCATTCCGACCCGGTCCTCGGGTGACTTGGGAAATCCCCCGTCGTACATCACCATCTCCCAATACACCGCCCACCCCTCGGTCCAGAACGGCGTCGAGAAGGTATTGCGGTACTGGTTGTAGCGGGCCTGGTAGAATGCCTGCAGATGATGACCGGGTATGAGTTCGTGATGTACTGTCGCGCGGGCGAAATGCACGTTGTTGCCCCGCATGGTCATTCGCTTGTCGGCGTCGGACACCGCATCGGTGGGGTAGGCCACGTAGATATGATCGCCGCCGAGGAAGAAGGGATTCACCTTCTGCTCCTCGGGCGTGAGCATGATCACTCGCCAATCGTCCCGGGCCAGCGGCGGCACGGTGACCAGGTTCCGGGAACTCACCCAGTCGGCGGCCTCATCGCCCAGACGCTTGACCAGGAGCGGCTGCTCCCCCGGGGCGACATGATCGAGCTTGGCCCGTTCGATGGCGGCATGCCAGTCGTCCCCCAGCCCCATCGCGCGGGCGGCTTTTTTCATCTCGGCCTCGCACCAGGCCAGCTCCCGTTCCCCGATGGCGATCAGCTCTTCCGGGGTATAGGGGATCATCTCGAACGCGATGTCCCGCACCAGCGCCTCCCGTCCCAGTGGATCGCCTACGATGGGATCGTCCTTCCCGGGGTGCACCCCCAGGACTTTTTCTCGCAGCACGCGGCCGTAAGTCGAGATGGCCGAGTCGGCTTTGGCGTATGGGGAGGTGGTCCACCAGGAAAACAGCGGGTCGTATCCGGCGTAGTGCTTCTGCCACCGGGCCAGGGTCTGGCGGTGGCTTTCCACTGCCTGGGCGGCTCGCATCCCCAGCACCCGGCTGGGCCGCACGGTGCTGTCGGCCGACTCGATGGCCTCGCGGGCGCTGTCGGCCAGGCGGGCAATAACAGCGAGAGCCTGGGCGGCGCCATCGGGGTCCACCGAATCCACCCGTTCGCGGGCTTCGTCCAGGGCCCGGATGGCCGCCCCAAACGGCAGCAGCGGGCTAACCTCGGCCAGGCGGTGTTCCTCGATATCCAGCAGGTCAAGCCGATGGGAGATTGCCTGCCGGAGCAGGAGGTAGTCCACCTTTCCCTCCTGCGAGAGCCTGGCGAACTCGATCCGGCCCAGCTGTTGGGTCCAGGCCCGATAAAAGCCCCGGGCCGCGTCACGGTGAGCCCGGGACCACTCTGCGGTGTAGCGCTGGGCCAAGCTGTTCTCGTCAGCAGTGAACCGCTCGACTGCCGGACGGAGCTCGCTCGCGGTTTCGCGGCCCATGGCCGGAGGCGTGACATAGGCGGCCCCGTCGCGCACCGGGCCGCGCTCCACCTGTTGGGCAACCAGGAGTGATGGAGCCAAAAGGACCGGGAGGAGAAGGCGCATGATCACTGCTTCACGTAGAGCTCGCCACCCTTGCTCCGGAACTCCTCCGACTTCTTCGCCATCCCGGCCGCGGCCTCCCGGATGTCCTGGGTGATCTTCATCGAACAGAACTTGGGCCCGCACATCGAGCAGAAGTGGGCCACCTTGGCCCCCTCAGCGGGCAGGGTCTCGTCGTGGTAAGCCCGGGCGGTCACCGGATCGAGTGAAAGGTTGAACTGATCCTCCCAGCGGAAATCGAATCTGGCCTTGCTGAGCGCATCGTCTCGAAGCCGGGCCCGGGGGTGTCCCTTGGCGAGATCCGCCGCATGAGCCGCGATCTTGTAGGCGATCACTCCAGCTTTCACATCGTCGCGATCCGGCAGCCCCAGGTGCTCCTTGGGTGTCACGTAGCAAAGCATGGCAGTGCCGTACCAGCCGATCATGGCAGCACCGATGGCGCTGGTGATATGGTCGTAGCCCGGGGCGATGTCGGTGGTCAGCGGACCCAGGGTGTAGAAGGGTGCCTCCCCGCACCACTCCAGCTGCTTCTCCATGTTCTCCTTGATCAGGTGCATAGGGATGTGGCCGGGACCCTCGTTCATCACCTGGACGTCGTATTCCCAGGCAATCCGGTTCAATTCTCCCTGAGTCTTGAGCTCGGCGAACTGCGCCTCGTCGTTGGCGTCGGCGATCGACCCGGGCCGGAGCCCGTCGCCCAGCGAGAATGAGACGTCGTACTG
>CAZOES010000009.1:934-58803 GCA_964578865.1 uncultured Gemmatimonadaceae bacterium | reverse complement strand
TGCCATCAGGCTGGCCATCCAATGACTGCGCGCGATCCGACGAATGCCTGTTGCCGACATGACTGCCTCCTCCCGCTCGGCGGGGAAGGGCCGCCGGCGGGTTTGCAGGAACCCGGGAGCAGTGCGCGCGCTGCCCGGGACTCCAGCGGGTTGTGTTGTGAGTGGTCTCGGCCGAGACCGAAGGAATGACTCTAGGGCGACGCGTCTATGCGGAGTTTACACACATGTTGCAGGTTGTTAGTCAACCAGGGTCTTCATGCGTTCGGCCAGGTGAGTACCTGCGAAGGCGGCGCCCGGTGGCAGGAAATGCACGTCGTCATAGAAGTACGTGGAGGACTTGGGGATGTCGCGGGCGAGATCATAGAGCGGCAATCTCTCGGCGACCGACAAGGCCCGCACTTCGTCGTTGAGCGCTTCGAGGGCAGCGTCCATCCGATCCTCGCGGTAGGTCACTCCTTTACGATAGAGCATCCAGTGATGGGCCTGTGTCACCGGGTCGACCCGGCTGTTCCAGGTGCTCGGCTGAGTCAACAGGACCAACTCAATACGATTGGTGCGTACCGCGCCGACCAGCGAGCGAAGATTCCGGCGATAGCTGGCGGTGTCGACTCGCGGCATCAGGTCGGACACCGGTACCGACTGCCGCAGTTGAATCTTGTCCCGGTAGTCCATGTCGAGGCGGATCTCTTCCAGGACGTCCTTCTCGGTGCGGAGGACGCGGAATCCGGTGACCAGCCGATGGATTCGCCGGCCGAGCTGGGTTTCGGTAGCAAACATGCCCAGCAGCAGCAGCGGGCTGATTCGATCCAGTGAGTCCACCGCTGCCTTGGGAAAGTGGAGGTAGTCGTGCTGGTAGATCGAGGCGGTGAGGTCGTTGACCCCGGCGAGCAGTACGATCGCGTCGGGCTCCAGGTGTACCAGCCGCTGCATGATCATCGGGATGTGATCGTCGATCCGATCTCCCGAACGGGCCGCGCCGTAGACCCGTACTCTGGTTCCCTTCGGCGCCAGCGATTGGAGGGACCGCTCCAGCACCGCGTCCAGGGATTCGCTGTCATCGAGGGCCAGGCACTCCACCACGCTGCCGCCGACGATGAAGATGCGGAACTCGTCGAGCGGTTTCGGCATGACCAGCTCGGCGCCACGCAACCCCATATTGTTGATGCTGAAATGGCGCTGGCCATGGAGCCCGATCGACTGCCCGGTGGTGATGGTGTGGTAATTCCGGGGGAACTCCGAGCGGATGTAGTCGTTAGTCCGGTTCTTGAGCTTGAGCTGGTGATACGGATCAGGGATAGGAGCCAGTCGCCGCAGGGCCATCTCGCTGAACGCCAGGGGAAGGGCAGTGGCGGTCAGCAGCAACAGCAGCGTCGCCAGGCGATAGGGATGCGCCGGAGTCGGTACTGAGTGGGAAGTCGCCTGCACCTGCGGTTGACGGTCCACGGCCGCACCCTCGTGAGTGGAAGACCCGTTCCCTGGGTATACTCGGCAATGAGGTGTGCGTCAGGGGGCGAGTCGGAGGAGAAGGTGCAGCACAAATGGGAGACCGGCAAGCACCACTCAGCTTGAATCAACCTCCCTGGGCGGCTAAGTTTCGGGTCCGTTACGGGGGCGACAGGCTTCGACGGGTTTGATGAAGGAATTGCAGCGCGCCCAGGTCCAGACCCCTGGTAAAACCGTTTGGAAACGTATCAACTGCCAACTCTGAACTGGCAATGGCTGCGTAAGCTGAGCTAAGCTCGCTTACTGCTCCTTCGATGAACGAAGCTCGCCTGGGGCGTCGCCATCGAATCGCAAATCCGGGCTGGCGACTACCGCCGCTCCGACGGTAGAAGCGAGAACTCAGGAGATAGAGTCCGGGAAGGTTGGTGCTGCACCGGCCCGGATCGACGCAAAGAGCAGTACCTACGCGCGTAGACGCGGTTCTGGAGACTCACTCGGACGAGGGTTCAACTCCCTCCGCCTCCACTCTTTCCCATCAGCCGACCCTCAACTGGCCCAGTTGAGGGTCGGTTTTCTTGTTCTCCTCGCAGAGATGGGAGCAATCCTGCGATAGCCCGCGATCCGCAGTTCTCCAGAGATTTCTCGGCAGCTGGACCGGTTTCAGGCTGACCGGCGCAGTACAGCACCCCCAAACTTTGCGGCGGAGGGATCTGGTGTCGGCTGCACTTCTGCTTGCCTTGGCCGCGCTGCAGGCGGCCTCTCAGTTCCCCCAGGCGGGTGGCCCGCCGGTGGCCCGTAAGGTGCCGCAGGTCGATACCCTCCACGGTATCGCGGTGCCCGATCCCTACCGTTGGATGGAAGCAATGACTTCCCAGGAGACTGGGGACTGGGCCCGGGCCGAGGACCGATATACCCGCCGGTTGCTGGGCGGACCGGCGCGGGATTCCCTACGGGCACGAATCGCCGCGATTGCCGGTGGACGCCGCTACGGGGTGCCGGTTCGGGGCGGTTCCCGGTACTACTATGTCGATGCCGACGCTTCCTTCTCGCGGAGTCGGCTGATCGAGACTGATGCCGGCGGCAAGAGCAGGATCGTGCTGCACGAGGACTCACTCCCAGGCTCAGGAGCCAGTCGGCTGGCCCGGGTCGCGCCCAGTCCGGATGGCCGGTGGTTAGCGTGGGGGACCAGTACGAGCGGTTCCTCCTGGCTGGTGCTACGGGTTCGAGACCTCCACCGCAGTCGAGACTTGGGCGACTCTCTGACCGGCCTGCATAGCGCGCGGAGCACCCTCGTCTGGCTGCCCGATGGAAGCGGATTCTACTATGAGCGACTGGTACCACCGCGGGCGGGCGAGGAACTCAGCCAGCGGCTCGGGGGCGAGACGCTGTGGTATCACCAAACCGGGACCAGTCAGTCCGCAGACCGGCTGATTTACGATCCAGGGATCGCGAGTCAGGTACTGAGCACATCGATCAGCGGCGACGGCCGCTGGCTGGTGATGGGGCAGAGTGAGGGTGGCGCACCGACCAACACGGTTCTGGTGCAGGACCTCCGTCAGCCTCAAGCCGTCGTAGTACCGCTGATAGGGACGGCGGACGCAGCCTACACCTTCCTGGGCGGCTTTGGTGATACTCTCTGGTTCCAGACCACCCTCGATGCCCCCCGGTCCCGTATCGTGGCACTGAACCCACGGCGTCCCGACCGATCCGAGTGGCGGGTGGTGATTCCGCAATCGGAGGACCCGGTCGATCCGACCATCGGTGCCGCGCTGATTGGAGAGCAGCTGATCGTACCGTATCGGCACGATGCCTGGATGAAGGTGAGCGTCTTTGACCGAACCGGCCGCTTTTCCTACGATCTGAAGCTACCGAAGGTCGCATCGATCTGGACCCCGTTCACCGGCCTGCCCGCGGGCAAGGAGGCCATGTTCGTCCTCTCCGACTTTGCCGACCCCGGGACAGTTTATCGGCTGGATGTCCCCACCGGAGGACTTACCGTCTTCCGCCAGCCTCAGTTGGTGCACGATCCACAGGCGTTCGTAACCCGGCAGGTGTTCTTCCATTCGAAGGACGGAACCCGGATCCCGATGTTCGTAAGTCATCGGCGGGACCTTACCCCGAGTTCAGGGACACCGGTATTACTGTACGGCTACGGGGCCTTCGGTTGGTCCGCCTCTC
This sequence comes from uncultured Gemmatimonadaceae bacterium, assembly GCA_964578865.1. Classification (GTDB taxonomy): domain Bacteria; phylum Gemmatimonadota; class Gemmatimonadetes; order Gemmatimonadales; family GWC2-71-9; genus JADJOM01. The sequence continues at coordinate 55,182 of CAZOES010000009.1, read as the reverse complement.
CCTGGTTCCGGCCCGACGTCACCGCATGGATGGAGCGGGGCGGGATGTTTGCCATGCCCAACATCCGGGGAGGTGGTGAGTACGGACAGCAGTGGCATGAGGCCGGTATTCGACGTAACAAGCAGAGGGCGATCGACGACATGATCGCGGCGGCGGAGTGGCTGATCGGATCCGGTTGGACCAGTCGGGGGCGGCTGATCATCAACGGAGGGAGCGCGAGCGGTATGCTGGCGGCCGCGGCGATGCTCCAGCGGCCCGAGCTGTTCGCGGCCGGGACCATCGACTACCCGGCGCTCGACATGGTCCGGCTGGACCATTTTACCGGTGGCCGTCAGTGGCGCTCCGACTTCGGGTCGACCGAGGATCCAGAGGATTTTCGCGCCTTGCTGGCGTACTCACCGTATCACGCCATTCGCCCGGGCGAGTGCTATCCGCCGACCCTGGTACTCCCCGGTGAGAAAGACGAGACCACGGTCCCGATGCATGCCTACAAATTCATCGCTGCCTTGCAGGCCGCCCAGTCTTGCCCCAACCCCGTGCTGCTCCGGGTTTCCTGGGGGGCCGGCCACTCGGCTGGCGCCACGGTGGAGGACTCGATCGACAACTGGGCCGACCAATTGAGCTTCATGGAATACGTCATGGGCAGCCGGGGGTCGCTCGGGGCCCACTAAGCGCGACGCAACGGGCGCTGCCTCCGCGCCATCGATATCCACCGGCCTCGACTGGATGCGGGCGAAGCCGGTGGATTAGACCTTCGTATCCTTGCCGAACATCCCCCCAACCTGTACCCTAAAACCTTGCTCGCAGGTACCCCACCCGGAGGCCCCTAACATAGCGCGCTAGTCTCAGGACCTACCCGCAGTCTGCAAGGAGTCCGCATGCTTATGCCAAGCGTTGGCCCTGTTCGCCCAGCCGCCGTCGCGGCGCCTTCCGGGCGGCTGCTCCGGCTCGCCCGCTCCCTCACAATACTGGGCTCGCTGTCAGTGCTGACCACCGGCTCGCTCGCCGCCCAGGGGTCTGATGGAGAGTGGACCATGCCGGGCAAGGACTATGGCTCCACCCGCTACAGCACACTGTCCCAGATCACAGCGGAGAATGCCAGCCGGCTTAGACCGGTGTGGACCTTCTCCACCGGGGTGTTGGCCGGCCATCAGGGGCAACCGCTGGTGGTGAACAACACCATGTATGTGGTGACGCCGTGGCCCAACGTGCTGTACGCTTTCGACCTCACCCAGGAAGGGTATCCGCTCAAGTGGAAGTACCGCCCGGCGGTGAGTCCCAGTTCGATCGGAGTCTCCTGCTGTGACGTGATCAACCGGGGTGCCTTCTACGCCGACGGCAAGATTATCTACAACCTGCTGGACGGTCACACGGTCGCGGTCGATGCCGAAACCGGGCAGGAACTCTGGAAGACCCAGATTGCCGACGTCAACGAAGGCGAGACCACACCGATGGCCCCGTTTGTGGTGAAGGACCGGGTCATCGTCGGTGCGTCCGGCGGTGAGTTCGGCATCTACGGTTTCGTCAGGGGTCTCGATCTCAAGACTGGGAAAGTCCTGTGGACCGGGCGGAACATTGGGCCCGATAAGGAGATGCTGATCAATCCTTCAACCTTCAAGCCGTTCTACGACAAGGGTACCGATCTGGGCAAGACCAGCTGGGCCAATGACAGCTGGAAGACCGGTGGAGCGCCGGTCTGGGGCTGGATGTCTTACGACCCCCAACTGGATCTGGTGTACTATGGCGTGGGAAACCCCGCCCCATACAACGCCGAGCAGCGGGTGGGAGACAACAAATGGACTACCAGCGTGCTGGCCCGGCGACCCTCGGACGGCTCGCTGATTTGGGCTTATCAGTTTACCCCGCACGATAACTGGGACTACGACGCGGTCTCCACCATGATTCTGGCCGATGTCAGCATCGGCGGGAAGGTCAGAAAGGCCCTGGTGACCTTCAACAAGAACGGTTTCCAGTACACCCTCGATCGGGCCACCGGGGAAGTCCTCTCGGCGCCTAACTATGTCGATGTGACCTGGGCCAGGAGCATCGATCTCAAGACCGGACGTCCGGTGCTCGATTCGACCAAGCAGACCGGCGCCAGCAAGGGCAACGTGAAAAATGTTTGCCCCAGCCTGGAGGGGGGAGTGAGCCCGGCGTCGCCTGCGGCGTACTCGCCCAAAACCGGCTGGTTCTACACTTCGATCAACAACATGTGCATGGACTACGCCGCGGTTGAGGCCCAGCATTTCCGCGGTACGCCGTTCATCGGTGCCGGTACACCTTACTACGCCGGCCCGGCCGGGAGTCACCTCGGCGGGTTCATTGCCTGGGATGCCACCACCGGCAAGAAGGTGTGGGAAGACAAAGAGCACTTCCCCAACTGGAGCGGCGCGCTGGTGACGGCCGGGGATGTCGCCTTCTACGGAACCCTGGACGGCTGGTTCAAGGCAGTCGACGCCAGGACCGGCAAGCTGCTCTTCAAGCAGAAGGTCGGGTCGGGTGTGGTGGGCAATCCGATGACGTATCGCGGTCCCGACGGCAAGCAGTATGTCGCGGTCTACGCCGGTATCGGCGGCGACTGGTTCCTGCTGGCCGGCGACGTTCGGGCGGATGATCCCGCCGATGTCCGCCCGCCTTCCGATCCCTACAAAGATATCGGACGGCACACCAGCCAGGGTGGTCTGGTCTGGATCTTCGGGTTCTAACGGGAGACGACACTATGCCAATCACCAGACATGCTGCGATCCTGCTCGCGGTGGCCCTGGCCGGTGCGAGTGGTTGCAAGCCAGGCGCCCCCGCAACCAGTCAAGGCGACGGACCGCCGGTGAAGTCGGAAGACCGGATCCCAGCGGGTGGAGTGCTCCCTGCGGCCAACGCGCTCAGCGCGCCGAAGCCGGACAAACTCAATCCCGACGCCGGCGGGAGTCTCTTCAGCGCCATGAATTGCGACGGCTGTCACGGCGGTGGTGCCGTCGGTTGGGTGGGACCCAGCCTGGTCGACGGTCGCTGGCGCTATGGCGGCACCGACAACGACATCTTCACTTCGATCTTCTACGGCCGACCCAAGGGCATGCCGGCCTATGGCGGCGTGATCGGGACCGACGGGGTGTGGTTGCTGGTTGCCTATATCAAGGCCCAGACCACACCGGCCGTGGTGCCGACCACATCATGGTTGCCGGGAGGTAACGCATCACCCAATCCCACCCCGGCGCCCGCCGCTGCCGCCGCGCCCCCGGCGCCTGACAAGGTCGCACCCGACCAGATGCCGGCGAAATACGGTTGCATTGCCTGTCACTCGGTGGATGCCAAAAAGGTGGGCCCCGCGTTCAAGCAAGTCGCGGCCAAGTACTCCGGACAGGATGTTCAGGCGACTCTGGTCGAGAAAGTCAGGAAGGGCGGCTCGGGTGTGTGGGGCGACATTCCGATGATTCCCCACCCGTCGGTGCCGGAAGAAGATCTTCAGGCGATGGTCAAATGGATTCTGTCGCTCAAGTAAACTGACGGTCGGAACGGTCGCGACGGTCGCGACAGTCTTCCGCGATCCATTCTTCGAGGAGAGTTCCCGATGCGCATGATACTGCCGTCGCTGATGGTTCCGGCCCTGATGCTTGCCTGCCAGCCCCCCGCCAAGCCCGCTGCCCAGGAAGCGGCCGCCGCACCGGCGCTCGATCTTCAGGGCGAATGGCGCGCCAAGCTGCAGTTCTCCAGCGGCGCGTTCGCTCCGATCAAGGACCTGGAGTTCATGTACTCGTTCAACCAGGGCGGGACCATGACCGAGTCATCCAACTACGATGCCTCGCCACCGGTTCCACCGGCCTACGGGATCTGGCGCCGAACCGGCCCAAAGGAATTTGAAGCCAAGTACGAGTTCTACGTGACCACGGCTCCGGCGAACTTCAGTGAGATCGCCACGGGGGGCGGCTGGGGCCTGGCGGGGCGGGGGGTGTTCGTGGAGCACATCACCGTCTCGGACGACGGGAACTCATTTACTTCGAAGATCAAGTACGATCAATTCGACGTCGCCGGGGCCCCGGCCGAGGGTGGTGGTGAGGCCGAAGGGCAGGGAGTGAAGCTGGCGTTCTAGGCGGGTAGTCGGCTAGGCGGCTAGCCGCAGAAGGACGGGAGGGTCCTCGGTGGACTCTCCCGTTCGCGTTTCTACCCGCCGACCCGCCTACCCGCTATTTCCCCGCAGTCACCGGTACCGTCACCCGGGTCTTTTCCCATTCGAGAATCACATTCACCGCTCCGCCGGCGCCCGGTTCGGAGTGGATAGTGAACTTTTCCACCGGCGCGGCGATGGCGGAAGCCGGCGCGAAGCCGTGACCGACCTCCTGGGCCTTCACTGCGTCGGTGTAGTTCGACTCGTGGCCCCACTGGGTGATCGACTTGTTGACGATCACGTGCCACTGCTTGGGATCGGGAATGGTGTAGATCGAGTAGGACCCGGCCGGGACCTTTACCCCGGCGATCACCAGCGGGCCGGTGGTATGGATCATGGTCGGCTCGTTGGCGCCGGTGCGCCAGAGCTTCCCGAAGGGAACATTGTCGCCCCCGATCATGGTCCGGCCGTTGGCCGAAGGACGGCCGTAACAGAGCTTCACGTCGGCCCCACCCACTTTGAACGAGATGGAGTCGAGCGGGCTTTTCCGGGTAGCCAGGGGAAGCTTCTCGGTGTTCATGGTGATGCAGGCCGGTGGCGCGGGGTCCACGGTCGGCGCGGGAGCAAGCAGCGTGAGGGTGGTCAACAGCGTCAGCATGGTTACGGTCTCGCGGTCAGTGTTGAGTGATCATAGTGAGGCGCGCCCGGGCCCCGACAGCGGCGACCAGGGCGTCGTCCTGGGCTACCCCAAGGGCAGTAATATGGCCCATCTTCCGGCCCACTTTGGGTTCCTTCTTGCCATACAGATGCAGCTTCACATTGGGATCGGACAACGCCTTGTCCCAGCGGGGCTCGCCGAAGAGCCAGAGATCTCCCAGCAGATTCACCATGGCCGCCGGTGAATGGAGACCGGTGTCGCCCAGGGGAAGATCGACCAGGGCCCGCACCTGTTGCTCGAACTGATCGGTGACGCAGGCATCGATGGTAAAGTGACCGCTGTTGTGAGGGCGGGGCGCCATCTCGTTGACCAATAGCCGGCCGTCCACCACGAAGAACTCCACCGCCATGGTCCCGATGTAGTTCATCGCCTTGGCCAGCCTGGCCGCAGCCTGGCGGGCCTTGTCGGCCAGCTTCTCGGGAATCCGGGCCGGAACCACCGTGGTGTCCAGAATACCGTCGACATGTCGGTTCTCTGCCACCGGATATGTCACAGTTCGACCGTCGGCCGATCGGGCCAGGACGACCGACACCTCGAGGTCGAGTCGAAGCCGCCGTTCGAGGATGCACGGCTGGCGGTCGAAATTGTCGAAGGCTTCGATGAGGCCTTCCAGGCCGTCGATGGTGACCTGCCCCTTGCCATCGTACCCCAGCCGGCTGGTCTTGAGGATGGCCGGAGCGCCGATGGCCTCGAAGGCCGGGCCCACGTCGGCCTCGGTCAACACGGCGTGGAACGGCGCCGTGTCGAGGCCCTGCTGCCGGGCGAAGTTCTTCTCGGCGATCCGGTCCTGCGTCAATGATACCGCCTCTGGTCCGGGCCGGACCGGACACATCAGCCGGAGAAAGGCCAGGGAACTGGCGGGGACATTCTCGAATTCGGTGGTGATGGCCTGGACTCGATTTCCCAGCTCGGTGAGCGCGGGTTCATCGGTGTAACCGGCCTGGAGATGCAGCGCTGCGATGCGTCCAGCGGGAGAAAGCGGATCAGGATCGAGGACCACAACCTCGTAGCCCATCCGTTGAGCGGCCTGGGTAAACATCCTGCCGAGTTGTCCCCCGCCCAGAAGGCCGAGAGTGGCGCCGGGTACGATCACGGCGTCTCCGGCAGTTTGAGGTCGAGCACCCGGTCGGTCTGGCTCTTCCGGAAGGCATCGAGCTTTTGGGCGAGGGCAGGGTTCTGCCGGGCGAGGAGAGAGACCGCAAAGAGTCCGGCATTCTTAGCGCCGGCGTCCCCGATGGCGAAGGTCGCCACCGGAATCCCACCGGGCATCTGGACGATCGAAAGGAGTGAGTCGAGTCCCTGCAGGTGTTTGGATGGCACCGGTACACCGAGGATGGGGACCGGGGTCTTGGCGGCCAGCATTCCCGGGAGGTGGGCCGCCCCGCCGGCCCCGGCGATGATGCACTGTAATCCCCGGGAAGCTGCTTGCTCGGCGTACTGGTAGAGCAGATCCGGGGTACGGTGGGCCGAGACGACTTTGGTTTCGTGAGGGACTTCGAACTGGGCCAGCTGCTGGGCCGCGTGCTGCATCACACTCCAGTCGGAGTCGCTACCCATCACGATGCCGACTAGCGGTTGGGCCATGGGCTCCTTGGGGCCGGGGTTCAATGCAGGGTATACAATAATTAAGCCATTAGCCGTTAGCCATTAGCCGTTGGGCCATCGCTAACGGCCTCTAAAGATGAAGTACACCGCCCCCAGGATGCACCCCGCCGCGTAGAGATAGTCCATCTTGAACGGCTGCTTCATGTAATACACCGCGAAGGGCACGAAGACCGACAGGGTAATCACTTCCTGCAGGATCTTGAGCTGCCCCAACGACAGTGCGGTGTAGCCGATGCGATTGGCGGGGACCTGCAGCAGATACTCGAACAGGGCGATTCCCCAGCTCACCAGTGCGGCGATGTACCAGGGTTTGCCCGCCAGATTCTTGAGATGGGCGTACCAGGCGAAGGTCATGAAGACGTTGCTGGCGATCAGCAGGCCCGTGGTGCGGAGCAATACGGAGTTGATACATGCCTCCAGATTGGTTTGGAGGTTCCTCGTTCCCCGTTCCTCGTGGGTAATTGCAAGAGAACGCGGAACGAGGAACGAGGAACGAAAACGTGGAACTCAACCTTCCTGTGACTTAAACACCACCGCGGCCAACGCTCCACCGACGAACGGCCCGACAATGTAGAGCCAAAGACTGGAGAAGGACCCACCACCCATCAGGCCATGGACCAGGGTCGGGCCGATGCCGACGGCCGGATTGAATGCCCCGCCCGAGATACCACCGCCGGCAAAGGCCGCAACCACGATGGTGAATCCGATAGCGAGACCGTAGAACGAATTGCCCTTGGTGGCCGGGTGAGTTGCCGAGTTGAGGACCACCAATGCGAGGGCGAAGGTGTAGAGGATTTCGACCAGCAATGCCGCGATCATCGTGGCCGAGGGAGCCGGGGCAGGGGCGAAGGTGCGGCCCATGATCACGTAGACCAGCAGGCTCGCCACGATGGCGCCGAGCAACTGAGCCACCATGTAGGGAACCACCTCGGAGCTGGCCAGTTTCCCCCGCAGGGCCAGGGCCAGCGACACCGCCGGATTGTAGTGCCCGCCGGAGATGTGCCCGCCCATGTAGACCATGATCATCAGCGATGCACCGATGGCCAGTGGCGCCATGGGAGAACCAGCGATCACCGTCAGTCCGATGGTGAGGACCAGGAACATGGTGCCGATGAACTCCGTGAGATACTTGACCATGGGTTCGTCCGGATAAGGGTGAGCCTGCGAACTCAGTGCCGGTCCTTCCAGCGCCACCACTCGAGCAAGTCAGGTCGGGGATTGGGGGTACTGGCGAAGTAAACTGCTGAACGGAACACATAGAGCAAGCAGCGGTCCTGATGGGCGCCCCGGCGCTGGATCAGCCGGCGGTACATCCGTTCGGGATCCTTGCCCTTGAGGTCGGAGACTTTGCGAATCCCCAGTTCCCGCAGATCGATCGCGATGGATGGCCCCACGCCGGGAATAATGCGAAGTTCATCCTTCACGGCTGGCTGGCGCCGTTTGAGAGCGGGGGCTACCTTCGCCACCGGCTTCTTCCTCCTCTTGCTTTGGAGTTTCGATGTCATCCGGCAGCTTCTCCTGGAGCGGGTTCCTGGCTCGGCTGGGCGCGGCGCTGTTGTTGGTCTACGCTACCTACAATCCCGAGCGATTCTCGTTTTTCCACTGGATCTTTCAGCCCAAGCCGGGAGAAACCGGACTGGCGGGACTGTGGCACGGGTTCACTCCTCTCAAGGCCTTTGCCGGGCTTGGTCTGGTGGCCTGCTGGGTGGTGTTCCTGCAGGCGACCCGTCGGTCGCTGGGGGCAGGGGGAGCCCTGTTGGTGGTCGGGCTCTTTGCCTGCACCATCTGGGCAATGATTTACTACGGAGTTATCTCACCCACCAGCAGCCGGGCGATTGCGCATCTGGTGCTGGTTGCCGTGAGCCTGGTGCTGGCGATCGGGCTGAGCTGGTCGTACATCACCCAGAAGTTGAGTGGGCAGGTAGATACGGACAACGTCGGATAGAAGACCGGGGCGCTTGCAGGACCAAGTCTCCAGGGGGCCCCCCCGACAACCAAATTCTCGAGTCTCACCAGTTTCCCGTCACCCGAAATCCGCAGCACCAACCATTTGAGCGCAGCCGCCACTACCTGGGGCTGCGTTTCTGATAGGTGCCCATCAACTCCACTTGCTCCACTACATGCCCCGCCATCGCCGCCTCCAGTCTGGCCTTGGTCGGTTGCTGGAGATCGGGCAAGACGGTGTCCAGCGCATAGAGCTTGAAGAAGTAGCGGTGTCGCCCGATCGGGGGGCAGGGTCCGCCCCACTCGGCCCGCCGGTAGTCGCTGGTCCCGGTCAGCGCGCCCGGCGGCAATTTCGACAACTCGACCGCCTCAGGAAGTCCGCCATCCCCCGTGGGCAAATTGTACAGCACCCAATGGACGTAGGTCATCTTCGGAGCCTGGGGGTCGGGCGCATCGGGGTCGTCGACGATCAGGGCCAGACTCTTTGCCCGGGGGGAGATGTCACTCCAGGCCAGCGCCGGCGAAGTATTGGGTCCTTCGCAGGTATGAGCTTTAGGAATCTCGGCGCCATGAGAGAACGCCGTCGATGAGAGTCTCATCTTGGCCTCTGGTCTATGCGTTTCGGTAGACGGGAGACGGGACTAGCCCGAACTCCTGTCTCCCGTCTCCCGTCTCACGATTCTCGATCTCCATCGAAACATGACAATCAGAGTCACGAAAAGGCAGACAACGGCGACGAGCGGTACGATGATCGCCGCGATCGAAGTAACCACCGAGCCGACCGCTTCTCCCGTCGCCACCACCGGATTCCCCAGGCCTCCGGTCAGCGCGGTCGACTTGATTCGCAGCAGGACCGAAGCCGCTTGAATCAGTCCCGCCGCCCCGCCTCCACCGATGATCGTGGCCGTCCACTTGAGCAAGGGAGGCAGATCGGTGATCACCGATGCGGCCGCGATCATCCCGGCCAGCACGGCGGCCGGCGTGGCGACAACGTCCAGCGCGTGATCCAGCCAGGGGAAGTAATAGGCCCCGATCTCGAGGATCGTGGCGGTGGCGAACGCAATCAGGGCGGGGACGCTGGCAAGCCATTCGAACCCACTTGCGAGAGGAAGATTCCCCCAGTGGGCCGCGATTCCTGCGATGAACAACGGAGTGAAGACCCGGAAACCGCACGCCGCCGCCAGGCCGAGGCCGATCGCCACACTGATCAGTCCGGTCAGCCCGGCGGTCGGCATCGAGGATCTACTGTCCGCTGCGCAGCCGCCCGATACGCTCGTTGAGCTGCTGCATCAGGATCTGGAATTCGGAATGTTCCGGGTGGAGAATCCGGCCGGTCTCGCTGTCCAGATCGGCCATGATGGTCTTGAGAATATCGATCGCGCGGCGTAGCCGGAACCGGGTGATGAAGCCAGGATAATTGGTAGTGCGGGAGGCCGATAGGACCGCCCAGACGCTGGTGCGCAGATTGTCGACCGCGCCTTTAAGGTCTTCCAGACCCTCGGCGTTCTCGCCTCGCTTGGCCAGTTGGGCGTCCACCGTACTGAGCTGGCTTCGGAGCGCTTTGATCTGCTGCTCTAAGGTGTTGTCGGTCATCTCGGGGTAGGTTCTGAGAACGCTACAGGGTCTTACTTACTCGATCGAGTCCTTCGCGAACCTAGTCTGCCAGTCTCCCGGGGCCCTGGCCCGGCTCCCTAAAGGTAGCCACTCAGCGGTTGAGGTCTAAGCCCATGATGACGGCAGGGTGACCGGCGTACAGCCGCCGTTCCAGGGTCCGCCACCCCCTGGGCAGGTACCACCCCTCAGCTTCAGTGGTCAGCAGGTGGATCCGGGAATAGCCGAGGGCGGTGGCGTCGGCGACCACCCGGTCTACCAGCGCGGCTCCGGTCCCATGGCCCCGATGCTCCGGGGCGACATACACGCTTCCCAGCCAGGGTGACCGGCTCTCGGTACCCGGCATATCCTCCAGCAGCAAGCTGGCGGATCCCGCCAGCTCATCGTCGATCAGGGCGATTACGGTGGTCGGGGCCACGCGCCGGCCGGTATGAGTAGCCAGCTCGGCCGACGCCTCCGCCACCGACCAGGCCGGAAGCAGATGCTGCCATTCCCGCACATGCCACGCCGCCAGACGGGGAATGAACTGGGGTCGCTGGGCCAGATACTCCAGGGTGAGGCCCACGCGGCTAGATCCGTCTTGGCCGGCGCCGCCGCCGGAACATGTCGCCCAGACTTTCTTCGGTAAACTCGCGGAACTCGCCGGCATCGAAGAAGGTGCCGTAGCACACCGGGCAGGACTCCAGCCACAGTTCCGGTTGAGCTTTGTCGACCATGCGGACCATCGGCTGGCCATCCACCGGACAACGCACCAGGCCCACCTGATCGTAACGGTCGCCGGTGGCAGGGTTGCCGGTATCGAGAGCGGCCGCCTCGGGTTGGTCCTTCAAGTCTTCCTGCTCCAGCAGGTCAAACCAGAGCCCGCCGCAACTGCTGCAACGGTCTACTTCGATTCCGGCGACCGTATGGGGCTCCATCACGGCCTTGCATTTGGGGCAGTGCAGGGGACCGGGTTCCCGCAGGCTGAAATCGTCGATGGGTTGGTCAGACATGGTGGGAAGGGTGCAGGACGCCCCGCGCTTCACGCAAGAGGAGCGATCACCTCGGCGGTTACGGTCCGGATCGTGCGGCTCGCCTCGAACCGCCCGGCGTAGCGGGAGGTATGAACTTGCTGCAGGGCCGGCGCATGATCCTGCTGGTACCGTTGCAACGCCTCCGCGGAGTGGGCCAGATATTCGAGCAGGTGCCCGATCCGGCTGTGGGCGACCGGCTCGCGCTGAATGGTGCAGCGCTGAAAGCAGCCGGTCGCCAGTACCTCGGGGATGTGCACCCGCTGGATCCACTCGAGCCACTCATCGGCAATCGCCTGATCGACCCACACCGTCACGGCATACATCACCGGCGTTTCCGGTGTGGCCGAGCGGACTTCCAGGGCACGCAGGACCGCCATGGCCCGGTCGGCCAGCGATTCGGGAACAAAAAGATGATCGTGCCAGGTGGCCGCGACCGCATTGGCCGGGATACCCGCCGCGGTCAGCTCTCGGGCAATTCGGGCCAGGAACCCTACCGCGTTGAGATCGGAATGGATCGTCAGCTCGATTCGGCGGCAGATGAAATCGGGCTGCAGGCCGGCCCGCACCGCTTCGTCGAATCCCAGGATCAGCGTGGTTCCTTCATTCTCGTGGAAGATTCCCCGGGCGGTCAGCCGGTCGGTCTGGAGGCCCTCGCGCATCCGACAGTATGCATAGCGCACCGGATCCAGAGCAGGACTCATCTGAGCCAGCAGCCGGTTGAGGTCTTGCTCGCCGCTGAGCGGTTGGAGCGGGCCGGTCATCTGGACTGACGTCCCGCCGCTGCAACTCCCCGCGCAAAGGCGATGTAGTCGGTACTCTCCGGTGTGGCGCTGGACATCCGCAGCTGCATGGCGATCTGCCCCCGGTGATAGGCGCCATGGAGAAACAGATGAGACAGGATATCCTCGACGGCCGTCTGGAACTCCTGGCCGGCGCTGTTCCGGTACGCCACAATGTCTCTGAGACCGGCGGGACTCAAACCGAAGATGAACTGGCGCAATCCTGATTCGTTCTCGGTGGCAAGCTGGCGGCACTCCGTCAGGGTAAGGTCGGGCCAGACGTGGTGGCTGGGCGAAACGCCCTGGAGCCGGGAGAGCCAGACGTGTTCCGCGGCGAAGATGTGGGCCAGGAGCGAGAGCGTCTCGGGCGGGGCGGAGCCGGCGGCGTGAAGCGCGTTGATGGCGCGGGTGTCGGCCCAGGACTGATGCCCGAGCAGCTTGAGGAACTGGCGAAGATGGTCGGGGATGTCGCGCCGGCCGGCTTCATAATCTTCCCGAGTCAGCTCGAAGCGGATCACTCCGGTCTCCGAGCCTTCTCCAACCAGCCGAAGACCATTCTTCTCCAGCACCCGGATTGATGCGATCAGCGATGGGAATGTCTCAGCAGTGATTCGGCGAACCGCCGGAATCCCAAACGCCCGGGCAATCAAGCCGCCGGCTGCTTCGGCCGCGATCCCCTTACGCTGAAACTGCGGCAACACTCCATACCCGATCTCCACCATTCCCTCGGCGTCCGGCGGGTGCTTGTAACCGACCACGCCAACCAGCTGGTCATCGCCTCCGATGACGTAATACAAGGGCCAATCCTGGTGAGCCGCCGGATTCTCTTCGAGGTACTTGAGGGTCCACTCCATCGCCGGCCGGTCGTACAGTTCGGGCGGCCAGTTCGACGGTACCGGGTGTCCCAGGACTTGGGACAGTTGGTCCGGTCCGGCGATGTCGGCCCGAAGGAGTTCGGGGGTGCCGGGGAGAAGACGAAGCCGCTTGGTGCGAATCATGAATCAGGATCCGGGACAGGCCGCCCGGCTGTAGTGAAAGTCGATGGTTCGCATCCGGTCGCGCACCATACCGCTGATGGTGGCTCTGAGCGAGTCGCTCCCGGTGCGGGTATAGCGGATCTGGCGGGGGAAATCGTGGGTGAGATTCTCGAACACCACAGCGGTGTCGCTCACCAGGGTCGCGATGAAGGCGGCTGTTTCCTGACCGGAAGGCGACGCTTCGAAAACCAGATTTCCTGCGCTCCCGGGCCGGATAAGCATGTGCTCCCAGCTGCGGGTACTGTCTCGTTCGATGGTGCGGCTGATGCCGATCATGCTGCCGCTGGCCGGCTCCAGCCAGACTTCGTCCACCTGGTCGCTGGGGCCCAATTGTCTCCAGCACCCGGCCATCCAGCCCAGCGTCCCGATCTGCTGCGCTGCGACCGGAGAGCCAAGCCCGAACATAAGCAGGGTAAGAACTGAACTGATCCGCCTCATGAATCATCCACCCTCCACCTCGGTGCCCCAGCCGTCGTACTCTCCGTCGTGATGCTCCGCCAGAGCAGTGAATCGCTCCCGGCAGCTCCGGAGCCCCGCCATGTCGGGGATCATGCGGCGCTGAACCAGACAGAGCCAGCTGGAATCGTCCGAGGCCCGGGTGATCTCCACGGCCATCCCTTCAGCCCGCAATTGAGCGGCAATGTCCTGCGCGTCGGATTCCTGGGGAACGTAGAGGTAGAACTCGATGTTGTGTTCCCGGGTCAGGTCGGAGCCGGCATGCGCCAGCTCATCCAGTGTCGCGGCGTCTCCATCCTGGGCGCTGGAATTGGGAGCCGGCGGCTGGGTCGGCTGGCTCCGCAGCATCAGGAAAATGCCGATGATGCCGATGGCAATGAGTACCGTCAGCGGCACTCAGCGGCTCCGGGTTTTGGCCCGGGCTCGAAAGCGGAATTCCCTCAGGCTCACTTTGCCTCCCGGATCGACTCGCACTCCCTCTTCCATCAGGCGGAAGCGCTGGTCCAGGCCGCCACCCTGGGGCGGCAGGCTGATGCGCCCACCGGCATTGATGATCCGATGCCAGGGCACCGACGAACCCTGCGGCAGTGCGTGCAGGGCATAACCTACCTGCCGGGCCCGTCCGGGGTAGCCCGCCAGCTTCGCGATGTCACCATAGGTAGCCACCCGCCCGCGAGGGACCTTCCTGACCGCGCGGTAGATCTTTTCATAGGTGGACAGTCCCGCCGGCACTATCAGCCCTGATCCAGCGAGTGGGTCATGATCAGATCCTGCTGCGGATCCTCGCCCACATGAAAGATGAACCTGCCGACTGAGGTGAACCCGACCTTGCGGTAGAAGGCGATGCCCCGGGGATTCTCCTCCCAGACGCCCAACCAGAGGGTTTTACCACCACGGGCTCTGGCTTCCTGCTTCACGCTCTCCATCAATGCCTGCGCGACACCCTTGCCGAGCCAGGCCTGATCGAGGTAGAAGCGCCAGAGCTGGATGGGGCGGGGGCCGGTGATCTCGGCCGGTGGATCGGTCTCCCGGAGGTGGGCATAGCCACAGAGTTCCCCGTCCACCTCGGCGACCAGTACGGTGAGCGAGGGATCGGCGATCTCCCGCTCCTGAATCGAGGGGTGGTAGGAGCGGGCGACATGCTCGGCGACGTGCTCCGGCTTGTTAGCCGCCCCAAAGGCGTCTCTGAAGGTGCGCTCCATCAGTCTGGCCAGCGGGTCCGCCTCGGTCGGCAGGGCTCGGCGGATGACCAGGTTGTGCCGCGTCACAGTCCCAGCCGGTCCCAGTCGCGGGGCCAGTCGACCTGTCCCCGGTGAAAGGCGGGATACTGCTCGGACTCGGTCGCCAGCATCACATTGATCTCCATCCGGCAGAGTACATAGAGACCAGTATAGCGGCCGAAGACATTCATCGGCTTGTAGCCTTTGGCGGGGTCTCGCTGGTCCAGCCGGGCGGTGAAGGTCACGGTCGCCTGGGTCAAATCCTCCCAGGGCTTTTCGATTTCCTGCAGCGCGCCACCCAGCCGGGCCCGCAGATTGGCGACGATCCTCAGGGGAGGGTAGTAGCGGAGAGAATGACGCAGCTGGTTCTTGAGGAGATCGTGTTCGTAAAGGCCCGGACCCAGCTGCATGATGGTTCGGGCATCGTGCATCAGTTCGCGGGAGGCGACGAAAAGGGCCACACCCATCGCCATCTCGGCCATCGGGTCCGGGCGAGGAGGCCACTCGTCATCGTCGTCGTCGTTGGAGTTGGGGGCGACGGGTTCTTCGGTCATGAAAACCGCGCGAGGTTCAGGCCCGGACGGGCGCGGTTCGGAGCAGGCCGTCGGCAGGACTGACAAACTCCTGCGAGGTTCCCTGGCGTGGCTGGATGAACCGAAGCAGAAGCTCCCGGAGGGCCTGCTCATGGGTGGGAATGTGCTCGTAGGCGATGATCTGGACTTCTTCCCGTACTTCCTTCCAGATCCCCAGAATCTTCCGCTCGCGCAGCCGCACCTCGATGCGGAGCAGCCGGCCGTCCGCATCGTAGGCGATCGGATAGCGGCCCTCCCGCACTTCCAGAGGGGTCAGCTCCTTCATCGCCCTGGTGAGGCTGTTAAACACCAGGAGGGAGCCTTGCGCATCGATGATGATCGGAGGCCTGATCATGACCCTTCTAATGAGGCTCCGGGAGGGCTGCCTGTCAATTGTGTGGCCGGCGTCCGCCGCCCCGGCCCCCGCGCCGGGGTGGGGGTGGGTTGGCCCGCCGCTCGGCTTTGGCTTTGGAGCGGGCTCGCTCCTCCGCTTTGCGGGCTCGGATTGCCGCGATCCGTTGGGCCAGCGGGACTTCCAGCTGCCCTTCCGGGCGGGCCTTGTAGTCGAAATCGGGGACCGTGATTCGGGGAAGACGCTTGCCGATGGCCCGCTCGATGGCGCGAAGCTCACCCTCTTCCTGGGGGGAGACGAAGGTGAATGCGTCACCGGTTGCCTCGGCCCGCCCGGTCCGTCCCACTCGATGGATGTAATCCTCCGCCGCGACCGGTACGTCGAAATTGACCACGTGACCCAGTTCCTCCACATCGATTCCCCGGGAAGCGATGTCGGTCGCCACCAGGACTCGATACTTGCCGCTCTTGAAGCCGGCCAGGGCGGCGGTTCGTTGGGCCTGAGAGCGATTGCCGTGAATCCGCTCGGCAGCCGCTCCTTGTTTCGCCAAATACTTGTAGAGCCGGTCGGCCCGATGCTTGGTCCGGGTGAAAACCAGTGCCTGGCGAATCTCTCCCCGGTTGAGCAGGGCGACGAAGAGCGCCGACTTGAGCTCCTGCGGTACCGGGTACACCGCCTGGGTGATTCCGACCGCCGGGGCCGAGCCACGGTCGATATTGATCGTGACCGGGTTCTTGAGCAGGTCACGGGTCAAGTCCCGGATTGGTCCCGGCATGGTGGCGCTGAAGAACAGAGTCTGCCGGCGCGGAGGCAGGTGCCGCAGGATCTTCTTGATCTCGGGCAGAAATCCCATGTCGAGCATTCGATCCGCCTCATCCAGCACCAGGTACTGGAGTCCGGCCAGCCGGGCGTACGGTTGCCGGAAGTGATCGAGCAATCGGCCGGGCGTGGCGATCAGAACGTCGCTGCCGGTACGGAACGCGTGTTCCTGCGGACCCATCCCTACGCCGCCGAAGACCGAGGCTGCGGTAATCGGAGTATGGGTTGCGAGGTCATTGAGCTCTTCGAGGATCTGGGCCGCGAGTTCACGAGTGGGAGTCAGTACCAGGGCCCGGGTGGTTCCCCGCGGCTTGCCGATCAGGTGATGAAGAATCGGAAGCAGGAAGGCGGCCGTCTTTCCGCTCCCGGTTGAGGCGCAGCCCAGCAGGTCCCGCCCTTCGAGGGCGGGCGGGATTGCGTCGAGTTGAATCGGGGTGGGGCGGGCGAATCCCAGTTCGCGGATTCCCTGCAGCAGACTCGGGTGCAGCTTAAGGCCGGAAAATGGCAAGGTCAGTTGGGTTGTGGGCTCATGAAGCCATCGCTTCTTTGATCCCGGTGACGACGAATTGGGTAGCAACCGCGGCGAGCAGCAGGCCCATGATCCGGGTGACTACCCGGATTCCAGTGCTGCCCAGCAGCTTCACCAGCCGCTCGCCCAGACGGAGAGTGATGTAGGAAATGAAAGCGGTAAGACCGACCGAGCCGTAGACCACTACGGCATGGGGTACCGAACGAGCCTCGCCGGCCAGGACCATCACCGTGGAGATTGCCCCGGGGCCGGCCAGGATCGGAATGGCCAGGGGAGTGAGTGCCACGTCGTCTTTGGCCTGGCCTTCCGCCAGCTCCTCACCGCTTTCCTGAGTACTCCGCTGGGCTCGCAGCATGTCGGCCGCCACGAACCAGAGGATCAGACCGCCGGCGATGCGAAAGGCAGGCAGGGTGATGCCGAAGGCCCGGAAGATCCACCGCCCGCCGATTCCGAAAACGATCAGCAGCAGTGCCATTGCCACGCAGGCGCGCAACGCCGTGGCCCGGCGCTGGGCCGGGGTCTCGTCCTGGGTAATGACCAGATAGGAGGGAAGCGCCGCGATCGGATCGACGATGAAGAGAATCGAAGTGAAGGTAATCAGCGCGAACTGGGCGAAGTCCTCCATCTACGCGCCGGCGCCGCCGGCCATTTGCAAAACCTCGACCGGGGTGTCGTGCCGGATCACCCCGGGAGAGAGGACCCGGGCGTACCAGCCACGGCGGTCCACCATGGTCCGCACGAACCCGGGACCCTTCTCCTGGCCCACGTAGGGCAGACTGTACAATTCGGTACAGGGCTCGCACCGCAGGGTGATCTCCAGCGCGACATCACCTAACTGAATCCGGGTACCGGGCTGGAGGGAGGATTCGGCCACTTCGCCGAGGGTGAGGTTTTCGCCCAGATCTCCCGGGCCCACCGGCCAGCCCTCGGCGTTGAGCTGGCGGAGTACCTCGTCGCTGACCACCAGGATGGCCTGATCGAGATCGCCGGCCAGCTTCTTCATCCGGTAGTTGTTGTAGTCGCCTTCCGCACCCTCGGCGGTCACTCGCAACTCCTCGACCGCAAACTTGGGCAGGCCATACTCGCCCCGCACCTGCGGCTTGACGCTCATGCGGAGAACTCTTCCCGGCACGGATGCTCCCTGGTATTCGCCGTCGGCCCTCAGCCGACAGCCGTCAGTAACTCAGCCAGCTGCTTTCAGCCACGGCTGTCAGCTGATATTGAAGGCTGCTGGCTGGAGCTGACGGCTGACCCTTACTTCACATGCCGAAAGGTAATCCGTCGGACCGCCAGAGACATGGTCGATGGCGAGACGCCGTAGCGCTCCGCAATGGCCTTGATCTCCTTCCCCTTCTTATACATCTGCCGGGCGGCTTTGACCTGACTCTCGGTCAACTTGGCGGCGTAGTTGTCGCTGCCTTTCCGGTTGGCGCCGCCCCCATATCGCTTGGGCTGGTTGCGGGCCGAGAAGCGGGTCTTGAAGGAAGGATTGGATTTGAGCTTGCGAGCCATATGTCGTCACATGTTACGGTGGTTAAACAAGCCCGACGCACGCCGGGGGAAGCGGCGTCAGGGGGATTGATTACTTGTCGGTCCGGGAAATGAGGGCACGATCCAGCACGAGGTGTGGACCGCCTCTGACGTCATACTTGAGAGGTAGGATGATCCGCAGAGCTGCCGGACCTCCCACTGTATTCAGGAAGCGCATACCGCAGTTCCCTCCTACTCATCGCTCGGCCTGAACAACGCAGATCAAGCTATGGTCTCACCCCCGGCCGGGCAATGTGTTCCGGCTCACACAACCGCGAAATAACCCCGTCAGTTCGATTCCAGGCCCGCTCTTGAGGAGCGTCGGCCCCTCTTCACGCATTCCGCGTCATCATGCCGATGCCGAGCCGGTAACCACGATCGCCTGCATCGGTACCCGGAACGGTGCGGTACCGCCAATCCGGGCGAAATCGGCCGCCAACCGGTCAATCAACGGCGAAGGGTCTTCCATCCCGCGTTCCCGTAAGGCACTGATGGTTGGAGTGCCGGTGAGCATCCCGGTGGCCGCGTCCCGGGCGGTGGGCGAAGTGCCGGTGAAAGGGAGCAGCTCCAGCCTCACGTCTTTCAATCCTGCATTTCTGGCCAGTGCCCGGATCGCGTCCTGGTCGTGCATCGAGAAGGGAACCTGGTAGAACGCGGGAGGATCCTTGGGATAGGTCTCCACCATCAGCTGATGGGGCAGACCGCCCAGAGGATTGCTGGCGAACCCATCCCACACATTGAGCAGGAGGTGTCCCCCGGTACGGAGGACCCGATTGGCTTCGGAAAAGGCCCGCTGTTTGTCAGGCACGAACATCACCCCGAACTGACAGATGACCAGATCGAATTCCCGGTCGGGATAGGGCAGATCGCTGGCGTCCACCACCCGGGTGCTCACCCGGCGGTCTCCGGCCATCTTCTTTCTGGTGATCTCGAGCATGCCTTCGCTGAAATCGGTGGCCACCAGTTCGACATCGGCTGGGAGGATTCGGCCGAGCTCCTCGGTCAGGATCCCGGTGCCGCAGGCCGTCTCCAGGATCCGCTTGGGACCGAACCGGGCAGCCCTCGCCGCGAGGTCCACGGCATAAGGCCGGAAGATCATCGGAACCAGATATCGATCGTACGCCGCCGGAATCGAGCCGGCGAAGCTGGTATCAGGCTGGGTCATATCACTTGGGCTTCCACATCGCCGCATCGATGATTGACCAGAAGTGGACCAGCCAGCCAAGCAGAAAGAACCAGAGGATGCCCGCGAGAACGAACATGAATGCAGCCATGATTACCCGGCCCTGGAGCAGTTGCCCCAGCCCGGGGATGAAAAAACTGGCCAGCGCCGCGATCACATTTCCGGTAGAGCCTTGTCCGGCCACAGCAGTCTCCTGAGCGTGGTCCCGGAACGTATGGTCTCCGGACCGCTACGGCAATCGAAGCAGTTCAGTCATCGGCGGTCTTTATGGCTCGGCGGAATTTCCGGCTTTCGGAGGAGAACCCCAGGCTGGAGTAGAACTGGTGGGCGTGGACCCGGCGATCATTGCTGGTCAACTCGAGGGTTCCGCAGCCCCACGCTGCCCCGATCCGGCTCACCGCATCCACCAGGGCCCGGCCCAGACCCTGACCCCGGGCGTCGCTGCTCACGACCAGCGCACTGAGATAGGCGACCGGAGCGGCACGGTGCAGCGTCAGCATTCGGTGCACCACCGCGAATCCCTGCACTCCGCCATCGCTTTCGATCACGATGACCCTGGCACCGTCTTTGGTCACTGAGCCGATCAGGGCAGTTACCGAGTCTTCGATCGCGGGATAGCCCAGCTCATCCAGCAGTGGGACCAGGGCAGGGGCATCGCTTGGACGGGCATCCCGGATATTCATTGCAGCGCATCCTCTACCGTAAGCTGTCGTCTACCAGCTGAAGCACATTCTCGTCTTCCGGAACTATTTCGAATGCCTGCACCACCTCCGGCGGGATTCGCTCGGCCTTTCCGGTTCTGGTGTTCACAAAGATCCAGAGGGTTTCGGCCTTGGCGACCACCTGGCGGTCACTGCCGCGATAGAAGACGTAACGACGGCGTGAACTGTGTCGCCGGAGGTCGGTGACCCAGGTCAGGATGGTGAGCGATTCGCCCAGAAACGCCGGGGCCAGGTACTCGATAAAGTGGGAGCGCACCACCCAGCCGGTGGCGGCGGCCTGGTACCGCTCCAGCGGCCACCCCTGCTCGCTGCTGTGCTGGATGGCGACGTCCTGCATCCAGCGGAGGTAGGCAAGGTTATTGACGTGCCGGTTGACGTCGATTGCCTCTTCCGGCACCACCAGCGGTTGCAGCAGGACTCGAGGCATTGTCTAGTGAGGTGTCCGCGACCGGGCCAGCCATTCGCGCTGCAGCAGGCCGTATACGGCGTGGTCGACAAACCGGTCAGTGATCCAATGGGATTCGCGCCGGATTCCTTCGAGGGTGAATCCCAGCCGCTGGGCTACTTTACGACTGGCCTGATTCTCCACTCCGCAGAGCATTTCGACTCGGTTCATCCCCTCCACCGTGAACAGATGCTCTATGCCCATTGCGGCCGCACCGGTGGCCAGACCCCGCCCGGTCATTGCCGACCCAAGCCAATAGCCCAGTTCGGCACCGCGATTCTGCCGATGGATGTACCAGCAGACCAGGCCACCGGCCAGCTGGCCCTCGCACCAGATACCCAGGTGAAAGCCGTCACCGGCTGCCTGCTTCCGGGTGAAGCCGTCGATCAGGTCGGCGACCTGCTCCCGGGTTTGAATCGAGGCGGACCACCGGAGCCAGCGATCGAGGTGGGCCCGATTCTCCCCAATGAGTTGGTGGACCTGCGGTATGTCAGCCGGGAGGAAGGGGCGGAGCAGCGTAGTTGGATTGAGCTGCCAGGGAAACATGGAGGAGGAATGTAACTACCGGATCAGTTTTCCAATCTCCCGCCAGGTGATGGGTTTGGCACCCGATGCGGCGATCGCCTCTTTGACTGCGCTGCTCTGCAAGACATCGAAATCGCGCTGCCGCCAGGCCGAGCCCCAGCTGAGGCGGGGACCCGCGTAGGCCCTCATCTCACCATCATCATAACCGGGATGAAGAAAGATCTCGGTGACACCGGGTGTGAGGTTGCGAATATTGTCGGCATACCACGCGGTCCACCTCTCGGCCGGAACTTCAGGGGGGATGGTGATCGACCGATCGATCGCCACCGTATTCTTCCCCAGCGCGTCTGCCAGATAGGGGTAACCGGTAAACCAGTTGCGTCCTACCCTTATCGGCAGCCGGTGATCCTGAGCCACCTTCTGAAGCACTTCGAATACCGGCCGCCCCCGCCATTGGAGGGTGTGCGCGTGAGCATCGAGATGGGTTGCCCGGAGGCCCAGGGCATCGGCCCGGTCAAGCTGGGCTTTCACCTCGGCCTCCAGCTCCGTCAGGTTCACTCTGCGTTCGGGCTCCCAGGCGACCGGGAAGTAGCCGTTGGAATCGACCAGGGAGGGAACCTTGCCGGCTCCCAGAATGGGGCCCCAGCGCAAATTGGGCCGTTCGCAGATGAAGGTGAGGTGGATCCCGATGTCCAGATTGGTGCGGCTCTTGGCGTAGTCGACGAACTCGGGAAACCACGGGCAGGGCACCATGGCGCTGCCCGAGGTCAGCACACCCGTTTCGAAGAGGTAGATCGCCGCTGCGTTGACCGAATGGAGCAGACCCAGGTCGTCGGCGTGAAGTAGCAGCAGCTTGGCGTCAGACCTGAAGCCCAGCCGCTCGGCCAGGGTCGGTTCGTTGGTCGGATCTGGGAGGGAACCACCGGCAACTGCGGGGAGAACCAGGGCCGCCCCGAGGGCGGAAAGGAAATCCCGCCGGCTGGGGCCGGCGGGACTGGAATTGAACCGCCAATCAGAAGGCGTGCGTCACCGCCGGCTGATGGTAGTCATAGCGGGCCTTGCCGGTCAGGTGACGCAGGGCCCCTTCCCGGGCCAGACGATCCTGAGCGAAGAACAGCACTGCCCGGACCTTGCGGCCATGGGCCAGGACTTCTTCTTCGGTGCAGCCGGTGACTTCAATAATTTCATCCATCAACTTGCGGTAGCGACGGGCATTCTTGATCGCCAGATCATCGGCGGCCACGGCGTGGCACATCTGGTCGAAGGCGCTTTCCCAGGTGACGGACAGGGAACCGGAGGAGGCGGTCAATGCCGCCGCCCCCTTCTTGCTGGCGTAGGAGCTGGCGCGCTCGCGCTTGGTGGCCTGGCTGGTCGACATTCTGGCTTCCTCAAAACGGGGTCCCGGCGAAGGAGGCCGGGACCCGAGATGACTGTGGAAATGCGACAGAACTCAGCACTAAAGATAGCCGAGGAACGCCCGCTCCCACAGGTCTCCGACCTTGGCTAATCCCGTCTGCGGTCAGTCTTTATCGATTATTGGTTGCTAAGTTACTGTCAAATAATGTTTTAGCGGCAAACTACAAGGTGGCCTTGGACTGGATCTTGACCAGAGCCCGTTGATAGTCCGAAGCGAATTCCTCCGCCGACCCCACACTGAAGCCCATATCGCGAATCAGCCCGTCCTTCAGGCGGTAGACCAACCCGTGAATCATGAGCTTCTGACCCAGCTTCCAGGCGTCCTGGACCACGGTGGTACGGCAGACGTTGACCGCCTGCTGCAGCGCGTTGAGGGCACAGAGGGTGTCTATCCGGGGATCTTCATCTGGCACCGCTTGCAGCATTTCCTGATGTCTCTCGGAGACGTCCTTGATGTGGCGGACCCAGTTGTCGGCCAGACCCAGCGGACGGTTGTGATACGCCGCTGCGACAGCACCGCAACCGTAGTGACCGCAGACGATCACATGCTCGACTTTGAGTACATCGATCGCGAATTGGAGTACCGAGAGACAGTTCAGGTCGGTGTGCACGACGATATTGCCCACATTGCGGTGGACGAACATCTCGCCCGGAGCCAGCCCGGTGATCTGGTTGGCCGGGACTCGACTGTCGGAGCACCCGATCCACATGAATTTGGGGCTTTGCTGCTTGGAAAGCCGGTCGAAGAACCCGGGGTCCTGACGGGCAGTGGCGGCAGCCCAGGCTCGATTGTTGGCGAATAGGTCTTCTATCTCTGGCATCACCGAGTGGGGTTAGGGGCCGGATCGGCGATCAAAGTAGCAACTCCTCGAGCAGGGCGCGACCGCGCGGCCATTCTCCCAGCCCGCTCACCGAGTTGATATGGCCGGCCGCTCCTATGTTGACCAACCGGCTGCCCCAGGCCTTTGCGAAGACCTCCGCCCGGGCCAGGCTGACGTACTCGTCATTGGTACTGGCCACCAGGATAGTGGGGAAGTGGATCGGGGTGAGCGGCATCGGAGCCCAGCCCGAGGGACCCTTGGGGTAGTGGCTCGATTCGGTATCGCTGGGGCCTACGATGAGCGCGCCCTTGACCCGGCGCCCGGATTCGAGGGCCCAGAATGCGATCAGGGCGCAGGCGGTACTGTGCCCGACCAGGACTACCTCACTGCCATACTGATCCACGGCGCGGTCCAGGGTTTCGACCCATTCGGTCCGCTGAGGAGTTTCCCAGTCCCGTTGGTTGATCCGGATGAACGAAGGGTCTTTCAGCTCCCAATGGGTCTGCCAGTGCTCCGGTCCCGAGTTGTAGAGGCCGGGGAGAATCAAGGCACGCGCTCTCATGAAGTCTCTTCTTCCAGCTGGTCCGTTGCGTCGGGGGACAGCCGCCGCCGGGCCCGAGTTGCGATCCAGACTCCCTGGGCGATCAGCGCGATCAGGGTCCAGCACACCCAGTTGGTGAATCCAAGAATCACCGCTCCGGTCAGCTGCATCGGGATATGTCCACCTACTACCCGCCGTCCCAGCACCAGCCCGTTCGAGAAGCCGCAGCAGAAGCCCAGCGCCGTGAGGGTCTGAATGGCGGGCAGATGATATGCCGCCACCGGCAGCTCCCAGATGGTAGCACCGTCGATGAGCTTGGAACCGTAATAGGGGAAACCGCGAGAGAAGACCAGACCGCCCAGCAGAACCTGAATGGCAAGCAGGACCGCAATCAGTTGGCCTGCCCGCCGCCAGCTCGAAGTCACTGCTTCCTGGCTCGCAGAGTGCCGACCAGCCCGAGGGCCAGGACCACGGCACCGATCAGGATACCCCGTCCCCGCTGAGTCCCCTGGTTCCGGATCACCACCGCGGAATCGACCAGGTGGGTGCTGCCGCTGGTGAGATGTACCACCGAGGGCATTTCCTGGAAGGTGCCCCAGCCGACCGACGCCCGGATCGTGTCACCGGCCTTGAGTCCATCGGGAGTGAGGCTGGCGCCCTCAGGAATCGAGAAGGTGCGGCCGGAGGGCTGACCATGAATGAACAGGGTCATGGCCCCGGTCACTTTGCGGCCGGGGAACTGGGTTCCAGCGGGAGTGGCCGCGCTGGTGGAGTCGAGCACCCCACTCCAGGCTGCGGTGGGCAGCACCGGCGCGAGGATGATCATGGCGTAGGCCAGCAGCAACGCGCCCAGGACCATGATGAGGGTCGGTATGGTGCGGGACTTCCTGGCTGCGGTGTCAGCGCTCATCGGATCACGAGATTGGAAGAAACCAGCAGGCCACACCGAGACCGGATGTCATCGGTGGGTGTCTATTCGAGTGGTTGCGTCCGGGCTCCAAGTCTAGGTCCGGCCCGCGGGCTCAGCAACGCGACTCAGCCGGCCGGCTTCCCCTGAACCGGGCAAGCCCGGTCCTGGGCTCGGAGCGCGTCCAGATCGATTTTTTCCCAGTCGTCAGGACCGGGCGGTTCGAGATTGAGCACCACGGCGTTCTGGTTAGTTCGCCGGTCTACCTCCAGCTGGCTGATCCCTTTGAGCAGAATCAGGGAAGGAGAGCCATCCGATCCGGGAAGGTTCACCGCTGCTCCCAAACAGATCGCCCCCCGCACCCTGGCAGTCGCGAACTTGCCGAGAAACAAGCTGCTTCCCAGCGAGGGAGCTTTTACCCGCACCACCGCACCGGGGTGAACCAGCAGCTTGGCGGCTGAACTTGAATCGTTCCCCCCATTCTGGGCCCACAAGGGAGAGGGGACCCATGCGGTCATGGCCGTGACCAGAGCTACGGAGGCAGTTACGTTGGCCAACCGTGCCATTCAACCTCCTGCCCGCTTGATGGTCCAACCGGGCCGCTGCAAGGCCTCGATGACCTTGTCCCGATGGTCGCCCTGGATCTCGATAACGCCGTCATAGACCGTCCCACCGGCTCCGCATTGGCGTTTGAGCTGAGCCGCGAGGGCCGTCAGCTCGTCGCCCGCCAGCGGAACTCCCCGGACTATCGTCACACCGGCGCCTTTTCGTCCTTTGGTCTCCCGGCCCACCCGAATCACTCCATCGCCCTTCGGCACGGTCTGAGCCCGGCTGCAGCCGCAGTGTCCGACCGGCTGGCGGCACTTGGGGCACATCTGCCCCTGCGAGGTGGAATAGACCAGGCCACCGCGGTCGTGGTTATTGCGCTTCATGGTGTCGTGGAGAATAACGGGTAGACTGGCTTGGCGGGGTGGGGCTTGTCTCAAGGATAGATCGAGAGGTTCACCACAGAGGCACAGAGGACGCAGAGGCATCGAAACTGCCACGCATTAATTGCTTTTGGTGAACTAATCTCAACCCTGGATTCACCGCGTGAATCTGATTGGCGATGAGTTACCAAAAAGGACTAAGAAGCTTGGCCGTCTCTGTGACCTCTGTGTTCTCTGTGTCTCTGTGGTGAATAACCAGCTATCGCACCCACCAATCCAGAGCCGAGAGACAAACTTCAGCTGGCATCCTGGAGGAACTGCAGCACCACAATCTCCTCCCGTCTCAGCGCCGCAGTGGCCCGCTCCCGTCCGTTCAAGCCCGGCTCGGCCGGTGCGGCGGGCGGAGCGGTGATCCCTTCCAGGTAGGCCGCGAGGACGGCCGGATGCACGTAGTACTTGCGGCAAACCGTGCGAGTGTTGCCCAGCCGTTCGGCCACCGTGTCGATGGCTCGAATGATGTTCTTCTCCGCGTCCTTCCGGTTGGGGGCCGGTCCGGCGGCGCGCAGCTCGCGGGCGGCCAGCATGGTTCCGGCCCAGGTCCGGAAATCCTTGGCGGTCACATCCTGTCCGGAGATTTCCCGCAGGTACTCGTTCACATCTCCGGAACTCACCGTGAGTCTGGAGCCGGAGGAGTCGATATACTGAAACAGCTCCTGCCCGGGAAGGTCCTGACAGCGCTGGATGATCCGAGCCAGTCGCCGGTCGGTGAGCGAGACCGAATGCTTCACTCCGCTCTTGCCCCGGAAGGTGAAGCGCATGACCGAACCCTTCACTTCCACATGACGCTCACGCAGAGTAGTTAGGCCGTACGATTTATTATCCCGGGCATATTCACTGTTGCCGACCCGGATCAGGGTCTTGTCCAGCAGTCGCACCACGGTGGCCAGGATCTGGCGCCGAGTCAGGTCGGGGGCGCCCAGATCCCGTTCGATCCTCTCGCGGATGAGCGGAAGGAGTTCGCTGAACTCGAGGATCCGGCGGAACTTCGAGGTGTCGCGAGCGGCGCGATAGGCCGGGTGATAGCGGTACTGCTTGCGTCCCTTGGCGTCCCGGGCGGTGACCTGGATGTGTCCCTGGGGGTCGGGACAGATCCACACTTCGGTCCAGGCCGGTGGAATGACCAGGCCCTTGATCCGTTTGCGGATCTCGGGATCGCTGATCTTGCTTCCGTCCGGAGTGAAGAAGACCCACCCGGTACCGGCCCGGCGACGCTTGATCCCGGCGAACCCGTCAGTCACGTAGTTCAGCCCGGCGCGATCAGCGGCGGCGCGATGCTCCGCAGCTCGGGACGAGAGTTCCGTACGCTCTCCTCGCGGTGGTCGGTGTGTGGCTCAATGATCGAGATACGAACGGAATATGTCGGCAAGCCCCCGGTGCGGGTCAAGCGGTCCGGGGTCCTTCGGGGGTCAGGCCAGGGGCTTGAGGAAGGTCACCAGCCGGCTGGTGATGCTGTACCCCAGCCGCTGATGCGCCTCTTCGCTGGCCACATTGTGGCTCTCGGTATCGGAGCCCATCTCGGTGCAGCCCTGTTCCCGGGCCCATTGTTCGGCTGCTTGCATAAGCAGCCGGCCCACGCCCCGGTGCCGGGCGTGGGGCCGCACGTACCAGCCTTCGAGGTATCCCACCGGACTGCTGGAACACCCTTCGGCATAGGCCCGCAGCCCCGCCTCCGCGAAGCCGACCGGCTCGCCCCTGGGCGTCTCGGCGACCAGGATCGCGATCTGCGGATTGGCCAGGTACTCCCGGGCCTCCCGCCGGTTCTCCTGGGGCGGAATGTCGGGCCAGAGCTCCAGCCGAAGCTCGGCGTAGAGTGCGGCGTCCTGCGGACCGGCGCGGCGAATGACCATTATCCGATCCGGGGCAACTGCTGGCGGTGATGGTCGGTGTGGTAGGCCTGGAATTGCAGAGCGTCCGGCAGGGAGATGCTGCCGAAGATCGGGTGGGTCAGGCTGCTCCTGCCTCCGCTCCTCAGGAGCTCGAGATCCTGCTCGAGACCACTGGCTGCTTGCTCCAGCCGGGCACAAAGCTGATCCGCCGATTGATCGATACTGACCGGCTGAAACTGCCTGGGCGACTTGCCGCCGGCCGGAAACTTCCCGCTCTTGAGAATCGGGCGCACATAGAGAAACCGGATCACCGGGCGGAGCAGGGCGGGGGCCCCCCGGCTCTTTCCCGGATTCTGCAGCAGGTCGCGAGTCTTCTCATAGGCCAGGGCCACGTGCTCGGTAACCTGGGCGGGCGACCATTTTCCCGGACTGGGCTGGATGTTCCAGGCGGTTGAAGCAACCGCGCGGGCCAGACCGGTGAACTGGGCGATCGAACGACGATTGGCCTCGCGGGCGGCGGCGAAGTCCAGCATCAACGGCTCCTTTTCCGGGAGAGCTTGGCGCCTCTCGGAGGGTTGGACGCAAGCAGGCGTTTCGGTGCGGCCAGGGAGTAGGCGTCGACCAGCACCTCTTCGATTTCCTTCCAGGCCGGCCGCTTGTCGAGATAGATCCCCACCCAACCGCTGGGACCGACATAGGGTGGCACAAAGAACCGATCGGGCCGTAGCCGCACCATCACCGCCTGACTCTCGGGTGCGGCTTTGCACCAGACCGACTCGCGTCCATCGCCATGATGATTATCCGGCGCCGCGTAGGTGGCGAACATCTTGTTGTTCACCCGGAACGTCGGTTCACCCCAGGCGGTTACCTCGTGAGCCTTGGGGAGCGAGAGACAGAATTTGCGGAGTCGGGTGAGCTGCTTGGTCACTCGGGTCATCGGGTCTGCTCCGGGTGCCAGCCGACCAATCGTTTGCCGGATGCTCGCGAGCGCAGCGCTACAGCGACCAGTTCCACCAGTCCCTGCTGCAGCGGGCCGGCCAACTGCGGGTCGTTCAGAATCCCCTCAACGTCGATTCCGCTGCCCGACACCGGGATGGTGACCGAAGCCTCCGAGGATACTTCGGCCGACATGGTCTTCAAGGTCTCGGCCAGCGAGGCCTGGGCGTGAACCGAACGAGGAGAGGGATTCAGCAGGGCAATGGGCATGGCGACAATTTCCACTCCGCTCACCAGCCAGTCCAGCGCATTCTTGAGCGACCCCGGTACCCCGTGAGCGTACTCCGGACTGGAGATCACGATGGCATCGGCGCCGGCCACCCGGCGACGCAGATCCAGCACCGTCTCAGGCGGAGCCGGTTGGTCGAGGTCGGGAGAGAAGTGCGGCAGCGATCCGATGCCGCCGTAGAGTTCGACTTCCACGCCGGCTGGAGCCAGCCGGGCCATCGCCAGCAACACCTGGGTATTGGAAGAAGCTGCCCTGAGGCTGCCGGACATCGCCAGAATCCGGATCGGGTCGGGTCGCCCCACTAGTTCGCCGGAGCCGGATCGAACCGGGCCACCACCCGACCATCCATTGGGGTCAGGGCGAGTGGGCCAAACTCGATGGTGCCGTTCCCCAGGGTGCAGGGACCAGCCATGCGGTTGCAGCCGGCATTGCCGCTGACCTGGGTATTGCTGCTGGAGAGCATCAAGGTTGGCGGATTGCCCATAAGGTTCCTCACTCAAACATCGAGACGCTTTTCGTATGGTACGGTCTCACCGAATTCAAGATGACGCCGCAGGATTCTGAGGTACATCGCCCAGCAATAGCAGCTGATCCGGTAGTGCTCGCTGGCTTCGCTCCATCCCGCATGATAGAACCGAACCTGGGTTCCTGTCTCGGT
Organism: uncultured Gemmatimonadaceae bacterium; assembly: GCA_964578865.1. Classification (GTDB taxonomy): domain Bacteria; phylum Gemmatimonadota; class Gemmatimonadetes; order Gemmatimonadales; family GWC2-71-9; genus JADJOM01. The sequence continues at coordinate 25,640 of CAZOES010000009.1, read as the reverse complement.
GGCCGACAGCTCGAAGCCCACTCTGGTTCCGTGCCAGTCTTTCATCGCCCGGGTCATCTCCAGTTCGAAGGTTTCGCCCGGGCGTGACTTTCGTACTACGGCGCGCCAATCGAACCGGGGGCCGAAGTTCAACTGGTACTCGCTGCCAACTTGAGGCGAACCGGAAGACCTGGCGGTCCACCACTGGTCCAGACCCGCAGGCGTGGCAATGCCTTCGAAAACCCGGGCGGGAGGAACCGCGATGGGAAAATCGTGCAGGATGATCTCGCTCATCTTCTTACCTGTACTGGCCGTGAGGTGGGTCTCGGCAGGACGTCAGGCGGGAGTAGTCGGATTCACTCCCCGGATCCGCCAGAACAGCAGGACGTGACTGGCGATGAGAATCGGCACCAGAAAGGTGGGCAGCAGGCTCAAGGGCAATCGCAGCAGGGCATGCATCGAACCGGGATCGGCCATGGCCAGCCGTGCGGCAGTGCCAACCACCATGAGCAGATCGACGAAGCCGAGCAGGTTCCAGCCCACCAGCAGCGGCGGCCGATTTTCCGGATCGGGAACTCGCAGCAGGATCAGCAAGGCCAGTGAAGCGACCAGGATATCGCCCCATCCACCGGGAACCGCAAAGGCGTACGGCAATTCTCCTCGCCCATACAGCAGCAGAAAGTAGAATCCCACAAAGCGGGTGAGGTGCAGGGCCAGTACGGTCCGGACATCGAGGGTGAGCAGCCAGCGGCGAAATCGGTCGAACACCAGTGCTGCACCAATCAGCAGGACGGTGAGCCCGGCCAGGACCAGTTGTGGGGCGGGTGGGTGGAGCCGGGCAACCCGGCCGCTGGCGCTGAGCCCGATCGCCGCCAGCAGCCAGACCGCACCGATGGTAAGGTAGAGCCGACTGTTGGGGGCTGAATTCATGCCCGGCTCCGGCCTACGCGTCGGTTTCGGGAGGTGGTGCCGGCGGGCCGCTGACGTGCAACTTCTCCAGCATGGCATCGGGAATCGGGGTGAACCCGCGGAGCCAACCGGCCCAGGCAACCAGATCCGCATGGGTCAGCAGCTTGGGCTGGGTCCGGCCGAAGAGCCTGCCGCTGAGCGTTTCGTAGCTGGCTGGAAGATCGACCATCACCGCGTGATCAGTGGACGACTCGATGCGCTGGGTCAGAGTGTCTGCCGCTTCATTCGAACCCACCATGAACACGTAATTGAGGCACTGGGGAGTCCGGTCCAGCCCATGCTGCTGAATCTGGGGCCAGAAGGAGTCGGGCAGACCGGCCAGGGCCTGCCACGATTTCGATTCCCATACCAACGGTTGCGCCGGAGGGAGCTTGGGCTTGGTGAGCTGCTGCAGCGCGGCGAGGACCGGGAGATCGGCTTCGCTCAACTCCAGCTCCAGTTTGCCCAGCTTCTGCAGCGTGGGCAACAGCAGTTCGGCGGCGGCCTCGGCGGTGAGGTCGCCGGAACGGTACTGGCGGATGATTTCTTCCGGTGCGGCCATGAATGGAGTCTAGAGCGTTTCGGGCGGCCGGGACGCAAGGTGACGGGCCAGGAAATACACTACCGCCACATTCACCACAATGACCAGCCCCTTGATGTAGCCGGGGCGATGGACCACTTCCCAGACTTCAAACGGCACCAGCGAGGCGGTGGCCACCACAGTGAGCCACTCGGCCCAGCGCTTCTTGGCCAGCAGCCCGACACCTTCCACCGCAAAGAGAAGAGAGTACAGAAGGGTCCCGCCAGCAAGAGCCTTGATGTGGCCGGGCGGCAACCCCAGCAGCCAGCCGGCGGTACGGCGGGCATAGTCCTGCTGGGAATCGTAGGGCAGATCCGCCATCCATTCGCGGACCTGGACGGCCACCGAAGGGCGGATCAGGTGGAGCGCGGCCAGCGCCACGGCCGCAATCAGTAACGATTGTCCCAGCTTGAAAAGGCCGATGACACGCAGAGATGAAACCGGTCGCAAGCGTCTCTTGGGCTCAGGCCTTGGTGTGGATCTGCCGCCGCCGATCGGCGCGCACAGATAGATAATGATGCCAGAGAATTCTGGCGCCGATGGCGCGCCAGGGGGACCACCCGAGGGCGATGCGGTCCGCCCGCTCGAAAGTCGGCCGGGTGGTGAGGCCCTTCACCTCCCGCATGGCCTGCACCAGCGCCACGTCACCGGTCGGCCAGACATCAGGCCGCCGGAGCGCCATCAGGAGGTAGACATCGGCGCTCCACGGACCCACGCCCCGCAACTCCACCAGCGACGCCTTCGCGTGGTGATCCGCCGAGCTGCCGATCAGCCTCAGGTTGAGCCGTCCCTCCAGCAGCTCGATGGCCAGGCCGTGACAATACGAGGCCTTCTGCCGGGTAAACCCCAGCTTCCTGAGGCCGGGTTCGCCCAGGGCGAAGACCGACTCCGGGGTCACTTCGCCCAGCCGGTTCCGCAGCCGCAGCCACATGGCGTTGCCGGAGGCGAGCGAAACCTGCTGCTCCAGGATGATTCGCAGCAGAGTGATGAAGCCCGGCCGCCGGCCCCACAATGGTGGAACACCCCAACGCTTTACTACTGCGCGAAGGTGGGGATCCCGCCGACAGAGCTCACCGGTACCCAGCGCCAGACTGCGATTGTCCAGCCGGCGAATCGGTGGTGCGGTGAACCGCACTAGAGTTCTTCCACGTTGGTGTCGTCCTCGCCTTTGGCGATCTTGTCCCGGGCTTTACGGGCGAGGTCGGTGTAGCTCCGGTGGATCTGGTCGAGTTGCCGCTCCTCCAGTTCTTCCAGGTCCAGCAGCGCGTTATGGGCGCCGGTGGTGGCCCGCAACAACTCGTCCAGCTTCACCTGCACCGCTTCGGAATCGCGATTCTGGGTGGCCTGAATCAGGAAGACCATCAGGAAGGTGATGATCGTCGTGCTGGTATTGATCACCAGCTGCCAGGAATCGTTGTAGTGAAAGATCGGTCCGGTGGCGAGCCAGACGACGATGAGGAGTGCCGCCATCACGAATGCCGCCGGTCTCCCGGTAAGCCGCGACGTGGCCTTGGCAAAACGGGTAAAGAACGAATTCGATTTAGCAGGACGCATGACCGATTCCCCTGAAGGAGAAAGGTGGGTCAGGATTTCGGAGGAGCGCCCTTGGCGTAGTCGGCGCCGCCGAGGAAGTGGAGCGAGACGTATGGCTCGTCGCCCACCACCCAGCTGTCGTGGGGTTCGGGCGGGATGTAGAAGAGGGTCCCGGGGATGAGATGATGTACGGTGCCATCGGCCATGGCGGCGGTGGCGTGTCCGCTCACCACCAGACCTACGTGCTCCACGCTGCAGCGTTCGGTCCCGCTCGCGGGTCCGACATCCACCGACCAGCGCCAGCCCGGCTGATAGGTGGCCCGGCCCACGGTGACTCCGCCGAGGGTCACCAGTTCAAACTTGCCCTTGGGGAAGTGGCGAACCTCATCGGGCGATTCGAATCTTCTCAGGATAACGTCGAGCACAGATCGGTCCGGTGGAATGGCGGGAGATCAGCCGGCGGGGCACTCGTCGGGCAGGGGGGCATCAGGTTGACCTGACCGGGAGGCCGGTGAGGGAAACGGCTGACGGAAAGTGAACCCGTGGGCTGTCGGACCATGCCGCCGGAGATGCTCCAGCCGTTCCTTGGCCTCGGCTACCGACGGACGGTGGCCTGCCGGTATCCACCAGAGTGCCATGAATGCCTCGGTCATCTTCTCGAAGTACTGCCGCCGGTCCCGCATGACCTCGACATGAGCCGAACGGTAGACGTAGTCGTGCAGCGTCTCCACGTTCTCCCAGACCGACATATTGACCAGAATCCAGTCGTCGTCGTAGGGACGAAGGGCGGTGGCGTCCCCATCCTCGGTCTGCAGCCGCCAGACAAAGCCGGGAGCCCGGTCGGCCATCGCATTGACCTCTTCCAACCGGCTGACAAAGCCGGACAATTGGGGAGAATCGAGCGGCGCGACAATCCGGCCGATGTTGATCTGGGCAAGGTGATAGTCGGTCATAGTGCCTCGTCAGCTTGGACCCAACGCCAGCAGCCGGGCACCGGGATACCAGCGAATCTGCTCGATGGCGGAGTAGATCGGCCGGGCCAGGCTTGCTTCAGAGTCGGAGTGTCCGCAGAAGCTCACCCCGCTGTAGCGTCCATCGGCGGTCTGCACCGAAATGGAGATCACCGCCTGCGGAGCGCAATCCGGCCCCACCTGCTGCTCCCCGTTCACTTGCAGTCCCCGGGTAATCAACTCGCTCACCATCCGCTGGAAACCGGACGAACCCAGACGCCCCATGTATTCACCGGACACCGGAACGCTGCGCGACCCTACGTACAGCGCATCGCCACTGGCGGTGAGACTCAGAGTGTAATCGGGGACGGAAGGGCCGCTCTGGGGACTTCGCCGCAGCAACACCTGGGTCACCAGCAGACTGGCCGGTGCGGTCGCCGGATTCGGACAGACCTGGGCAACCTGAGTAGGATGACAGGCAAGCAGCAGAGCGGTGGGCAGGATGAAACGGAGGCGAGTCATAGACGCTCCCGGCTGGGTGCGATGAACCGTGAAGCTAATCCTTCGGCGCCACTTTAGTCGAGTCGCCAGAACCATTTCCTCGTTAACGGCGTTTCCTGATGGACCTCGTCAGGGAGCTCGAATGCGGATTGTTGGGTTGGTGGCGGTGCTACTGTGGTTGCCGGCAGCGGTGTCAGGCCAGAGTCTTTCGGTCGATGCCTCGGTCGGGCGCAGCGGGAGTTCCTGGCGGGCCAGCGGGTCAGCCATGTGGCAGCTCACCCTGGCCCGGCGGATCAGTCTGGGCGCCGGGCCCCGGCTGACCTGGTTCGGTGGAGAAGCCAAGTCGTATCGGACCCACGACCAGCGGCCGGCCGGATTGGATTCCCGGATCGATATTGCCCCCAAGGTGCTGGCTCTCAATCTGGCGGTTTCCGGTGAGGTCGCCTTGCTGGGACCGGTCGGGGTAGGAGCCAATCTGGATTTGGCTGGTGTTGCCTTTGGACCGGAGCGCTCGGCCGGGGGAGCCCGACTGGCGCCAGCCCATGGATCGCTGTTCCAGTACGGAGACAACGACCGTGGATCGCTCAACTCCGAGTTCTACGGGACCTTTCGGGTTGGTCGTGGCCTTCGGATCCGCGCCGGGGCCAGCCACTACGTCACCGGCTACCGCCTGGTCGCCGGAAGCAATCGACCCCGCTACCTCCGCTTCGACACGGTTCCATTCGTGGCGCTGCGACTTGGGTTGTAGCTCAGCCGCGATTCACCAGCCAGAGCCCAATCATGCAGAACCCGACTCCAGCCACCCGGGAGAATGACCAGGGCTCCCGGAATGCCAGCGTGCCGATTCCCAGCAGCACCACCGCCAGTGAAACGTTGGCGGTGACTGAGGCAGTGCTCAGGGTCCACCCCGCCCGATAAGCCAGCAGGTAGCCCAGTTCGATGGCGACTACCGAAACTCCCACCACCACGGTACTCCAGTTGAGTGTACGAATGGCGGGTAGCAGAGCAACATCCTTCGCCAGCGCAGGAAGGGTTGCCGCGGTGGCCACGGTGGCAACGATGTAAGCAGCCAGCGTAGCGACCGCGGGATTGGCCTCCCTGGGTACCGCTCTCAGCGCCAGGTGATAGACCACATTGCCGAGCAGCACGAGCGCGATGGCGAACCAGGCCATGAGTCGATCCGGGTCGAAGGGATTGCCGGGGCACTCGAGGGAGTGCGGCGCGGTGGTTTAGTGCCAGGTGATGCGGAAGAGTAACCGGTCCTGCGTCACACGGGGTCGGTCAGGCGTGGGCCCATGGAGTGGTCGTCAGCTTGAGCCACTCCTTGCGATAGAGCAGCCGTCTCCACCAGGTAGGTTTGGGCTGGAGCGACCGCAGCACACTGCTCTCCCAACCCTTGTTGGTATCGACCGAGATCACCGCAGCGAAGCAGCGCCGTCCGGTTAGACTGCCGAGAGTGCGGGCATGGGCGTGGAGGAAATGGGCGGCGGCGGCGGTACCGCCGTCTCCCAGGCCCATCACCACCCAGCAGCTGTGGTGGGTGGCTGGATGGCGGCCCTTGTAGATCAATCCGAAGTCGAGCCCTTCCTTGGCCTCAAAGAGTTCGGGGGTATTCACCCCCCGGAATGCGGCCGGCTGTCGCACGGCCATCAGCCGCGGCTCACAGGCATCGAGAATCTGCATCGACTTGTAGTGCGGCCCGATGGCGATGGTATCCTGGCTCCACGCCTGCCGTCCGGTCTCACCCGAATGCACTTGCAGGGTGAGCTTACGGTTGCTGCTCATCAGCAGCTGCTGAATCTCCCCCAGCGCCAGCACATCCGGGGCGCTGTAGACCTCCGGCACCTTGAGCCACTTATGGACCGTCACTCCCTCGGCCGGATGACGGGGATCTACCGGGGCCCGGGAGAACAGCTCGTTGCCGGGTACAAACATCCCACGGAGGCAGAAGGCTACTGCGCGCGGGCCGGAACCCAGGGGCCCGAGGATGGCTCGGATGGCGGGATGAAGAATCTGGCGCCGGAACAGCAACCAGATAAGACACGCGGTGAGAGACACGGCTGCTCCGATCAGGAGCAGGCCGTTCGGATCATCCCAGGACGCCCAGGGAAGATCGAGCGATGTGAGGGCCATGGCCCAAGATGGGAATGTGGCTCCGGGGCGACAAGCCCGTCAGCCTGTGGCGCCTAGAGCGTGACGCAGGTCATATCGCGATCCCGGAGGACCGCCTCCTGCCTGAAGGCCTTTTTATAGGCCGAAATGACCTCCTCGACCTTCCGGTCCACGGCAACCTCGGCCGGGTGATAGAGCACCAGGAGCCAGCTCCGCTCCCTGACAATCGGACCCGCTTCGCTCTTCCACTGGCCCTGGGCCTGCACCAGGGTCAGACCGTCAGTGAACCGCGGCATGATCTCGGACTCCAGAAACTGCTGCCATTGCTGATCGGAAACCTCACCGCTGGCTCCGATATTCCGGCCGAAGTAGATCTGCTCCCGCACCCAGTTGTTGCTCCCGCTGGCACAGGCGGAAGCCGGCGAGACTCCCCCGGGCGATGGGGGCTGGCAGGCGAGGACCAGGAGGAGGGCGGGGAACCAGGTTCGCATCAGGCCGAATTTGCGCTCCATCATCGCGCCTTCATCCGGGCCAGGGCACGGTTTATCCGATCTTCGAGCGTCGGAGACAGGCCGGGAACCGCGAGCACTTCGCGATAGCCCTTGGTGGCCATTTCGGTATCGCCGATCAGGCCGCGGAGCTGGGCCAGGTTCACCTGGTATTCCAGCTTGTGCGAGTCCGGATATCCGGACGACTCGAAGGCCCATCGGTAGGTGAGCAACAGATCGTCAACCGAAACCGCGCTGGTGAGTCCCGCCGGAGGGTCGGGCCGGGTGGGCGTCCAGAGCAGGTCGCTGTAGGCGCTCCAGATCTTGTCCCGGCCTTCGCCAAGCGACTCCCTGGCCTTGCGCATTTCGTTGGCAATCCGAATCAACTCGATCTGCGCGTATTCGGTGCGGGAATTCGCCCAGGCGGCGACTTGCATACCCCGGACGTACTCATGGGCCCGGCCGGCGCCCAGCGCGCGTTCGAAGTAGGCGCGTGCCGTGTCGAGGCCGATGCCCTGCCAGACCAGCCAATGGCCCAGCATGGCGAGAGCGTAAGGATTCCTGGGATCGAGTTCGAGGCTGGCCTGATAGCGCCCCACCGGGTCGAGCGATACCTGTCCCTCACGCCATCTGAGAAAATCACCCCAGCCCATGTGGGCCAGCAGATCGGCTTTCCTTACGGTATCGGCGTGGAGAAAACCCTGAGACAAAGCCGGGGAGACCGTGTCGATCAACGCGGTAAGAGTGGGGATGCTGCCGCCGGTCCGGGAATGATCGAGCCATGCCATGGCGACATCTTCCCGGCGGACTTGCAGCTCACGATTGTCAGGATCGGTCTTGATGGCCTGATTGAGGGAAGCCCAGGCCGAGAAGTAATCGCCGCCCTCGAATTGCAGCCGGCTGGATTCGAGCAGAGTCGCGACCCGCTCCCGCCTGGCCCGGTACTCGGTGGTGTAGACCACCACTTGCCGGATCGCGAGACCGAGGCCGATCACCGCGCTGACAGCGGTGACGATCTTGAGGATCCGGGACGAGCCGCCGGAAGCGGGGCTCGGTGGGAGGGGCTGAGACATGGCGGTGTCGGGAAGAAGTCTCCCAACCTAGGAGACCCGCCTCGCGGTTGCAACGCACGCCGTGGCCGTTTACTCGACTTCGAAGATCAATCCTTCCTCGTCGAAATACCCCTCGCTGTCGACCTGCAGCAGTCCGGTCCGGTTCCCGAAGAACCATTCCCACACCGGTTGCATCGCCTCGCGGGAGTCATCCTGCTTGCTGGACTTTCCCAGCAGCTCGGCCGAGAAGATCAGCTGGACCGTTGCCAGCGCATCGGCCACCCGAGCTTCTCCGGCCCCGCTTCCCTCCGAAGCAGCCTCCTCCAGCTCCGCCAGCTGATCGTCGAACGTGCCGTCACCGGGGTTGTAGACCTCCACCCCGGCGATCTCATCGCCGCCGTAGCTGATGGTGCCGGCCCCGTCTTCGAAGGCACACTGATAGCGGCGATTGGTTGAGCGGAGCGACCGAGCCAGCTCGTCGAGGTCGACTTCGCCCGGGTCGGTGATCAGGAAGCGCATTCGAAGGGTCATGATCCGGCTCCGGATATCGGCGTCCGGCACGCGTTGGAAAGCCGAAAAATTGATGATGAATTCCGCCAAAGTATGCAAGAGTCTCGCTTCGCGCGAGGGCCCATGAGCTCGGGAGGCCGGCCCAGTTGCCAACCGCCGGACCCGCCACTGGTCCTTGTCATTCCTGACCCAGTCCGCGGTGAAGTTCCCCCGCACTATGCCTGCTTCAACGTTGCATCAGTTTCACACCCAGGATGATCAACCCAGCACCCAGCAGTCGCCCCGGTGTAGCCGCCTTCACCGCGAATCCGACCAGACCGTAATGATCCAGCAAGAGAGACGCGATCATCTGTCCTGCCACCACACTGGCGGTCATGGTTGCGGCTCCCAACCTGGGCGCCAGCACCACGGCGGCGCCGATGTAAGCCGCGCCCAGAAACCCGCCGATCCAATGCCAGGCCGGCGCCTCGGCCAGAGCGCGGCCGGCCGGCAGCGGGACGCGGACAGCCAGGGCAAGCACCCCCAGCCCCAGAGTTCCCACCAGGAACGAAGCAAAGGCTGTGGTGATCGGACTTCCCAGGCTGAGTCGCAACTGGGCGTTGACGCCGGCCTGGACCGGGAGCATGAAGCCTACGACGACGGCGAGCAGGATGAGGGGCATTGAAAGGGGGGAAGAAAGGGTCAGGACGGACTGACGACCGATGACTGATGACACGACTGAACTCTACCCGGCAGTAACCCTCTCTACGATCCTCACGGCCTGGCCCCGATCCCGGCGCTTGATCCACAACTTCAAACGCCCCCGGTCCTCGCTCGGTACCATCCGGAGAGTGTCGAGATTGGTGCCCCAGAGTTCGATGTGGGGCATGAACCAGCTCCACCGCAAGGCGATTCGGCGAATCTGATCGAAGGGCAGTTCCAGCGATTCATCAGGGAGGGAAAGAGTCTCCTCCTCGACGTCGACCAGGGACACCCGCTCCACTTTGGCGGTGCCGGCCCACTCCAGTCGGAGGGCATCGTCTTCGAGATGGAGCAGTCCATGGAACTTGAACGAGGTGCTCTCGGCAGTCGCGACGGTCATTTCGTCCTTGCCGGGGACCTTGAGGACAAAGGGTAGGGATTCCATGGAACCGGATTCTAGCGGGGCGGTTCGAGCCGCTCGCTCCGGCTCTGGGCCAGCAGGCGCTCGGTGAAGTCGATTCGCTCCTGGGCCTCACTGAGTTCCTGCCGCAGATGAGCCACATCATCCTCCAGCGCGGCCAACCGCTCGTTCTGCCCCGGATCGGTCCTCAAGGTTGGGGCCAGCACCTTGGTGATTTTTATCGCCACACCACCGAGAATGGCGACGATTGGAATCAGTAGCGCAAGGCTTCCTGGGTCCATGACGGCCTCCTCAACGGGTGGGGCGAGGGCATTCGAGGTTAGTGCGCAGGGTATCGTCCGGGATGAAGATCGCATAGGCCAATCCCTTGCCATAGAAGCTGGGATCGGTCGGCACCGGCCTGGTCGCCTCGGTGCTGGTCTGCTGATTGCTCATCGCCTCGGCCTGGACCCGGTCCCGCTCGGTGGTATTGATGCTGGTAACCGCGGTCATCCCGAGCGCGGCCAGGGTGCTGGGGGTCGTCACCTCGGTGGCGAGGACCCGGTTGGCTCCAATCTTGGCCGCCTCTTCCCGGAGCCGCTTCCGGATCTTGTCGTCTGAGAGCCCAATCCCGCCACCTTCGACCCGGATTCGCGCCAGGATTCTGCCACCGGGGGGAACTTCGCCGGGTGAATCGTGCACGATCACCGCCACGGGACAGATCGGGTTCTCCAACCGGTGCGGGGGAAGCACGGTGGTCGTGACGGTCGTGGTACCGCAGCCTACGGTGCTGAGCGCGGCGATGACAATAGCGGAAATAGTGAGTCGATGCATCACGCTCTCCTCAACGGCGAAGTGAAGTTGGCTGTCCGGGCGCGAGCCACTGCAGCCGTTGGCCCAATCCAGCGGCGGTAAAGGCCCGCTCCAGATCGGCGCGGTTCTCGGAAAAATGCTCCCAGCCCTCGTAGTGCAGCGGGACGATTGTCGCAGGAGCGAACTTCCTTGCCATCTCGACGGTATCGGAAGCGGTTAGTGTCAGAGCGTGATCTCCAGCCACTTTGACTTTCGCGGCCCCGGCAAAGGCAATGACGGCCTGCAGCGCCCCCCGCGGTTGTACCTGATCGATGCCCTCATACATGACAGTGTCGCCTGAAACGTAGATCCCGCCCGAAGTATCACTCTCCCATTCGAGCAGGAAGCCAATGACCGGGCCGCGATCTCCATCCGGTGGACCGTGTCGGGCCGGGGTCGCCGTTACCCGGAGCGACTGACCTGACCCGTTCGTCAGCATACTGCTCTGACCTGGGGTCAATCCCCGGGCATTACCGCCCAGCCGCTCAGCCCCGGCGCCGGTAGTCAGGACGGTGCCGGTCGAAGGAAGCAGCTGCCGGCCGGCCTTGTCGAGATTGTCGAAGTGATGATCGTGACTGAGCAACACGGCATCGATCCTCCCCAGCCGTTCGGCGGTAATCGCCGGACCGATGGTCTTGTGCAGGGTGTAGACCGGAGTCGGATAGCTGGTATCGGCGGGATCGAAAGTCGGATCGGTCAGGAGCCGGAGCCCCCGCCATTCGAGTAACAGCGTGGGGCCGCCGATGTAGGTCAATTGCGGTGCATCAGGCATGGGAGAATTCTGGGGCGCGGGCTCCAGCTTACCTGCGGTTGCGGCGATTCTTCTTCGAGCGATGCTCGTGAGGCTGGCTCTGCTGATGCTGCTGGGCCGGCGCGGGCGTGGCGGCGGGGGCGGATTGAGGGGACACCTGGGGCAGGCCCCGGGAGGCGGGGCCCGCATCCCAGGCGGCCGGATCGGTTCGATCGCCGAGCTTTTCCTTGGCAGCCTTACCCGCAGCGGAGTTGGGCGCTTTCAGCGCTGCGATCATGGCACTGTAGCCCCCGGGGCCGCCGGAGGTTTCCGGTGGACAGGCGCCGGCGCCGCCCAGCAGAGCCGGCGCAGCAAGCGTCGAGGGAGCCACGCCCTGAACCGTCAGGTGATGGATCCAGTCGTCTTTGAAATCATAGATGTAGGTAAGACTCGAGCCCTGTCCCAACTGAAGCTGGTCCAGCGTCAGGCTGGCCGGGTCGATCGCCTCGGAGGAGTCACCGGCGCGACGGTCGGCTTGGTAATTCTTCCCGGCGATATCAAACCGGTAGGAATGCTTCCGCTCCCAGCCCATGGCGAGCTGAATGACATCGTGGAGTTCGGAGAGTTTGAGCCTGCCGGGAACCGCTACCAGTCGCCACACCGGTGGGGTGACGGCCAGCAGGGTGATCTGAAAAGTATAGCTATGCTGCGCCGCGCCGTCGGACAGGGACATTCGACCCCTTTGCGGTGGGTGCTCTGGCAGGTCGAAATCTTTCGGGACCCTTCTTCGAAGGCAAGGCTTGCGGCTATTCGGTTTCTCCGCTGGCCGAGCGTCTAGCCTGTGAGAGGTATCCCGGCTGGAGGTCCAGCAGGTTGGCCAGCTTCCTGACCAGGTACGCCTCGTGCTCGGCGATGGTCCCATCCGCGAGGATCACACCCCACATCACTTCGGCCAGCACCATCTTCTGGCCCAGATCGTACTGCTGGTTGATGAGCCGGGTGAACTGGAAGTGGTCGATCGAATGGGAGCGCTCCGACTCGGCCAGTTCGATGAGATCCCGGGCCGATGCCTGGTCCAGACCGAAGTGACGGATGAGGGCGTTCTGAATGTGAGTCCGCTCGCCCTCGGAAAATTCGTTGTCGGCATGGGCCAATTCGAGCAACAAGGCGCAAGCGGCCAGTTGGACTTCCGCAGCGGCCTTGGATTGAGCATCACCCTGTGCCGGGGTCATTCGGCGGGCTACAAACTGGCGAATCGAGTCGAGCATCGCGAGATCAGATCCGGGGTTCAGCCATCAAGGCGAGGGTGTTGCCCTCGGTGTCATCGAAGAACGCCATCCACACTTCACGATCCGGCAGCTTGGCAATCAAATGGGGTTCCTTGCGAAACTGGACCCCCCGGGACTGCAGGGTCCGGTACATCGCGTTGATGTCGTCGACCGAAAAATACAGGATCGAACCCGGATGGTCGAACTCCTTGTCCTCGGGCGCATCCAGCAGGAGCCGGGTCCCGTCGCAATCGAAAAAGGCCAGTTGGGGCGGTGCCCGGAAGAGAAAAGGTATACCCAGTGCGTCGCGATAGAACGCGATCGCGCGGTCGAGATTCTTCGCATTCATGGCGATCTGACCAATACGGCCGAGCCCGAGGGCACCCATGTATCTTCCTCCCGGAAGGTAGCGCGAAACGAGAACAGGATGGTTAGAACGTGAGCCGCAAGACCAAATGGACTTTTTTTAACACTCCGATCGGGAAATGCGGCATAGTCTGGGACGAATCGCGCCTGGCCGGGGTTCAATTGCCGGAACCCAATCCCGAGGCCACCGAGGCAAGATTGCGGCGGCGCTGGCCCGGTGCGGAGCAGGCGTCGCCACCGGCTCAGGTACAGTCGGTCATCGACCGGATCGGCGCGCTGCTGGGGAGTGGCCATGCCGATTTCTCGGAAGTCGAACTCGATCTCGATCGAGTTCCCCAGTTCAATCGCCGAGTCTATGAGATCACCCGAGCCATTCCTCCCGGCCAGGTGCTGACGTATGGGGAGGTCGCCCGGCGGTTGGGAGACCCGGCACTGGCCCGGGAAGTGGGACAGGCCATGGGACAGAATCCCTTCCCGCTGGTGATTCCTTGTCATCGGGTGGTGGCCGCGGGAGGGAAGGTGGGCGGCTTCTCCGGCGGGATGGGCACCGAGACCAAACTGAAGCTCCTCGGTATCGAAGGCGCGGTGCTGGGCGGCCAACCGACTCTGTTCGACGGCCTGCCGACGGGGGGATCCTGAACGCACCATCGGCGACCAGCGCAGAGCCGCGCCGGTCGCCGAGCCAGGTTTCGCTGCGTTCTACCCTTCGGGAGGCGGGAGGCGAACAGCGTCCTTCTGTTGCGCCAGGAGTCGTTCGGTAAACTCGAGTCGACCCTCCACCTCCGTCAGCCGGCGCTCGACAACTTCCAGTTCATCCAGCCGACGGCGCATGTCCTCCAGCTCCGCCGGCTGTTGCTCGGAGATCTTCCTGATGCGCTGCAGCAGGACGATTCCGATCCCGACTCCACCGGTGATGGCCCCGGTAAGCAGGGCCCAGAGAACGGTTGCTCCCATTCAGTGAGGGAGTCGGGGATTTCCGCGCTCTACACTGCCACCTTGGGCGGGCGGCCGGTCTTCACCAGGCCTGCCAGCCACTTGTCAGCCGCGGCGCGAGCCTTGGACTTCCCACCGCAGCGAGTATCCGAGAAGTACGCCTTGAACTTGGGGACCCAACCGCTCTTGGTGCGGATATACCCGATGCGCACCAGATAGCCTCTCACCTTGGGATAGTCCAAACGGACCATACCGGGTGGAAGGCGACGGCCACGACGGGCGGCGGGCAACTTTACTTTCGGAGCGCGCCGGGTTTTCGCCGCGGGTCGACGAGCAAGGGACTTGGTAGCCATGGACGGTCCTCTAACAAAGGGTAGGTGGGCCGGGCGTCGCTTGAGAGTCAGGGGGGACTCTCGGACACCGGTGGCCCTCGACATCAGTAGAACCGGGGGCTGGGAACCACCGGCGCTAACAAGGTAAGGCAAGTTGTGGGAATGTGACAGACCCGAAATTCACCCAATTTTGACGGGTGCCACGGCCAACTCCCTCTTCGCCTCTACGATCCGGCTGATCCCACTGTTGGGTAAATGAATCCTTAGGGTTGCACTTTCATTCCCGTCCCCCGGCTGGCAAGCGGGGGTCGGTGTTCTTCGAGACCGGAAAAGCGGCGCCAATGTGGCCCGCCAGCTCAAACCAGCGCAAGGTCAAAATCGCTGCCGGTGCGGCGGTCACCGCCGCGGCCCATCGCCAGTGATCGATGAAGTCCGTCAGTCCGAAGTAGCCCAATCCGAGCAAAACCCACATCGAGATCAGTCTGAGACGGGGCCAGTCTTTGATCTCCGGGTGCTCTCCGGCCCAGGCGCCGGCGAGGAAGCCAGGCAGGAAGCCGACTGCCGCAGCCGCCAGCTCCATCGTGTTGAAGTAGTCCGCGACCACCGACGCGGCGGCGGCGATGAGCCAGATCGTTCCAGTCACGGCCCAGAACTTCGTGAGGGACCAACTCCGGATGGGTGCCATGGCCAACTCCGGTTTAGGGGTTCAACCCCCTACGGGGCATGGACTTGGCTGGTTTCTAGATGAAACGTCCGGCGATCGCTCCCTTAATCACACCAACGTCGCATCAAGTTCAGCTACGCGCCAGAGGGCGAGACTCTTGTCGGCGAAGATTCCATCGCCTTCGGTGCATCCTTCGTTGAGCAGCCTCAGTGGCTTGGGGAACCCAAAGGGCTTGGCTTCGAGATTGATCGGCCGCCAGTCACCGGTGACGATGTCGAGATTGCGGGCCTGACCCGGGAACGTAGTAGTGAGCAGATAACTGATGTTGCCGCGGGCAATGTTCTGTAAAGCTTTCGCGATGTCGGCAAAAGAGAGGTGCACCAGACAATCGCGACAGAGGATCAGATCGGCGGCTGGCAGGGTCGAGCTGGTGAGATCCAGCCGGAGGAATCGCCGCCGCGGTCCACCGAAGCGTTGCCGGTTGCTCTCGACCAGTTCCTCCAGCAGGTCTCCTCCAGTGTAGTCCACCTCACCGAGGTTCACGGCAGACATCCAGCGCCAGTCACCACAGGGCACATCCAGAACCGATTTGACCCTGAGTTGCCGGAACAGCGCCGGGAGTTCGGTCCGAAGTACCAGGGTCTGATCCAGACCTGAACCAGGACCAGACTTCGATTCGGCACCGCTCCAGAGATTCTCCCGCCAGGCATGGCGAAACACTTCGGTTGGGCTCATGGCCTCACCGCGGGCGGCACGCTGGGCGAAGTAATCAGGGTCGAACGGCACCGCGTAGCGGCGGTCGGTCATGGCATTGGGAGTTTGTTGAGACGCTGGGGCTTCTCGGCCGCGGTGAGATCGAACTCGAACATGGTCGATCGGGCCGGCACTTCGACTCCCCCGGAACGCCGGTACATCGACATGGCGGGGCCGTTGGTTTCTTCGGTCAGCACCCAGGCCTGGGCACAGCCGAGCTGACGGCCCACAACCAGCAACGCCTGGACCAGCGCTCTGCCGATTCCCTGGCCCTGGTGGTTGGGGGCTACTCCGACCTCATTGATCCACAGCTCGGCTGGTTTATCGGGATTGATGTAGTGCACTCCGGACGCGAAACCCACGACGACTTCCCGATCCAGAGCGACCGCAAGGTGATGCCGCGGGTCGATGAGAAACTGGGTGGCCAGGGCAGGATCGATGGCGTTGTCAAACACATCGGGAGCGACCTGTTGCAGCAGCTTCGCGTCATCGGGCCCCAGGATCCGGATTTCAAAACTCATAGGACCCTCAGCTCCGCCGGCGTCAGGGGCCGCTCCATCCGCACGAAGTCGATAGGGGTGCCATCGGGCAGAACATCAGTCACCGGTTCGATCGCGGCGAAGCCGCAGGCGCTGTAAAGTGGCACTCCCGGAAGGGTGGCCATGAGGGCCAGCCGTTTGAAGCCGGCTCGGGCCGCGGCTTCGGCGCAAGCCTGCAGCAACCGTCGCCCGATTCCCTGACGGGCCGCTTCAGGTGCTACAAAGAAGGCCCGAATCCGGGCCGCCTCGGTGCCGGGATCGAGATACTCCGGCGGTCCCACCGGACGCTGGTCTCCTCCGTACATCGTCTTGCGCCTGCTCCATCCACCGCACCCCACGATGGCTCCCTGGATCTCTGCCACGAAATAGGTGCCGTCCTCCACCAGACGGGAGTCGACTCCGAAGACGTGCCGGATGGCCGCATCGATCTGACGGGGCGAGTAGTACCCCTCACTCAGCACCCGGGCCGAGTCTTCGATCAGGGGATTGAGGGCGGGAATATCGGCTGGGGTGGCGAGACGCAGGCTCAATGTCATGCAGCGGCCTCAGGCGTGGGCCGGTACCGGGGTGACTCTCCGTTCCAGCAGGTCTTCCCGCACTGCGAATCCGTGGCGCTGGTAGAGACTGCGGCTCCCTGCGGTGGGCCAGAGAAATATGGCGTCGCATCCGGCCGACTCGCAGGCGCCGATGCAGGCCGAAAGGAGCCGCGATCCAACCCCCTGACCGCGGCACTCCGGCTTCAGGTAGAGGCTGCTGATATAGCCGTGCTTTTCCGGCTCGGCCACCGGATTGGGCAGTTTGTCGATAATCATCACCCACGCCATGCCGACCAGCTCCCCTTCCTGTTCCACCACCCAGCAGCGCCACGGTGCATCCGGCTGAAGCCGATGGGCCATCCACTCCTTGCAGCGGGAGAGGAACCGGTCAGCCGGCTCGGTCGCCGGGTCGATGGAGGCGCGGAACTCAAAGCGCAATTGGGCCAGCGCCCAGGCGTCCGCCCCGGTACCGGAACGGATGCGAGGCGAAGCGGGGGAGGTCATAGGTCAGCCCAAGGAGCGGGGTGAACGGCCGATCAGGGGACGGTGCGGGAAAGCTGCACGTCGGAGCGAGGCTGCTGTCCCGGACGGATCCACCGAAGTGAGCCGGTGGTCCGTTCGATGGCGAGCACCGCGTGGCTGCCGGGGTACCAGTCGGGCGAAAGCGGTGAATAGGTGGCCACCGCGCGGCGACAGAGACTCGCGGCGGAGATGAGGTAGCTGTCCACCGAGAGCGGAATCTGTTCGCCCGCCCCGACCATGGGGCGGAAGAGGCCGGCCTGACTCAGCGAAGTTACCAGCTCCACGAAACTGACCGAGTCGATCCGGGCCGCCAGGACGCTGTCAACCCGATTCACGGTAAGGAACCTCCGAATCGCGATGCCGTCCCGCCGGAGCACAATCCGGTCGAAGGTGCACTTGTCGGCGCAGTGACGGTACTCCCGGGTGACTTCGGTGATTTCGTTGGGATAGGGGGGAGGAGCGTCACCCCAGTCAGGCTCGACGAATGGAGGACGGCGGGGAGCGCAGCCGATCAGGCCTCCGGCCAGCAGGGCAACGAGCAGCATTGTGGATGACTGCATCGGTTTCTCCCTTCAGAGGCGGACCCCTCGGGACGAAGCAGTGACGAGGGAGTCAAACCGTTTTGCACGAGTCTCGGCTTTCTTACCCCGCATCACCCAGTGTATCAGCTTGCGCCGGTAAGACGGAGCCTGAGTCTCGAACCACTTCCAGGCCGCCCGGTTCCGCTTGAACTGACGGACGAACTCCGGTGCGAGTGTCGCCGGAGCCTGCTCAAAGGAATAGATCCCGGTTCGGTCGGCGGTTCGCTTCGCAAAGGCCCGAAGCCCGGCGGGCGCCATCCGGTCTTCCCGGATCAGCCGCTCGACGTGCCGAACGTTGACGTTGCTCCAGATGCTGCCCGGTTTTCGGGGAGTCCAGCGGATCGAGTGACTGTCCTGGTCGATCCGGTGCAGTACCCCGTCGATCCAACCGTAGCAGAGGGCCTCATCCAGGGCGGCGCGGTAGGTCAGGCCCCGATCGGCGGCGTGCACCTTGAAAAGACGCACCACCGCTTCACTTGCGGTCCGGTGATTCTTGCGCAGCCAGACCCGAAACTCGGTGGCGGACTTAAACTCGAGGAGAGCGGTCACACGGGGGGAAGGTCAGCCCCGGCGCGAGGGGCCGGCTGCATCATACCCGGCTGGGAGCCAGCCCATCCCTCCGCAGAAGCAGACTTCCCGCTCGGGCGACGGCTTTCCATCGAGACCCCGGTAGATCCCGCTTCCACCGCAGGAGGGGCAAGTCGGGTCATCGGGGGAACGCCGAGGCGCGAGATGCGCCAGCTCCGGACGTTTGCGACTGGCGATGAACAGGGTCACATAGCGCAGGTGGGCTTCCTGGACTGGTTCAGGGGCGCCATCACCCTTGTGGTCGATGAACACCACGTCGCTTTTCGGAGTGAGCCCGAACCCCCCGACCCAATCGGCCCAGACCGGCATCAGGCCCTGCTCCTCGAAGCTGCGCTGCCAGTTGATATCGTCAGGCGAACCGGGACGATGCCAGCGAAACAGACGGGTGAAGAACGAAGCGATCACTGGCGCGGGCTCTGGTTCGAGGGATTGGGAATGAGCAAAGGTGGCAGGCGGGTACCGTGGTGGCAAGCCGCTCAAGAGAACGGGAGGCCAGGGTGTGTTGAAGAGTGCCTTCCGGGTTTCCCACCGCCGGCCCGGTTGAGCCGACCCGGTTGCCGGCCGCGAGTTCGGCATCGAGCAAGGGCTGAAGGTCCGGACACAGGATGACCGGCATCAGCCCGTCAGCTCCTTGTGGAGCAGCGCCACCCGCCGTCCATCGCTGGTATCCAGCCGGTCCAATTCCACGAATCCCCTGCGCCGGTGAAAGGAGTACGATTCGGGATTGGGCGGGGCCAGATGGACTTCGCAGGTGATACTGGACCAGCCGTGTCGCCGAGCCCAGGCTTCGAGGCTGGCATAGAGGGAGGTCCCGATCCCTTTGCCCCGGCAGTCGGCTGCCACCACTACCTGATCTACGTAGAGGAAGCCTTCCCCCCGGGTTCGAAACCAGGCGAACTCTTCACCATCATACGTCGCGGTGCAGGCCAGCCCGATGAGGTAGCCCGCCAGGGTCTGCTCCAGCATGGCCACCCATGTCAGCGTGGCCGCGCCGATCAGGGCCGAGAGGCTTTCATGGGTGAGCTGGAAAACCCGAGGGTCTGCCTCGTTGTTGAGCCGGAGAATGGCCGGGTAATCGGCTTGGTGGGCCGGGCGAATGGAGACCGGGGTATGCATCAGGAGCCGCCCATCATCGCGTGCAGCTTCAGCATGGTGCCCCAGTTTCGGGCGGTCACCCCATTCTTGATGACCTTGTCGACTGCTTTGAGAACCTTGCTCTCGATGATACCGCTGGCGCACCAGGTGTACGAGGCCAAATCGCCGAGGCCGAAAACTTCCGGATGCCACTTCTCTTTGGTGAGCGGGGTCAGGACTTTGCGTGCCCCGGCGTCGAGGTAAACGCTGACCAGCAATTTGCTGGGATTGTCGGCCACCTTACCGATCGGATTGTCCGAGATGATCTCGGCCACCTGGCCGGCCGACAGGATCGAGACCCGGGAGGTGAAGCCGAATCGCTGCACGATGCCCCGCTC
This sequence comes from uncultured Gemmatimonadaceae bacterium, assembly GCA_964578865.1. Taxonomy (GTDB): domain Bacteria; phylum Gemmatimonadota; class Gemmatimonadetes; order Gemmatimonadales; family GWC2-71-9; genus JADJOM01. The sequence continues at coordinate 5,770 of CAZOES010000009.1, read as the reverse complement.
GAGCGAGCTGGTCAGCGCTGGGGCCGACTTGCCCGAGGTGAAGACGGCGTTGCCGCTGTTGAGCAGGGTGCGGACCTCTTTGCAGCCCAGCTCTTCCAGCAGCTCCTTGAGCTCGGCCATCGGGACCCGTTTCTTCCCGAGGTTTACTCCTCGAAGCAGTGCGGCGTAGCGGTCGGCCATCGGGAACTCCAGATCAGGCGAGGCGGAGAATAAGGTCGAGCTGTACCGCCGCTCCGAAGGGCAGCTGGGAAGTGCCCGTGGCGGTGCGGGCATGGCGACCGGCTTCGCCCCACAACTCGACCAGCAGATCGGAGGCGCCGTCGATCACTTTCGGTTGATCGACGAAACCGGGGGCCGATCGCACGAATCCCTGCATCCGCTCGACCGAGACGATCCGGTCCAGATCGGTGATATCCTGTTTGATGATGGCCAGCAGGTCGAGCAAGGTGTCCCGGGCCGCCCACCGGGCCTGGATCAGATCGATTTCGCTGCCGACCTCACCTCGAAGGGCGCTCACCCGTCCGGCGACGAAGAGCAAGTTGCCCGATTGCTTGGTGCCGACGTAATTGGCGACAGGAGCCTTGGCGGGACCCAGGGTGAAGCCGAGAGTCTGGAGCCGCTCCTCGATCCGGCTCAAGGCTGGTGCTGCTGGTGTTCGGCGGTAATCCCTCGCATATCCCCGCTCCGTCGCCCGCCGGTCCGACGCCGTTCAGCACCGGTCTGCTCAATCTCTCTGACAGTGCCGCGGGTGGTTCGCTTTTCCAGCAGCTCCTCAAAGAACTCGACACCCAGCAGCAGGGCGATGGTGAGCATGGTGATCACCAGCGAAGTCTTGAGATAGCCGAACCCGATCAGGCAGCCGATCGCTGCGGTTACCCAGATGACCGAGGCAGTGGTCACCCCCAGAACCCGTCCTTCCCGGGTCAGGATCACTCCGGCACCGAGGAACCCGATGCCGGTAACCACCTGCCCCAGTACCCTGGTGGGATCGGCCAGGGCCACGATGGAGCCAAGACCGGTGAAGATGCTGGTCCCCAGGCAGATCATGATAGTGGTGCGGACGCCGCTGGCTTTGCCCCGGAGCTGGCGTTCCAAACCTATGGCGCCGCCGCACAGTACGGCGGTACCGACCCGCATCCAGAATTCACGACCGTCGGGACTGAGGGCGTCAGGGATAATCATGGAGCCAAAGCTGTTGTGCGAATCTTGTACCGGCAAGGCGTAACCGGCCCCAACCTGTCTTGACGCCGGTCCGGGGGGCACAATACTCCTCAGGGACCGCGGGCATTTCTCACATTAACAACGAGTTACAACATGCGACCAGGCGTGGTGCGACTGCTGCTGCTGATCTCGCTCTGTCCCGTCGGAGTTGCGGCGCAGGCCAGCGGGAAGTGGCCGCCGGACTCGCTGGTAAATGTCAAAGTCATTCCCAGGAAGACCCCGGTGGTGCAGGTGGTCGGCATGATGCGAAACTTCGCCGGCGGTCTGGGGGTGCGCTGCACCTTCTGCCACGAAGGGGAGGAAGGAAAGCCGCTGGAGACCTACGACTTTCCCTCCGACAAGAAGCGCACCAAACTGGTCGCCCGCCAGATGATGCGGATGGTGGAGGAGATCAACGCCCGGGTGGACACCATCCCCGAGCGGCCCGCCGCCAAAGTCGAAGTGACCTGCCGGACCTGCCATCATGGAGTGAGCCGGCCGATGCCGCTTTCCCAGGCAATCACCGAAGCCTCGCTGGCGGCCGGGGCCGATTCGGGCATCCGGGCCTACAAGGCTCTGCGCGACCGGTACTACGGAAGGGACGCATACGACTTTGGCGAGGGATCGCTCAATGTCGCCGCGTTCCGGCTGGGCCGGGAGAAGCGGTTTGATGACGCCTTCAAGATTCTCGATCTCAATGAGCTGCAGTTTCCCAACTCGTCGGGGATGGCGGTGTTCCGGGGCAACATCCTGCTGATGAAAGGCGATACGCTGAAGGCGGGCGACGCATTCCGGGAGGCGGTGAAGCGGGATACCTCGAATGGAGAGGCGAAAGGCCGGTTGAAAGATATCGGGCAGAAGCCCTAGTGATCTGACGCTCCTTCCTGGCCCGCTGTGCCCGTTGCCTTCTTCTCGCATCGGGCACAGCGTCTGGTTTTCCAGTCACCGCAACGATAGCAGAAGTTCCGACTGCACTCGGTGCAGTCCATCAGGTTCTCGTCGAGATAGCTCTCGCCGCAGATGCCGCAGTTGTCGCGGTAGGTCATGACGAAATATTACCGCGAAGGACGCCAAGTGCGCCAAGCCCTGGCGTTCTTCGCGCCCTTCGGGGTCAATCAGTCAGCGAAACAATGCGATTGAGGCGGTGATTGCGGCCAGGAGAAGAACCAGTGGCGTGAAGTAGCGAGTGTCATTCCGCGCAAAGGCCGAATCCCGGTGCCGTTTGAACAGGCCGACGTACTTGAAGTCGCCGATTCCGCGGAGCGCCATGACCACCGCCACCCCTGCGGTGCCGATCAAGCTCACCATCCGGGGCAGTAGTGGTTCCCACCATCCACCGGATTCACCCACCAGAAATGCGGCAGCGGCCAGCAGCGCCGCGACCACCAGGCTTGGCGCCAATCCCGGATTCATCGTCGGTGTGCCATCGGGTCGCGTCGGAATGGCCGCGAAAGTGACCCCCCGCGGACCGAAGGCCCAGTACAGGTGGAGCAGTGAGAGGGAACCGAAGATGAGGAGTACGAGGAGGGCGAGGTAGTGGATCATTGAATCACGACAACATCGATCCGGGTGCGACTCCAGCTGCCGCTGCTCGGGATCGCCCGGAGGGTCGTCGAGCCGACGCCCTGGCCGGTGACCAGACCGGTCGAGTCGATGGTGGCGACGGCAGGATTGTCGGACCGGAACTCGGCATCGTCGAGCGCGCCCTGGCCGCAAGTGCAGCCGGCGATCGCGCCGCAACCATCGGCGTTGACCTGGATCCGGAAGGTGTCACCGACGTGCAGGGAGTCGCGCTCGGGCCCCAGCCTGAGATGGGCGCACAGACCGTTCTCGTCGGCGGTGAAGCCGCAGCCTTCTCCTCGTGCCGCCAGCAGCAGGAGGAGCAGGGCAGCGAGGCCGGCACGAGGGTTACGGGTCATCCGAAAGTCTGGCACGTCTGATCACCGCCAGGAGCATGAGTCCCAGGTTGAGCACCCCGACGAGCGCTCCGGCCATGATCAGGCCTTTGGCGGTGCGGCGCAAGATGCTCAAGCGGTTGATGCCCACCAGCACCAACCCGAGTTTGGTGACCAGCAGGGAAGCTGCGACGGAGAAGAGCGCCAGTTGCAGGATGAGGAACGGACGGTACCCGTGACCGGCGTACAGCCAATAGAGCGAGAGGGCCACCAGCAACCAGGCCAGGATTCCGGTCCGGGTGGTTTGGCCTAACGGCAGGGCCCGGATGACCGGGACAACAAGAAGCGCCAGTACGACAAACATTGCCAGGAGGTCAATGATCGACTGGCGCAGCTCCGCCGGGGTGGCGCCTTCAGCCGAGTTCCGCGGTCCGGACATCGGCCCTTCGTTTAGGCGAACTCTCTGGGCCGCCGCTCGAGGTACTCATCCCAGGAGCGAATGGCCGGGGTGGCGGTCAACCGGTTGCGCAGCGCGTTGACCAGGGCAGTGGCCAGCATCAGGTCGGTGACCAGCGGAACTTCCGCGTCGATGGCCCGGCGGCGAATCAGGTAGCCATCGGGGCGACCCAACTCATCGTAGGAACGGGGCACGTTGATCACCAGGTCCACCAGACCCTCGTCAATCGCATCCATGGCGCTGCGGCCCTCGCCCGGACCCTTGGCCACGGCCGTGCAGGGGATCCCCTCGGCAGCCAGCGCTTCCGCAGTACCGGGAGTAGCGTAGAGCGCCAGACCCAGCTCCTCGTGCAGGGCCCGGGCTTCTTCGAGGAAGGAGTACTTCTCGCTCTTGGGGCCCAGCGAGAGCAGCACGCCCTTCTTCGGCAGCTTCATCCCGGTCGCGGTCAAACCCATCAGCAGCGCCTCGTCTCCATCGTCGCCGAAGCAACCGACTTCGCCGGTGCTGGCCATCTCGACGCCGAGAATCGGATCGGCTCCGACCAGGCGGGGGAAGGAGAACTGGGGAACTTTCACGGCCACGTAGTCGAGGTCGAGGGCCCGGTTCGACACCGGTCCCCGCACACCCAGCATCCGGCGGGTGGCTTCCCGAACGAAGTTCTGTCCGGTCACCTTGGAAACGAAGGGCAGACTGCGTGACGCCCGCAGGTTGCACTCGATCACCCGCACCCGGCCGTGCCGGGCCAGCAGCTGCACGTTGAACGGACCGGTGATCTGCAGTGCTTCGGCCAGCTGGGCCGCGATCTTCCGGGCCTTGTGGATCACCGGTACCGGGACCGTCTGGGGCGGGAGCATCAGGGTGGCATCGCCGCTGTGGACGCCGGCATCTTCCACGTGCTCCGAGATGGCGTAGAGCACGATCTGGCCCTTGTCCGCAATGGCATCGACTTCGATTTCCCGGGCGCCGGTCTCGAACTTGGACACCACGACCGGATAGTCGGAGCTGATGGTCCGGGCCCGCTCCAGAATCCGGTCCAGGTCGGCCGGATCGTGGGCTACGCTCATCGCCGCGCCCGAGAGGACGTAGCTGGGCCGGACCAGCACCGGATAGCCACCCAGTTTTTCGATCTCACCGGTGGCCGCCGACCGATCCTTGAGGTGAGTCCAAGCCGGTTGATCGATGCCGAGTTTGTCGAGCAGCGCGCTGAACTTGCTGCGATCTTCGGCGTTGTCGATGCTCTCGGCGCTGGTGCCGAGGATCTTCACGCCGGCCCGGGCCAGTCGC
>CAZOES010000009.1:0-924 GCA_964578865.1 uncultured Gemmatimonadaceae bacterium | reverse complement strand
GCAGGGCCAGGGTGTTTGGAACCTGCCCGCCCATGCTGACGATGATGGCCTCGGGCTTCTCGCTCTCCCAGAGATCGAGCACACTCTCGAAGCTCACTTCGTCGAACACCAGCCGGTCACATTCGTCCCAGTCGGTCGAGACCGTTTCCGGGTTGTAGTTCAGCATCAGGGTCTCATAGCCCAGCTCGGCGGCGGCCCGCACCGCGCTCACGCAGCACCAGTCGAACTCGACGCTGGATCCGATGCGGTAAGCGCCGGAACCGAGGACCAGGATCTTCTTCCGGTCGCTGGGCGGACTCTCGTTCTCGATGGCGTTGTAGCTGGGGTACAGATAGTTGGTCTCGGCCGGGAACTCGGCGGCCAGAGTGTCGATCCGGGAGAGCCGGGGAATGATGCCGTAGGACTTCCGCAGGGCCCGGATCGCGTCGGAAGAATGCCCGCTCAGCCGCCCGATGCCGTTGTCGGAGAAGCCCAGCTTCTTGGCTCGCCGGATCAGGTCGGCCGAAGGATTGGCGGTGCCGCCATTACCGGCGGTCTTGAGCTCTTCACGGGTGGCCACCACCTCGGCGATGCCATAGAGGAACCAGTTGTCGATGCCGGTAAGATCGTGGATCTCGTCCGGGGTCATGCCAGTCGCCAAGGCTTTGGCGACCGCGAAGACCCGGAGTGAAGTGGGAACCCGGAGGGCCTCCTTGATGTCCTCGCCGGTGAAGAAGTCGGGGTCCACGCCGAGAGCGCCGATGTCGAGCATCCGCACCGCCCGCTGAATCACCTCGGGGAAGCTGCGGCCGATGGCCATGACCTCTCCCACGCTCTTCATCTCGCTGCCAATCCGGGTCGAGACCCCCCGGAATTTGCCGAGGTCCCAGCGGGGGAACTTGCAGACGATGTAGTCGAGGGCCGGCTCGAAGAAGGCCGTGGTCT
>CAZOES010000008.1:53751-75706 GCA_964578865.1 uncultured Gemmatimonadaceae bacterium | reverse complement strand
ATGCAGCAGTACCGGGAGATCAAGTCCCGTCACCGGGACGCGATCCTCTTTTTCCGCATGGGCGACTTTTACGAAATGTTTTTCGAAGATGCCCAGATCGGCGCCAAGGTCCTCAACATTACCCTGACCTCCCGGGGCGACGGTGTGCCGCTGGCCGGGGTGCCGGTGAAAGCCGCCGCTGACTACCTCCGCCAGTTTATCGCCGCCGGGCACCGGGTGGCGATCTGCGAGCAGGTGGAAGACCCCAAGCTCGCCCGGGGCATCGTCAAACGTGAGGTGGTCGAAACGATCACTCCCGGCGCGGTGCTGGATGAGAACTGTCTGCCTGGAGTCCGGAACAACTTCCTCGTGGCGGTCGCGGACAGGGCGGACAGGGCGGAAGGAGCGTCGTCGTCCGCCTTGTCCGCCGGACTCGCCGCAATCGATCTGTCGACCGGCGAATTCATCCTCGAAACTGTCGATCCCACTGAGTTATCCGAAGCCATTGGACGGCTTGCGCCGGCCGAAGTGGTGATGCGGGGTGAGCTCGAAGTCCGGCTGGAAGACGGCGTCCTGCGTACACCCCGGGAGAAGTGGGAATTCGATCCCGAGCTGGCCCGAGCCGAGCTGGCCCGTCGGTTTCAGCTGGCGAGTCTCGATGGGCTGGGACTGGGCCCCGAGGATGCCGCCGCGGTTGGCGCCGCTGGAGCCCTGCTCCGCTACATCGGCGAGCTGCAGCCCGCCGGTCTTCCTCATCTCCATCGACCGTCGGTGCGTCGCTCCTCGCGGCATCTCTGGATCGACGAGATGACTCGGCGCAATCTCGAGCTGGTTGAGCCGCTCCGGATCGGGGCCCGGGGGACCACCCTGCTCGAAGTGCTCGATGGCACCATGACGCCGATGGGCGCCCGGCTGCTCCGCCGCTGGCTGCTTTCACCGCTGCGGGAGCCCGAGGCCATCGCCGAACGGCTCGACGCGGTCGAAGTCCTGGTGAACGACAGCCGCGGGCGGGCCCGGATTCGGGAAGCACTGGATGGGGTGCGCGACCTCGAACGTCTGGCCGGACGAGCCGCGGCCGGACGGGCCACACCCCGTGAGCTCGGGGCGCTGCGGGATTCGTTCATTCGGCTCCCCGATGTGCTCGAAGCCCTCTCCGGGCTGGCCGAACGGGATCGCAGCGCCGCGTTAGGAAAGGTGGTCGACGAGTTCGACCTCCTGGCCGACCTGGCCGAGCAGCTGGCCACCGCGCTGAGCGACCGTCCGCCGGCGGTGCTCTCCGATGGCGACGTGATTCGTGCCGGCTTCGATGCCGAGCTGGATGAATTGCGGGACCTGCGCGACGGCGGCAAACAGTACATCGCCACCTTGCAGCAGAGGGAACGGGAGCGGACCGGGATCCCCTCGCTCAAGGTGGGATACAACAAGGTCTTCGGATACTATCTCGAGATCAGCAACAGCCACGCCCAGAAGATCCCGCCCGACTACGAAAGACGGCAGACCCTGACCGGCGCCGAGCGCTACGTCACCCCCGAGCTCAAGTCCTACGAAGCCAAGGTGCTCGGCGCGGAAGAGAAGATCGGTCAGCGGGAATCGGAACTGTTCACCAAGCTGCGAGACGCGGTCGGCCGGGCCACCGCCCGGGTGCAGCAGACGGCCTCGGCGCTGGCCCGGGCCGATCTGTGGGCCTCACTGGGGGAGACCGCGGTGATGCACCGCTACGTTCGGCCGGCGGTGCACGATGGGCTTTCGCTGACTTTGCGCCAGTGCCGTCACCCGGTCATCGAACGCCTGATGGCCCGCGAATCGTTCATCCCCAACGACGTGAAGTTCGATCCGGCCGAACGGCTGCTGCTGGTCACCGGTCCTAACATGGCGGGCAAGAGCACCATCCTGCGGCAGATCGGGCTTTGTGTGATTCTGGCGCAGATGGGAAGCTTCGTCCCCGCTGATGGAGCCGAAGTGGGAGTGGTCGACCGGCTCTTTACCCGGGTGGGAGCCAGCGACAACCTCGCCCGGGGTCAGTCCACCTTCATGGTGGAGATGAGCGAGACCAGCGCCATCCTGCACAACGCCACCAGGCGGAGTCTGGTCCTGCTCGATGAAATCGGGCGGGGAACCTCGACCTACGACGGGGTGGCGATCGCCTGGGCCGTGAGCGAGCATCTGCACGATCAGGTCGGCTGCCGCACCATGTTCGCGACCCACTATCACGAGCTGATGCAGCTCCCCGAGAAGCTGGCCCACGCCCGCAATCTCAACGTGGCGGTCCGCGAATCGGGCGATCAGGTGGTCTTTCTCCACCGGCTTGAGGCTGGCGGGACCGACCGGAGCTACGGAGTCCACGTGGCCCAGCTGGCCGGACTACCCGGCGAAGTGGTGCGGCGGGCCCGTGAGGTGCTGAAAACCCTCGAAGGCGATCATCGGGTGGTTCCGGGGACCCCGCTCACCGAAGATCCGGCCCAATTGGGTTTCTTTATGGAGGGCAGCCGGCCCCATCCGGTGATGGAAGAACTCAAGACCCTGGATGTGGACCGGATGACTCCGATCGAAGCGCTCAACCTGCTGGCGGAGCTCAAGCGGCGATCGGGCGACGGGTAAGCCGTGCACCGGGTCTTCCAGGACATGCTGCACCAGATCAACCTCCCGACCGCTGTTGCCGCGGCCGGATTGGTGCTCGCCGTGATCCTGGTCATCAAAATCGGAAAGGCTCTGCTGTTTGCCGCGATGTTCGGTGCGATGGCTGGCGGGGTCTCGCTGGGTCAGGGTAACCCGGCTCGCACCGCCGGAATGCATGCGGCCATCGGTTTTGGGGTGGCAGCGGTTACGTTCTTTTTCATCAAAATGACCAAAAACCTGATCATGTGGCTGGTCATCACGGGTGTGGGAGTGATTGCGCTTTTTGTATTTGACGGACTACGGAGATAGACATGAGACAAGACGGTCGGGACGGTCGCGACGGTCGGGACGGTCAACTCACCGGCCGTCTCGTCCGTCTTGACCGTCTCGTCCGTCTCAGTGCAAGCACTGTACTCTTCGCCGCCGCCTGCTCGAGACCCGACCCCAACAACATCCGCCTCCCCGAGAACTCATCGGCCCGGCGGAGTGAAGATCCCCCGGTCGCGGTCAATGCAACTTCCCCGGTCGAGTACCCTCCGGCGCTGTTCGCCCGGGGCATCGAAGGCCGGGTTCTGCTCAAGCTGTTCGTCGATTCGACCGGCCACGTCTCGCAGGAATCCACCCGGGTGGCCGAATCGTCTGGTTACCCCGCGCTCGATTCGGCGGCGCTGGCCGCGGTTCCCCGGTTCCGCTTTGCGCCGGCGCTTCGCAATGGCGAACCAGTCGCAGCTTCATTCATGCAACCGGTACATTTCCGGCATCCTCAGGCCGGAGGAACAACTCCGTGACGCCTCCACACATCAAAGCATACGATTCGGTCCTTCCCACCATCGGCTGGACTCCACTGATCCGGCTGGGGCGGATCGGGGCCGGGCTCCGTACGCCGATCTATGGCAAAGCCGAGTATGCCAATCCCGGCGGATCGGTGAAGGACCGGATCGGGCTCAAGATCATTGAGGACGCGGAGCAGCGCGGTGAGCTCAAGCCGGGCGGCGTGATCGTCGAGGGAACCAGCGGCAACACCGGCGTCGGGCTGGCCCTGGCCGCTGCGCTCAAGGGCTACCGCTGCATCTTCACCATGCCCGACAAGATGACCCAGGAGAAGGTGCGATTGCTGAAGGCCTACGGCGCCGAAGTGGTGATCACACCGACTGCCGTGCCACCCGATCACCCCGACAATTACGTCAACAAGGCCAAGCAGATCGTCAAGGAAACCCCGGGTGCGATCCTGGCGAATCAGTTCTACAACCAGGTGAATCCCCAGGCCCATTACGAGACCACCGGCCCCGAGATCTGGACCCAGACCGAGGGAAAGGTCACTCACTTCGTGGCCGGCGCGGGAACCGGCGGGACCGTGAGCGGCACCGGCAAGTATCTCAAAGAGAAGAAGGCCAGCATCAAGGTCATCGCCGGCGACCCCCAGGGTTCCCTCTACACGGGCTTCTCGATGAGTAAGAAGCTGGGCGACGGCTACCCCTACAAGGTCGAAGGCATCGGGGGCGACAAGATCCCCAGCACCATCTGGTTCGACTACGTCGACGAGTTCCGTCAGGTGCCCGACCGCGACGCGTTTTCCATGGCCCGCCGGCTGGCGCGGGAAGAGGGGATGCTGGTGGGCGGGTCGGCCGGACTCAACGTGGCCCTGGCGCTGGAAGTGGCCCGCGAGCTGGACGATCCTGCCGCCTGCGTGGTGACCATCCTGTGCGATACCGGTGAGCGCTATCTCTCCAAGGTGTTCGACGACGCCTGGATGCAGGAAAACCAGCTGCTCGAGGTCCCCCGGATCACGGTGGAGCAGCTGCTCCAGCGCCGGCCCTCCAGCGCCCCCGCCCTGGTGAGCGTGGCGCCGGCCGCCCCGGTTCGTCAGGCGCTCAATCTGATGAGCACCTGGGGTGTGAGTCAGATCCCGGTTCTGGACAATGGACAGTGCGTCGGCGGCCTGACCGAGAATGTCCTCATGACTCGCGCCCTGGCGACCCCGACCCTGCTCGATCGCCCGGTCCGCGAAGTCATGGACAATCCCTTCCCGGTCGTCGAAGCCAGCACCCCGACCGACCGGGTCGGTTCGATGCTGACGCGGGAGAGCCCCGCGGCATTGGTGCAGAAGGATGGGAAGCTGATTGGGATCGTCTCCCGCTACGACGTGCTTCAGCAACTTATTGGGACGAGATAAGCGTGAAAAGTGAAAAGTGAAAAGTGAAAAGTTTGAGAATGGTGTAACTACTTTTCACGTTTCACGTTTCACGTTTCACCTCTAACGACTATCTCATGCGAATTACGGTACTGACCGGCGGAGCCAGTTCGGAGCGCGACGTCGCTCTCGCTTCCGCTCGTCAGGTAGTCCCGGCCCTCCGTTCCAGCGGCCATTCGGTGGTCGTGGTGGACACCGTCACCGGATTCGTCCCCGAATCAAGGGAAGCCGAGCACCTGCTTGGAACCGTAGGTGCCACTCCACCGTCGGTGGCGGAGCTGTTCGACCGGGAAAGCAAGTTTCTGCTGACTGCCCTCGGCGCCCTGCCGGAAATCCGGGAAGCCGATGTGGTCTTTCTCGGCCTTCATGGCGGGCGGGGGGAGGATGGGACGGTTCAGACCCTCCTCGAGACCATCGGGGTTCCCTACACCGGAAGTGGACCGCTGGGCAGCGCGATCGCGATGGACAAGGATGTGTCCAAGCGGATGTTCCGGGACGCCGGGGTACCCACCGCCGACTGGCTGATGGCCCCGACCACCTCCGGCGAGGCCGGAAAACGGCTCGGCTGGCCGATAGTGGTGAAGCCCTCGAAACAGGGTTCGACCGTTGGGCTCACCGTGGTGAAGCGGCCGGAAGATTTCGACGGCGCTATCTGGTACGCCGGCGAGTTTGACGACGAAGTGATGGTAGAGGGTTACGTTCCGGGGAGAGAATTGACGGTCGGTATTCTGGACGGGCAGGCGCTCGCGGTCGGTGAGATCATCCCTAAGCACGAGATTTTCGACTACGAGTGTAAGTACACCCCCGGGATGTCGGAGGAGATCTTTCCGGCGAACCTTCCCCGGGAAGTGACCGTTGAATGTCAGCGGCTGGGGCTGCTGGCCCATCAATGCCTGAAGCTGGGCGGCTATTCCCGGGTCGATTTCCGCTTGACACCGGAGGGCCGGCTCTTCTGCTTAGAGGTGAATACCCTCCCAGGCATGACGGCAACCAGTCTCCTTCCCCAGTCCGGGAAGGCGGCAGGCATTGAGTTTGCTGCCTTGTGTGATCGGATTTGCCGCTCAGCCCGTAAGGATTGAGCGTTCGGAACAACCGGATTCCGTTCGGGTCTGATACTTCAGGCGCCTTTGGTTGAGTGACCGATGTCCTTTAGCAGCCCGAGTTTCCCCCGTCTGACGCCCTGGGTTGGCCGCCTGATCGCGGCCACCGCCGTGGCGCAGCTGCTGCTAGAGACGATCTTTGTCTCCCCCAACGTCCAGTATTGGCTCCAGCTGAACCCCGAGGCCATCACCCGGATGCCCTGGGGGGTGGTTACCTACCTGTTCGTGCACGGTGGAATTATCCACCTGGCTACCAACATGTTTGGGCTGTACGTCTTTGGCCCGGCTGTAGAAAACCGGCTGGGGTCGCGGACTTTCATCCTCTATTACCTCTACTGCGGTATTGGGGCAGCGCTCTTCTCGGCCCTGTTGAGTCTGGTGATCCATCAGGCTCCGGTGATCGGCGCTTCAGGGGCAGTGCTGGGTGTGCTCGCAGCCTATGCGATGCTCTGGCCCGATGAAGAGATCCTGCTGCTCCTGCCTCCGATCCGAATCAAGGCCCGGACCCTGGTCATCGCCCTGGCGGTGATGGACCTGATCGCCGCACGCTTCTTCCCCGGATCCACCGCCCACGAAGCCCACCTCGGCGGCATGCTGGCGGGGTGGCTCTTCTTCAAGGCTCAGAATTTTTCCCGTCGGCGGCCGCCCCGCGCTCCCCGCCAGACTCCCGAGCGGGTGGTCATGGTCCAGCAGACCAGCAGCCGGGAGGCCGAGCCGCGGTCGACCACACCGGTCCGACCGATCCAGTCCCGTCCGGGCAACGATCCGGTCGCTGCGGAAGTGGACCGGGTGCTCGACAAGATCGGAGCCTCCGGCATCGAGAGCCTGACACCCGACGAGAAACGGTTCTTGAACGAGGTATCAAAGCGGAAGAAGCGGGAGACGAATGACAATTGAGCTTAGTCGTGTCGTCCCAGATCCCATGCCAGCGGCCCTCTGACCAAATGTCAGAGGGTCGTTTGCATTGTCGGATGATTGTATTCGTCGGGCGGTGGTGGAGGTATTTTCCAGCGGTCCCCACCCCAGACTCATGGCAACTCGTCTGACTCTCGCGCTGGTCCTGGGACTGACCTGTCCGGCTCCCGCTTTCGCCCAGTCGGCAACCGCTCCGGCCCAACGGTTCGCCTACCTGATCGACCTCGCTGGCGAGGTCATCAAGCTGGATCTGGTCACCGGAAAGCCGGTCTACCGCCGGGCTATCGGGGATAGCCTCATCGGGGCAGACAGTCTGACTCGCGGGCAAAGCCGGCCCGAGGTTGAAGGGGCCGGGCTCGATTCATCTGCCCCAGGCGTAGTTGTGGCACTCCCCGATTCCGCCTTGGGCGACGAGGAGGGAGCGGCTCGACGCTACCGAGTCTTGTACCTGAGCCTCCCCGACCTTCAACCAGTTGCCCGATTCGACATCCCTCAGCCTCAGCGTGGAACGGTGGAGTTATTGGTGGATCCATATCGTCGTCGAGTACTGGTCCTGTGGGAGGACACCGATCATGCCGACACAACTGGATGGACCTTCCACGCCTCAGCTCTCAGGCTGCCTGATCTCAAGGAGGTGAGACGCTGGGTAGCCCGAAGCGATCGCAGCATTGATGGACCACCCCTGCCCCGCTTCACCCACTCCTCCAATCAAACCATCGGTTCGATGGTGTGGGTGGGACCGGACAGCACCATACTCCGCCACGCGAGGGGAGACATCGTCTTTCAGGGCGACTCCTTCGGAGGACGCCCGGAACCGGCGCTGCCAAGATCGCCGGAACGAGTGGCGGCGACCGCTCGGGCGATGGGAGTCGACTCGACCCACATCCTGATCGGGGTGCCAATGGATGTTCGGAATGGGGTTGTGCTGTGGACCAGTGCCCCCGACACTGGTCGCCGCACTCAATACCTGCAGACCGGGCTGGCGGGAAGTACTCAGGTCAGATCTCAGTGGGTAAGCCCGTGGGGCAAGGCTAACCTCCTCGCGGCCGGACGGTCCGTTGTGGTGCAACCCATCGAAGGCCCGATGCGCGGCAGCACAACCGGGCTCAGGATGCCCGGGGTCCTCATTTTCTATGATGTGGCGTCGGGACAGGAGACCGGCCGGATGAAGGTGCCCGAACTGGCGGGAAGCTTTCAGTTGACCGATGGAGTGTGTTCTACCTCGGACGAACGTTTCCTGATCCTGCGCCAACCAAACGGCGGCATCCAGATCGTCGAGCCGGGCATGCTTCGGGCGAGAGGCGTCACGCTGGAGAACCCGATCTCGATTGCCGCGGCCTGCTTCACCTCGGCAAAGTGAGAACTATCCCACCAGAAAATTGCACCGGGGGTGCTCGCCCCGATCGCACTCTTCCTTCGCCGGGAGACCGGTAACCTCCGCCACCAACGCCTCCACCGCCCGGCAAACTTCGGGATTCTCCCGCACCAGTTCGGCCAGCGGGCAGGCGCTCCCGACGATCGCCATGGTCCGGCCGCGCGATTCGACCGTCACGCTCCCTCCCAGTTGTTCGATCACCTTCCCGGCGACAGCAACCCGTTCTTTTCGTGATCCTTCGACCCGGGGCGCACTGGCGGCAAGCCGGCGCCCCACTTCGCGGAGGACCGCGGTCCGCTCCGAAGCGGTAAGACGGTCTTTCAGGGTAGCCAGGAGCTGCTGAAGGAGCGGGAAGTAAGCCCGCGAGAGCAGCTCCCGGGCTCGGCCGGTCAGGGCGTAAATCAGCGCCGGCTTCCGGAGTCCGGGCCGCTTCCCCGCCACGGTCACCAGGGCCTCCCGCTCCAGCGATGCCAGATGATTGCGCACCCCGTTAGGGGTGAGCTGAAGCAGCTGAGCCAGGTCGTCGACGGTGCGGCCGCCGCTCTGGAGATGCGCCAGGATCTGTCCCTGGCTTCCCTCCCGGAACCGGTCGCTCCCGGTATTGGTCGTCATGGGAGACAAGCTAGGGGCGAAAAGCCGGAAAGGCAATAAACACAGTAAAAACTTGACTTATTATGTTTCTTGTCGTAGCCTCCCGGTGCCGGGATCCACCCGGCTTTCCCCAATCCCGGAGGTTTTCATGCGAATTGTCCAGACTCTCGGTTCGCTGGCGCTGGCCGCCGCGCTCTTCACTCCCGCCCAGGCTCAATCGATCACCGATCCCAACATCGTGGCCATCTTCGACCTGGCCAATACCGCCGACATCGAATCCGGCTCCCTGGCCGCCAGGCAGGGCGCCGACCAGCGGGTGAAAGACATGGGTCAGATGTTCGCCGCTGCCCACACCAGCGTGCGCCAGCAGGGTCGGGATCTGGCCAGGAAGCTGAACGTCACCCCGGTCCTCCCCGCCAACGACCAGAGCGCGGCCCAGCACCAGGCTGCGATGGATCATCTCAAGGGTCTCAAAGGAGCCGAGTTCGACAAGGCATGGCTGGATCACGAAATCGCTTTTCACCAGGCGGTGATCGATGCGATCAGCAAGACTCTGCTCCCGGTCACGAAGAACGGGGAGCTGAAGGCGCTGGAGGAGAAGGTGGCCCCGGCCTTTGCAGGGCACCTGCAGATGGCGAAGGAGTTGCGGGCGAAGTTGCAGTAACTACGTGAAAAGTGAAACGTGAAAGGTGAAAGGTGCCTGGGACTCAAGGCTGGTCACCTTTTCACTTTTCACGTTTCACTTTTCACGCAGTTCAGCTACTTCCGAATCAGATACTGCCTCATCGTACCCTTCTGAGTCCCGAGCCCAGGCACCGTATCCTGCGCTACCGTCGCCGAAATCGTACTGGCACTTTCGGCCGGCGTCGTGGCGGTGCAGCCGGCCGGCAGCGGACCGGTCACCCATACCGCCTCTCCTTTGTCTTCCAACTGCCAGTCACTCCGGGTGACCGGTGGCGATCCCTTCGCCACCGTAGGCACTGAGTAACCCAGACACCGCCCATTCACCTCCACCGCCTTCCCCACCAGCGATGGGGTGGTCAGCACGTCGTGCACCGAGACTTTCTGAGGAGTCGGTGCCGAGGCCCCGTTGGCCGGGTGACAGGCCATCGCGGTGACCAGCAGGGCGCCGAAGAGTGGTCTCACTTGGTCCCCTTTCCGGTGAAGGGATGCTGCCACAGCCCTACCGCACGGGGAGCCCGAACTTCCATGCCCAGGCGGTTCAGAGTCACTGCCCGGCGAAGCGTACTGAGCTGGGCCCCGGTGACGGTGCGGCTCCCGGTTCGAAGGCTGGCGGCAGATGCCGTCTGGCCCGGTCGGCGGAGCGGCATCGCACTGGTTGCATTCGAGTATGTCTGGGTTCCCACGAACTGCAGGTCGCTGTAATCCCCGTTCGCGATCTCCTGCAGCGTGGGAGTGGCGTCATTCAGCCAGGACGCTTGCAACGAGAGAACCGGAGCCGCCCCGCCGCCTCCGGTGAACAGGAAGTCGAAGCCCAGACTCTGGTCGTAGCGATAGGCCAGATCGTAAGCCGGCTGGAAGTTGGCCGGATCGCGCCAGAGATTGGCAAAGATCAGGTAGTCTCCCTTCGCCACGTACCGGTTGGTGAGATAGCCCTCGAAGTTGGTCTGGTCGCCGTAGGAATCGTTCGACATGGTCCCGTTAGGCGTGACGCTGCCGAACGCCGGGACATAGATATTGCCATCCGGCTCCAGCACCCAGAAGTCCACGTCTGCACCCGCCGCAATGGCATCGGAGTCCCACACCAGATAGGCCTCGAAGCGATTGTCGCCCTGATCGGTCATGGGCGTGGAGCTCTGACCGCCGGTGTAGGCAGCCAGGAAGCTGGTCCAAGGCTTCCCCGGGAGCAGGGCCTGGTAGGCCGCCAGACTGCCGTTGCCGCTCTGGGGCAGCACGTCACCATTGGTCCCGCTGGGCAGCACGATGTTCAGGCCGGTCGAGTGGGAAACATCGGCCACGCCGCCACCCTGGGTCGCACCGTTTCCGGTACGGGCCTTGTTGTTGATCCGGAAGGTGGTGGCAGTCGCCGCAGTCTTCAGCGCCGCGATCTTGGTCTGCAGCGCCGTCTGTCCGGCCACATTGGCGTTGAGGTTGTCCAGGAAGTGCACCACATCGGTGAGCTCGGTAATGGTGTACTTCTGGCTGGCGGCGGCCGAGGTGCTGATGGTGGCGGCGAGACCCCCGGCCAATCCGGCCTGCATGTCGGTGGCGAGGTCGTTGAGCGCAGTCTCGAAGGCACCGAACCCGCCCAGATCGTAAGCCGAGAGAGTGGTCGAAGCCTTGTTGCCTGAATAGGCCGCGTTGAAGCGGTCAACGATCATGCTCGAGAGGGTCCGGGCGTCCTGGGTCGGGTCGGCCTGGATTCCATCGATGATGGAGGTGTAAGGGTTCCCCTCTCCCGGTACCACTTCCTCGGAGAAGACCGCATAGCTGGCCAGCCCGTTGATTTTGGCCAGAGTCTCGTAGCCGGCCATGAGGCACATGTCGAAGTCGACCACATCGAGACCGCCCACTCCGGTCAGCGCTGTCTTCAGCTGCTCCAGCGACATCAGCCCGCTGCCATTGCTGGTTTCGTCCTGGATCAGGCCGGTGTAGCCACCGCCGTGATTCCACAACACCAGCAGATAGTGATTGGCCGGGTAGTTGGTCTTGGCCCAGTTGATAAAATCTTTGAGCGTGTTGGGATTGGTCATGTCGACATTACTGCCGCCATTGATCTCGGTCACCGTTCCCTTGTCCGGCCCGGTCTTGGTACCGCCGGTGCTTTTGTCGATCGCGTAGCGGAAGGTGTTGAAATTGGGACGCTGGAAGCAGGCGGCCGTGCAGCCCTGCTGATCCAGAACCGAAGGACTGAATTCGGCCTGGACCACGGTCTGAACCTTGTCGTTGAGCCCGGCCGCTTCCATCTCGTCCAGGTCCAGCACGCCGTCGACCGCCAACGAGTTATCGGCGGCCATGTAGACCATTACGGTCCACTCCCTGGCTCCGCCACCGCCGCCACCACCACCGCCGCCGCCGCCATTTTCATCCGAGCCGCCGCCACAGGCAGCAGCCGTGATCATCGCGGCCGTCATACCGAGATACCTGAGGACCTTCATGTGACCTTCTCCAGAATGGGGGTGAGAGTATCAGTGACGCGATGATCCCGTCGGTATTCTCACTGGCGTGAAGCTGTCAGGTTCCCGGTGATAAAAAACCGAACCGGGGGGCACCCTCAATCGACTTCGGTAGCCGCCGCGAACCGGTCGATCGCATGCGCGACAGCGTGAGGCCGGTGCAGTACCGGCAACGCGGCGGTCTCGACCAACTCGACATTGAACCAACCATGCGACCGGGCGAATCCCTGCTGCACCACCAGAAAGTCCGGTGTCCTCGGTTGAGCATAGAGGTGGAGCACCGGCACCGGCGGCCCCAGCCGGCTCAACGCCGCCAACGGACTGCCGACCCGGAGCGGCCAGCTTTCCACCAGTTGCTGCCACTCGAGCAACACCACTGCCCGGATCCTGCGGCCCAGTTTCTGGCGCAGACCGATCGCGGTCCAGCCGGCATGATCAACCGCCGTGACGATCACATCTCGTGCACCGCTTCGTTCAATGACTCCGCAAGCGGCATCGAACACCCGCGAGCGTCTCGCCCCGATCACTCCGGGTTCCAGTTCGCCCGGAGTGAGGACCCGGAATCGCCGGGACAGCTGTTGCGCCAGGCCCTGTACCCGGCCGGGATCCGCCTCCCATCCCGGCAGCAGCAACAGGGCTGGCTCTTCCTGAGTACCACCTTCATTCCCATCCCACGACTTCACGTCGATCGCGTGCATGATTGACCTCCCCTGCATCGGCGAGATGCTTCCCGGCCGCTTCCATTCAGGGAACCCCAGCCGCCGGATCAGACTCCCTGGGGCTGCACCGTGAACGGCAGCACCATCCCGTGCATGAAATGCTCTTTGCCATCCTTGGCGTCCGGGATATAGCAGATCAGCACATAGTTCCCCGGCGCGAGATCGGTCTCCACGATCGCTTCCCCACCCGGCGCGAGGGCCACGGTGCCACCCAGATAGCGGGCCGGGGGCGGCTCGGTGGCGGTCGCCGGATTCCAACTGACCAGATCGGCCGCGGTCTTCCCGGGGGGCAACACCGCCAGCACCATCTCGTGCAACTGAGGGCCGTCGTTCACTACCCGGATATTCCGCTTGCCCGCGGTGATCGGCGCGCTCGGCGCATAACCGAAGTCGAGCATCCGGATCGTCAGATCGGCCTTGGGCATCCGGGCCGGCGCGCCGCTCTTGTTCTCCACCACCTTGAACCCGGAGACCATACCCTTCATCCGGTGCTCCTTGTGGTCCGACAGGCTGGGGATCCAGCACATCACCGCGTACTGGCCGGCCGAAAGATTCTGAATCACGCTGGAGCTGTCGCCCGGGCCCACCGCGCCGGGACCGCCGATCGGCACCACCCATTCGGGAGGCGGAGCATTGGGGCTGAGCTTGGCCAGATCGGCCAGGGTCTTCCCCTGCTCCAGCTTGAGCACCTGGGCGTGGTGCAGCTCGTGGCCGTGATTGACCAGCTCCATCCTCACCGGGCCGGCGGTGACCGCCGGGGCGATCTCGTAGCCGTAGTCCACCGCCACCATCCGAAGGGTGGGGATCTCCCGGGTCTTCTCTTCACCCGGCTGTTTCATGCCTAACAGAGCCACCGCGGTGCCCGCGGCCAGCACGGTACCGGCCACGAAGCGGGTCGGCGAAAGTCTGCGATTCACTGGGTACCTTCCTTTTCTGCCCGCGGGATAGTGCAGGCGATGGTCGCCGTGATGGCGACACTGTCCTGGGTGACTCCGGTGACTCGCATGGTTGCGCCGTCCGGAGAAGGTTCGATCGTCACCCGCCCATGTCCTTTGGGGCGGGGTGAAGCGTGCCGAGTCTCGATTTCGCGGGCAAACCCGGTGAAGAAGTCGCCAAACACGATGCCGAGGTAGAACTCATTCTGCTGTTGCTCCGAAGGAACCATGAGCTGCAGACTGCGCAGTCCCTCCTTCGGTCCTTTCCAATCGGTCAGCTGCACTCCCCAACTCCCGGGACCAACCAGATTCCGGCTGCAGGCCGGCTGGTCGGCGCTGGCCTGGTACACACCCGGATTGGAACCGCCAACCAGTTCCAGCCGGACCTCCGCCGTAGGCCGGGCGCCGAATCGGCAACTCACCAGCAGCAGCAGCGAGAGGGAAGCGGGTACCAGACCAGCGCAACGCATCTACCTGCTCCGGCGCGCAGCGCTCTGCTTCAGCGCCTGAAGCGACCGCAAATCGGGAGTGGCAGGCGAGGCGTTGAATGACCCGGCCACATTGATGGTCAGGGTGTTTTCCGGATCCTCGAACAACCCGCCCTGGGCGTCGAAGGTGAAGGTGCCCTTGAACGCGGTCGCCGAGCTCGAGGTCACCTTGAGGGTGCCGCCGGTGGCGACGAAGATCGCGGTAGGAGTGCCATCCTCACTGTCGAACGCCATCGCCACGAAGTCACCGTTCTGAGGATTACCGTTGAGCGCGTCGGTGATCTGATAGTCGCCCACCGCCGGCACCGCGCCGCCGATCCGGATGATCTGAATCACCGATTCACCCTCACCGGTCTCCGCCATCTCAACCCCGAACAGCAGGCCCTGGGCTTCGTCCGCCTTGGTCCCGAACAGCGCCGCTCCCTCAACCGAGGTCTCCACATCGCCAGTCACCTCGGCGCTGAACCCGGCCTTCCCGCCATTCCCGGGTCCGGTCCCGCCATTGTCATCTCCGCCACAGGCTGCCAGGACCACCGCCGCCGTCAGGGCCAGGTACTTGATCGAGCGCATATCCATCTCCGGTCGCTTTGAGTGTTTATGACTTGCGGGCGCTTGCTCGCCCGTCAGACGGCGGGTACGTTAGGCCCGGCGGTCACCTCCCGATAAAGACCCGGCTAACTCAGGATCAACTCCCGATCAACTCGGCTAACGTGCTGCGCCTGAAGACTTTCGGTGGGCTTGCCTTGACCCGGGATGGTGCCCCGGTCGAGGGTGCCGGAGCTCAACGCAGGCGTCTGGCCCTTCTCGCGCTGCTGGCGGCAGCGGGAGATCGGGGCCTTTCCCGCGAAAAAATCCTCGGATTGTTGTGGCCGGAGAGCGATCTGGAGCGGGCTCGGAAGAGCCTGGCCCAGGCGGTCTATGCCCTCCGCCGGGAACTCGGATCCGAAGACCTGATAGTGGGGGTGACCGAACTGCGGCTGGGGTGGGAAGGGTTCACCAGTGACCTGGCGGAATTCCGCGCCGCCCTGGTCGCCAACGAACCGGCCGAAGCAGTGGCCCGGTACGAGGGACCCTTTCTGGACGGCGTCTATATAGATGAAGCGCCCGAGTTCGAGCGCTGGGCCGAAACCGAACGGGGTGCCCTGGCCCACGAGTACATCGTTGCGGTGGAGAGCCTGGCCCGGGAAGCCGACCAGAAGGGGGCCCATCGGGAAGCGGTAGGGTGGTGGCGCAAGCTGGCCAATGCCGATCCGCTCAATAGCCAAGTCGCGCTTGGCTTGATGCAGGCCCTGAAAGCCACCGGCGACCGGGGTGGAGCGCTGCAGCACTATCGGGTGTTCGAGATGCTGCTGCGACAGGAGCTGGACCTCCCGCCCGATCGGGCCCTCACTCAGCTGGCCGAGCAGCTGCGACGAATCTCCGAAGGGGAAAGCAGCAAGCCAGCGGTGGCCGCATCCGGTACGATCACTTCTGATCCTGCCCTCGCGATTCAAGCGGAAGTTGGAATGAGCACCGTGCCAGGAACTCCGGCCGCGGTGCGTCCACTGGCCATTCCTCAGCCTTCAATACCGGCCGCTCGTTCGCGCCCGATCTCCGGCGAGCGGATCGGGATATCGGGAAAGACTGACGAGTACGCCCGTCCTCGCCCACTGGGTGAGCGCCTCATCACCTCGGCGTCGGGTGTCGATTCACTGCCGGGCGCCCCGGTCCGCAAACCGTTCTTCAAGCGCACCAGCACCCGGCTGGGAATTCTGCTGGGCTTCGGACTCGGATTGGTGGTGACCGGTATCGCCACGGTCCGAGTGCGAACCTTGGGAACCGGGCCGGTGAACCAGATGCCGTTGGTTGCGGTGGGGCTGATTCAGGATTTCACCCGGGCCCGCGAAGGCCTCACCCGTCCGCTGGCCGACATGCTGGCCACCAACCTGGCTCGAGCGGAGGGTCTCCAGGTGGTAAGCACCGCGCGGATGTACGAACTGCTGGCTCAGCAGGCGAGCGGTGGCGACTCGATGGCGGCGGTAATGGGAGCCGCACGGGCCGCCGGTGCAACTGAGTTGGTCGATGGATCGCTGATCGACAGCGCCGGGTCATATCAATTGAACTTGCGGAGGACCAGACTCAGTTCAGGCAGTCTGGGCGGAGCATTCCGGGTAACCGGCCGAGATCTGTTCGCGCTGGTTGAGGCCGGCACCAGCCGGCTGGTGGGGTCGCTCGGAGCGAAGGGACCCAGCGGGTCGTTCGCCGAGGTCACCACCGGATCGGTTGTGGCCTACCGATTGTACGAAGAAGGGCTGCGGGCCCTGGTAGCAGGACAATCGGAACCTGCCCAGCGGCTCCTGACCGAAGCAATCACCGAAGATTCCAGCTTTGCGATGGCGACCTACTGGCTCGCCAAGGCGAAAGGTGGTGATCTCGACCTGCTATCCAAGGCTCTCCGCCTCTCGGCCCACGCCTCCGACCGGGAAAGGCTGGTCATCCGGGCCGGCTGGGCCGATGTCACCGACGATCCCTCCCGCCTCGCCTCGGCCGAAAGTCTCACCACCCGCTATCCCGCCGAAGCCGAAGGCTACATCTGGCTGGGCCGGGCCCAGAAATGGATCGGAGACTTCTCTTCGGCAGTGGTTTCACTCAAGCGGGTGATCGCCATGGACTCGGCGAGTCTGGCCATCGACCCGCGGGCTCCCAACGCGCCGATTCGATGCCTGGCCTGCGAAGCAGTCGGCGAGCTTGCCAATACTTACCATTTCATGGACTCGCTCGCCGCTGCCGAACGGGTTACCAAGGACTGGATCCGAAGGTCTCCCAATAATCCCAATCCCTGGGGAATGCTGGCAGGGATCTACTCATTCGAAAACCGGATCGACGACGCCCTGGCCGCGCAGGCCAAGGTGTCGACCCTCTCACCTCAGGTGTCCCAGGAACTCTTCAAGGCTCATCTCAGCTGGAGGGCGGGCAAGTACCAGATTCCCGATTCGGTTTTCCGGGCCATGGGCGAGAGTCCCAATACCTGGGGCGACGGTCTCAAATGGTTGAGCATCAGCCTGCGCACTCAGGGAAGACCTTCCGAAGCCCTGGCCCCGGCGCACCAGCTGAGATTGACCATGAAGGCGCCGAGGAAGGACGCGGTGCCCTACGCCGGATTGTTCGAGGCCCAGGTCTATTTCGACATGGGCAACCCCCGCCGGGCCGCCGCGATGTTCGATTCGATTTCCCGGGCGCCGTTGTATGCGGTCGCTCCTCAGATCGCCAGGAACCTGGTCTGGACTCAGACCTTGCGGTCGACCTCGCTGGCCGCGGCGGGCGACACCGCCCTGCTCCAGCAGATCGCCGACAGTGTCGAGCATTGGGGCCGGAACAACAGCTACGGGCGGGACCGCCGGCTGCATCATCACATCCGGGGCCTGCTGTTGACCGCACGAGGGGATCTGGAAGGCGCGGCTTCGGAGTTTCGTCAGGCGATATTTTCGACCACCCTGGGCTACACCCGAACGAACCTCGAGTTTGGCAGGGTTCTGCTCAGACTTGGCAGACCTCGGGAGGCGGCGGCACTCGCCGAGTCGGCGCTCCGTGGCGCATTTGAATCGACCGGTACCTATGCAACTCAGACTGAATTGGCCGAGCTGGCCGCGGCAGCGTGGGACGCAGCGGGTGTGAAGGACAGCGCGGTGATCCGATATAAGCAGGTCGCATCCAACTGGGCCAACGCCGATCCCGCGTTTGGACCTCGGGTTGAACGGGCTCGGCTTCGCATTGCGGCGTTGTCGGGACAGTGAGGGCAGGCGGCGCTTGCGCCGCGAGCGGGACTCGTGATAGTAGTCACAAGCAACACGTTCCTCTTCGTCGTCATTCCATCGTCAAATGATTCGCGTGCTTGAGTACACGAGAATTTTCTCGTGTCAATCCCTCTTGCGCCTCAGGAAGAACCTTCGATATTCTCGCACGTGCTGATCAATCTTGTCCCGGAGTTCCTCACAGTTCTCCGTGCCGCGGATCGTGAAGCGGCGTTCGAGCAGTATCTCTCCGCACATCGCGCTGTCCTCTCCGCCTACTGGCACAACTACGTGCTGGATCTGGAGAGCCCACAGGCGCCGGCGGTGATCGCTCATGCGTTGCGAGCCGATCGGGCCGATCTGCACCAGCTGCTGGAATCGACCGATATCGAAGGCATCGTGGAAGACGCGATTGCCCAGGCCGAAGATCTGCTGCAACTGGATCGGCCGACCGATGTCTACTTGATGGTTGGAATGGGGGCAGCCAACGCCGGCGAGCTGGTGGTCGGTGGTCGCGGCGTTGCCTTCATCTGTCTGGAGCACTTCACCGGAAGAGCCAACCCCGAGACCTACGGCATGGGTCTCTCTCCGGAGTTGATTCCGCTCTGGGTGGCGCACGAGTTGGCGCACTGCGTCCGCTATACCTCGCCGGCCAGTCAAAGCGAGATGCGCCGCATCGTGGCCGACCAGGGCGGTTACTACGATTACTGGGTCACCGGTAGCCGGACCTCGTTGCGGGAGCTGCTGGTGAACGAGGGTCTGGCCGTGCATGCCTCCGAGGCCGTCGCTCCCGGGCTCGATCCCGCCAATTACTTCGGTTACCCCCGCCGCCAGTATCGACGCCTCCGTGAATTGGAGGCGTTTCTCCGCCGGGTGGTCGACCCGGAACTGGAGGGACAGGGGATCGGCCTGCGGCTGCGCTACCTTTCCGGCGGTATGAGTCCTTCCTCCCGTCTGGTCGGTGGACGGGTTCTTCCGGAACGCTCCGGCTACTACCTGGGTCACCGGATGACCGAAGCTCTGGTTCAGGAGCGCGGAATTGCCGCGGCACTGCGGGCCAGCGCCCAGGAATTTCAGGCGGCCGAAGATCTCTCTCGCGGTATCCAGACGGCCTGATTCGAGGCAGCCCCCAATGGATCAGGGTCCGATCAAGATCAGCTTCAAGAAAAAAGGCACCATCTACATCGAAGGTGCCGCCGAGGTTCGGGACGAGGATGGAAATCTGGTTCCCATTCCGCCGTTCAAGCAGCCGGGCATCATCAAGCTCTGCGGCTGTGGCCGGTCGGGGAACAAGCCGTTTTGCGATGGGAGCCATAAACGTGAGACGTGAGACGGGAGACGGGAGACGAACTGTCATCCCGAACGAAGTGAGGGATCTACTTGCCTTGAAGTAGATCCCTCGCTCGTTGCACTCACTCGGAATGACACCCGTCTCCCGTCTCCCGTCTCCCGAACACCTAGCCAACCCTGCCGACGATCTCTTTAACGATTTTCGCCGCCACTCTCGCCGTCAGATCCCGCAGATCATTCTCCGGATTGAGCTCTACCACGTCGGCCCCCACCAGGGCCCCTTTGGGAACCGCCTGAATAACTGACAGCAGCTCTCGGGTGCTAAGCCCGCCCGGCTCCGGGTGACTGATACCGGGCGCAAAGGCAGGGTCCAACGCATCAATGTCGACCGAGAGGTAGGCCGGTCCCTCTACTCGCCGAGCCGCCGAGATCATCGCCTCGAGCCCTTCCCGCATGGTCACCATCTCCACCCCGAAACGGCGAGCCTGGTCTCGCTGGTGGGCATTGAGGGTCCGGATCCCGCATTGAATCAGGTGATTGGCCGAACCCTCTTCCAGCACCCGGGCAAAGGGCGAAGCGTGGGAGTGAGGGTCGTTCTCGTAGTTGTCGTAAAGATCGGGATGGGCGTCGAGATGCAGGATGGTAAGCCGGGGTACCCCTCGGCGAATGGCTCGCACCAGAGGCCAGCTGATCGAGTGATCGCCACCCAGGAAGATCGGAAAGACTCCCCGCGCTGCCAGAGCTGCGGCCTTGGCCTCGATGATCCCATGAGGATCGGGTTGCTCGTCAAGAGCCAGATCGCCGGCGTCCTGCAGCAGGGTCGAGACATCCTGCACTTCTTCGTTCCAGGAGTTGCTCGACTCGTGTTGCAAGGCCGCGCGGATCGCCGGTGGTGCCATGGCGGCTCCGCGCTGATAGGACGAGTTACCGTCCCAGGGGACGCCGAGGAGAGTGGGGATAGGGGTGGGGGTCATTTATCCAGAGATTGAAGTGTTTCGGGTTCCGGCCACACGAACATTCTAATTCGATAAAACGATCTTGATCGAAACCGATCGACCCGGAAGGTGCGTAGGTCCGCACAACCCAGCACCTGGATCAGACCCGAGATGAACTGTACCCTTTCCGGAATTCTCGCCTTCGGCCTGATGGCCGGCGCAGTCAGCCCCGCAGTCGCCCAGCTCAAGTTCGCCCCCCGTCCCACCACGGCCGCAATAACCGCGGCCGATCTCAAGACCCGGCTCTACATCTTCGCCGATGACTCGATGGAGGGGCGCAATACCGCAACCCCGGGCCACGAACGGGCGGTGAATTACCTCGAACGCGAGCTTCGCCGTATCGGCCTGACCCCGGCCGGTGAGAATGGCACGTTCTTCCAGACCGTGCCCTTCGTGGACCGCAGCATCGATCCCTCGACATCGCTTTCGATCGACGGCAACGCACTTACCCAGTGGACCGATTTCGTGGCGCGGACCCAGGGTCCAGTATCGCGCAGCCTTCAGGGAATCCCGGTTGTCTTCGGCGGGTTCTGGGGAGATTCCACTACTCTGCTCCCAGCCGGTCAGACTAGTGGCCGAGTGGTGTTGCTTGGCTTGGCCCCAGTCGACGGCGGAGCCTTTACCCGTCTCAACCGGGCCGAGATCACCCAGCACTTCCGCTCGGCCGCGGCCATCGTGGTGAGTGCGCTCGACTCGGCCACCCCCGACCTGATCGGCTTCTGGAAAAGCCCGGGCTTTGGGTTCGCCGATACGACCGGAAGGGACGATCCGTCATTTGTGTACGTGACCGATCGAGTATCGGCCCAGCTGCTTGGCACCCCGATCAGCCAGGCCCGCGCAGGACCGGTGAGCAAATCATTCGGTGGACAGATTCAGCTGCGCGACAACCCTCGCCCCTCCCGCAACGTCCTGGCGATGATCCCGGGCTCCGACCCAAAGCTCAAGGGGACTTACGTCGCAATGGGAGCCCACAGTGATCACGTAGGAACCGCGGCAACCCCGCAGGACCACGACTCGGTGCGGGCCTACAACACCGTGATTCGCCCCAAGGGCGCCGACGATGCCAGCCGCGAACCGACCGCCTACGAAGCGAAACGGATTCAGGAGGAGCTGGCCAAACTCCGAAAGCTTCATCCGGCCCGGCCCGATTCCATTTTCAACGGGGCGGATGACGATGGGTCCGGCTCAGTGACGCTGCTCGAGATCGCCGAGTTCATGAAACAGGAGAGGATCCATCCCCGCCGGTCGGTGCTGTTCGTCTGGCACACCGGCGAGGAGGAGGGACTGTTCGGCTCCCAGTGGTACACCGATCATCCCACCGTGCCGCTCGATTCGATCATCGCCCAGGTGGACGTGGACATGGTGGGCCGGGGAGAGACCATGGCCCAGAAAAATGGGGCCAATCTGCTGGTGGTATTCGGCTCCCGCCGGGTCTCCAGTGAGCTGGGAGACATCTTCGACCAGGTGAACCTGAAGAGCGCCGCGCCGTTCATCCTCGACTATCACATGGATGTGGACGGACACCCGGAGCAGGGCTACTGCCGCAGCGACAACTGGAACTACGATCGCTATGGCATCCCCACGGTGTCACCGATGACCGGTTACCATATCGATTACCACCAGGTCTCCGACGAACCACAGTACATCAACTACGATCAGATGGCGCGGATTGGGCGATTCCTGAAAGATGTGACCGAAACGCTGGCCAATCTGGATCACCGGATGCCGATGGATCATGGGAAGGTGGATCCCGGTCAGCAGTGCAAGCAGTGAGGACGTGAGACGTCAGAGGTGAGACGTAAGACGGGAGGTAAGGTTGGTTCCGTCTCACGTCTCACGTCTCACGTTTACCGC
>CAZOES010000008.1:0-53741 GCA_964578865.1 uncultured Gemmatimonadaceae bacterium | reverse complement strand
ACCGCATCTCCAACCCGCAACGTTCCGGTGCCGTAGTGCACCACGTTCTGCCCGAACATCACTTGGCCGTTCTGCCGGCGGAAGGAAGCCAGGGTCCGCAGCGGCTCATCTCCGTCGCGGCGACCGGTGGTCTGATCGGTGGTGGTGATCACACAGCGGGCACACGGTTTCACCACCCGCATGGGAATCTCACCGATGCGAAACCTCCCCCACAGATCCTCGGCGAACGGTGCACTCCCGTGCACCACTAGGTTAGGCCGGAACCGATTCATGGGCAGCGGTTGCGGGAGCCGGCTGTTGAGATCGGCCAGAGAAGCCTCGCCGGCAATGAGGAAGGGAAAGCCGTCGGAGAAGCCGGTGCGACCGCCTTCCGGAGCGTAGGTCGGATCGAGCGGACGAACCACCTCGTTGGGGAAATGGGCCAGCACAACTTCCTGGCCGATCACCCGGGAAAACCAATCGTCGGCCTTGTGGTCCGGTGCAACCACCGAAACCTGATCGTTCCAGATCATGGTGGAGATCGGCCGTCCACCCATAGGGTTGAGCGGGATGACCAGCTCGGGCATATCGGGAGCGGTGACTCGAAGATGGGGCGGAGCGATGGTGACCTTCACCAGCGCCATCGCCGGCACTTCTCGCTGGGTAAAGAACTCTCCCCGCGGAGATGTGACCATCCAGCGCCGGTCGTACTTGAAACCGAACTCATCTACCTCCCAGCTCTCGACCGAGATACCGGCGCAGGACTTGATGGGGTAGATGTTGAGGGCGGAGAGGTGCATGGCCTAAAATAGTGAGGAGTGAGGAGGAACTGCCTTGCAGGTCTTAGATCACGCCTTCCGAACTGAAGCCTGCATCGAGACCTACTAGTCTGTTCCTCCTCACTCCTCACTCCTTACTTCCCCACACAGAAGCTGGAAAACACCCGATCAAGGACTTCCTCCACGTCCACCATCCCAATCAGACTATCCAGCGCCCGCACCGCCTCTTGCACATGATGCGCGGCCAGTACCGCGTCTCCGCCGGCAGCGATGTGCGGCCGGGCCTGATGGAGCGCTTCGGCTGCCCGGGCCAGAGCCACTCGGTGCCGTTCGCGTGTCAATGCGGGCTCCAGATCACCCAGGGCAACTCCACCTGCGAAGAGCCGCTCGGCCACCGCACGGCGCAGTTGATCCAGGCCCTCACCGGTCACTGCTGAGACGCGAAGCGACCCCGCGTCGGGGAATAGGTCAGATTTGGTTTTCACCAACAGGGTGTTGCCCGTCCCGCCCGTCCCGCCGGTTTCTCCCGCCTCGCAAAGCAGCACCAGATCGGCGCCATCGACATACCGCCGACTCACCTCCTGTCCCATGGCATCGATTCGGTCGGAGGTCTCACCCAGCCCCGCAGTATCGACCAGCCGCACCGGCCAGCCCAGAAAATCGGTGTGGGCTTCGATCGCGTCTCGGGTGGTGCCGGGTATCTCGGTCACCAGGGCCCGATTGGTCCCCAGCAGTGCATTGAACAGGGAAGACTTTCCCGCGTTGGGAGGGCCGGCCAGCACCACCAGCGCGCCCCGCCGGACTCGTTCGGCCATCGGTGCGGTGGCCAGCAACCGGTCGATCCGTCCAGCCACATCGGCCCGAGCCGATTCGATCCGCTCCCGCGGAATCGCTCCGTCGTCCTCCTCGGGAAAATCGACATCATAGGAAAGCAGGGCCAGCAGTTCGATCAAGGCACTGCGCAATTCGCCAATCCGTCGAGAGAGCCCGCCTTCCATCTGTCGCAATGCGGCCCGGGCCTGAGCCGGAACTTCGGAATCGACCAGATCTCCGATCCCTTCAGCCTGGAGCAGATCGAGTTTGCCGTTCTCCACCGCGCGGCGGGTGAATTCGCCCGCATGGGCCGGGCGAGCTCCTGCAGTTTCGATGGCGGCGAGCAGCCGGCTGGGAACCTGGAGCCCTCCGTGGCTGTGAAACTCGACCATGTCTTCGCCGGTCTCGCTTTTCGGGCCCGGGAAACAGAGGTAGAGCCCGCGATCGATGAGATCACCCGCCTCCGTTCGAAAGGCAGCGAGCCGTGCCTCGCGGGGAGGATCGCGGCGGAAGGAGGGAATCACTCGCGCCGCGACAGCGAAGGATCCTTTGCCACTCAGCCGGATCACTGCGACCGCCGAGCGGCCCGGTGGTGTAGCCAGCGCAACAATCGGATCGGTGAGCATCGACTGTCAGTCGTCCGATTGACGACTGCGGAATCGGCGAACCCGGGAGAGGTTGCCGCATTCGCTGGAGGAACACCAGCGGCGACTGCCATTCTTGCTTTGATCGAGAAAGAGCCAGCCGCAGGGATGGTTGTCACACTGGCGCAGCCGGCCGAGCTGGGGCGACCCGAGCAAATCTCGGGCGGCCAGCGAGATGGGATGAAGCGGAGCGAGCAACACCGACGGGCCATCCCGCCATACCAGGGCGAGCCGGCCCGCTTCCCAACGCGGCTCGGCTGCCTCTAATGCGGCCACCTGAGCCCGATGCAATGCCTCGACGTCGGCCGCCCGGGGATTCTCCCCCTGAGCGATTGCAGCAAAGATCCGGTAGATCACCTCCCGCCGGTCGACGATCTCCGCCAGCGCCCTGACTGCCCGGTTGGGATGGCGCTCGGCTTCTCTCGCCAACTGAGCGATCGGCAGCGACTTGAGTTCGCTGTGCCGGAGCCACTCGAGCCAGTCCCGGTAACTGGTGAGGTGCTCGGTTCGCTCCGGGCTGGCATGCCAGCCGGCAGTATTGGCGAAGTCCAGGGCGGGGTGTCCACCCACCCTGGCGATGGTGTCGATGCCGCTCATTCGGGGGGAAGCTAGTGATAGCTCCCCGCCAAGTCATCCGACCTAATTCCCCTTGGCCTCCGCAGCCATTCGAGCCTCCTGCAGCTGGCCAAGTGCCTTCTGATCGAATCGAATCTGCAGTGGAGCATCGCCTCTCCACGCTCCCAGATGGGTATGCGGCATGTAGCCGTAACCGTTGTTTCCCACCCGGGCGACCGGTTGGCCGGCCCTGACCGCCTCACCTTGCTTGACCTTCACATCCTGCACGTGCCCGTAAACCACCCTGGTGCCGTCTGCCCGGAGGAATACCATGAACCCGGCCGGTGGCATCCCCGGGGTCCCCGGCTGATTGGTCACCGGATTGAGATGCACTTCGTCGATCGTTCCGTCGAAGGGGGCCAGTAACTCGGCGTTCCAGCCATACCAGTCTTCGTTCTTGAGCCCCTGGTTCTTGAAATAGCTGGGCGGCTTCCGGCCGTTCTGCTGCCGATCGTACTGAATTACGGTGCAGTCGGCCCCCACCGCATCGCCCAATACCACGACCTCCTCCTGGTGGTATGCGTGCTCGACACAACTGAAGTCCGCCGCCACCATCGGATGGATTACCAGATCGGCGATCGTTTCGGGCATCACTCCCTTGGTGAACGCGGCGCCGGGGGGACCGGGGCGTTGAGCCGAGACAGAACCGGCGAACAGAGAGAGTACGGCGACCAGCGTCAGGCTCGACCCACGGCAGGTATTCACAGGTGTCTTCCTTTTACGGTGAGATCCAGTAACTGACCTTCAATTGCAATGCATCAGTAGCCGGGGCATTGACCAGACGGTGAAGATCCCGGCCCAGATCGAACGGCCCCCGGCTTTGGTTGCGCCGCTCTTCGGTCCAGACCAGAAATGCGGTCGAACCGGGAAGAAATTCCCAGCGCAGGACCAGATTGAGATTCAGGACCCGCTCACTGAACGCCGGATCCCCGAATGCGACACTCGAATCGGTTCCCGGATCGACCCGATAGACGCCGATCGAATCGCGGGTAACACGCTCAGCCGCAATCGGACCAGGTTTCGATCGGCGAACCTCCAGGAAGCGCCGATACTCCCCGCTGCTCACAAAAGCCTGGGCGTACCACTGCAACGTCAGGTGCGATGAGAAGGCATACGTCGCCCGGCTAGTCAGCGAAGCTTCCCGCTGATCCAGCCGACCCAGGATGTATCTGGGATGCCCGGCCTGATCTCGCGGTTGCGCCACGTATTGCCATCCCTCACGGATCCAGGCCACGCTGGGATTCAGACCTAGCTGCAATCGGTCCGTGATGAAGGCGCTGAAGCCCGGCGCCAGCGAAAAGCGGCGAGAGCCACTCGCCGTTTCCTGCTCGCCGGTTGCGGTCCAGCTGAATTGCCAGCGGCGCCGAGTGTCGGAGTACAGTTGGGCCACCATACGGTCGCGGGAGGGCAGATCCAGCGCGGGGCCGCCCCGAAGCACTTCGGGATCCCCGATGGGGAACTCATGGCGGTACGAGAGCGAGCCGCCCCAATAGTTCCGCAGATCGCCGCTGAGGG
Organism: uncultured Gemmatimonadaceae bacterium; assembly: GCA_964578865.1. Lineage (GTDB taxonomy): Bacteria > Gemmatimonadota > Gemmatimonadetes > Gemmatimonadales > GWC2-71-9 > JADJOM01. The sequence continues at coordinate 49,396 of CAZOES010000008.1, read as the reverse complement.
TCAGGTTGCCGGTCGCCGCCCGCAATTCTCCCCGGGTGGTCCACCCCAATCCCAGGTTGCTCGATCCGATAGCCCAGCGGCGGAGCCAACGCCCCGGCCGGAACCGTTGGTACTGCCAGTCCCCGGCAATCAGCAGCCAATCGGCATTCCGCTGAAAGCCGATGTCGTTCGCCTCGAATCCTGGAGTCACCAGCCGGCCCGCGACCCCCCAGAGCAGGTTCCCCTCGGTCCGCGCCAGCCGGGCCTGAGCCGACACACCTTCGAGCGAATGGTGGACCCCGGTGCTGTCTCCGCCCTGCTCGTTGTAACCATGACGCGGCTCGGCCCGGAGATCGGCAATGGCGGTGGCGCTGCCGCTTACTCGACTTCCCAGAATGTATCCGGCGAGTTCGTAGCCCTTCCCCCGCCAGCGAGCATCGGTGCCAGCCACCAGAGCAGCGCCGGGTAGCAGGCTGTCGATCCGCCGGGACCGGCCGAGCCGGTTTACTCCCGTCAGCATCACGCCGATAGCCGAGTTTCCCTCGCCTGATTCGCGGGTCGCCCTCAGAACACTGAAGCTGGTGAGCGGTTCCAGCTGGACTCGATGCCGCCCGAGCGTATCCAGCACAATTCCTTCCACCCGATCGGTCAGGGCCTGGAATGCACCACCCGACCAGCCGCTGGAAGTGCGAGTCGATACCCGCGCGGCGCCAAGAATTGTGGTGGCCGAGGGTACGTCGGAAGTGAGAAGACCCGAGGGAAGGGTGGCTCGGGGGGTCCGGCCTACTCGCCGGGAATAGAACGGGCTTTCGTCCGCAAACGAGGTCGCCCGGGAAGCGAAGTTGAGCCCGGTACTGAACTGGAAAATGTCGGCCCCTTCGACGAACAACGGCCGCTGCTCCGGAAGGAACGTCTCGAAGGTGGTGAGGTTTACCTGCGAGGGATCGGCCTCAACCTGCCCGAAATCCGGATGAAGGCTCACCAGCGCCGCGGACGAGGCCGAGGGGCGAATCCGGATGTCCCCGCCGAATCGATTCGATACTCCGTCGGGCGAACCAGTCGGAGCGCTCACTCCGGTCACGGCGCCGTAGGGCACCAGTTCGAGGCCGGCTCCGCGTGCCGGTGCAACCAAGCCCTCCAGACGATTGAAATGGGAAACCACACCGGTCACCGTGGGAAGACGGGGAGACCAGTTGGAGGTCTCACCGCTGTGCGGCGTAGTCCGATAGATGTTCAGCCCCCAGGTGAGTGGCGCCCCCGGCGTGCTTCGCTCCAAGGCCAGCTGCGAGAAGGGAATCCTGAATTCGGCCGACCATCCGTTTGCATCGACCGCCGCGGCACCCTGCCACACCCCATTCCAGGCCGGATCGTAATTCCCATCATCCCACCAGCTTCCGTCGACCTGAACTGCCCGCGGATTGAGCCCGAAGCTGAATCCACTCCGCCGGTCGAACCGGGTATCCAGTTCCACAAAGACCCAATCGGATGTGACTTCGTCGTCCCGGCGGGGGTAGGGCGACAGCAATGAATCGGGATGAGGGTCGAACAGACGAACCGCGACGTACACCGCGCCGGCGTCGTAGAGAATTCTGGCGCTGGTCGGCAGGGTGGCGACCCGGCCCGGCGCCGGGCGGCTCTGCACGAAGTCGGTCGCCGGTACCGCCGAGCACCAGACGGCCTCATTCACTTTGCCATCGATAACTGGCGCCGGTCCAACAACCGGCTGAGCCTGGACCGTGCGGAGGCCTCGGGCCTGGCTAAGGCGAACCGTGTCGTCCGCCCCGGGCGGTGTCAGCGGTTGCCAGCAATCCGGTGACTGAGCCTCTAGCCGAATGGGGACCAGCGAGAGCAATGCCAGGAGGAGCGAGAGAGGGCGCATGAGCCGTAATGAGTAAAAGACATTTTAATCATTACAGCAAAGAGGCACCTGTCAAGCTGTCGGATCCGGACGTTTCGCTTCGGACCAACCCGATCCTTCGCGTTCTTTGCGCCCTTTGCGGTGCGAATCAACCGCGAAGGACGCCAAGGACGCGAAGGGTCGAGCGCGTGCGTTTTGCCGGTTAGCTCGGCGTGACTCCGGAGACCGCCCCCTGAGCACTGGTGGTGAGTATTCCCCCAATCGGGGGTGGGGGATGGTGGGGGAAGCGAAAACGAGCAGAGGAGAAAGGGCGAGAAAAACGGGCAGCGATCAGGTCGCTGCCCGTTTATTGGTATTCGAGAGCTTCTCGTCTATTTCGCTTTACCCTTCTTGGCCGGCACCGGCACCGGGACCGGCGCTGGAACTGCCTTGGCCGTCTGGGCTTTTCGCCGTTCCTTGGCCAGCATCCATTGCTGCGGGATGCTGGCCAGGTTCTGCACGAAGTAATAGAGGTTCAGTCCCGAGGCGAAGTTCAGGAACATCACCGTCATCATGATCGGCAGGAAGTACAGCATCATCTTGGTCTGCGGGTTCGGCGGCATCCCCGACATGCCGATCTTGTTGAGCCCGAACATCGAGGCTCCCATCAGCACCGGCAGCAGGAAGAGCGGATCCTTGAGCGAGAGATCGGGCAGCCAGAGGAAAGACTGACCCCGGAGCTCGATGGTGCTCCCCAGCACGAAGAACAAGGCCAGCAGCACCGGGTAGGGCAGCAGCATCGGCCAGCAGCCGCTGAAGGGGTTCACCCCTTCCCGCTTGTAGAGGCCCATCACCTCCTGCTGCATTTTCTGGGGATCGTTCTTGTACTGATCCTGAATCCGCTGCATCTCCGGCTGGATCGCCTGCATCCGCATGCTGGCCCGCATGCCGCGCTGGTTGAGCGGCCAGAGGATAATCCGGATCATCACCCCGAAGAGCACCAGCACCACCCCGTAAGCCAGGGCCAGGTGTTGGTGCATCCATACCAGCAGCCAGCGGGCTCCGACCGCGATCGGCCGGATGATGGTACGGAAGCCGGGCCAGCCGTAGGGATTGATATCGTAGAAGTCGTGACCGATCGCGCGGAGCCGGGGATACTCCATCGGACCGGCGTAGAGCCGGTAGTGGAACAGACCGTTGGCCTCGACCGGCATGCCGAACGTCACGTCGGCCTGGTGCACCCGACCCGGGCCATGTGCCTTCAGGGTAGCCCCGCTGATCTTGGCATCGGCGTTGTCCACCGCCAGCAGCGCAGTCACGAAGTACTTCGACTTCACCGCGGTCCACTCGAACGGACCGCTGAGGGTGCGAACTTCGTTGGGATCGAGGCTGGAGAATTTCACCAGCTTCGATTCATCGGTCTTGGTGACCACGCCATAGTCGTACAGGTTGGCGTTGCTGTCGGCTTCGGTCTGCCGCATCCCGCTGCCCATCCCGATCAGCAGCGTTCCACCCACCGGACCCAGCCCGGTGACCCTGCCGGTTACGTCGATCTGGTAATCATCCGCCCGGAAGCGGTACACCATGGTCACACTGACTTCGCCCCGCTGGGCGCTCAGCACCAGGCTGTCTCGCCCGGTAACGGTCAGCGACCTGGTGGAGGGAGTGAAGCTCCAGTCGGAGAACGGCACGGTGTCATTCCCCACCAGCAGGGCGAGCTGATTGATGCTCGCTCCATCGGGGATCATCCGTACCGGCTGGCCCTTCTCCAGATGGTAGAGACTCTTGTACGACTTGGGCGTCGCCTGGGTGATGCTGCCGCCGCGAGTCGAAAGGGTGTAGGTGTAGAGCTGGGAGGAAACCGTGATCGGCTCAGCCGGCGACTCGATGGACTGGTCGCCGCCGGTTGGAAGCGCCGCGACCGAACCTGTGGGCGCTGGCACAGGAGCAGGCTTTGCGACCAAGCTACTGTCCGCCTGGCCGCCTGGCCGCCTGACCGCCTTCGGCTTCATCAAGAATGTCGGTGCCAGCGCGATCAACATCATCAGCGCAACGGCCCAGATTACGCGTCGATCCATTGCGGGAAAAAGTCGGAGTCAGGGCACCGGGTCGTAACCGCCGGGATGCCAGGGATGGCAGCGCAGCAGACGCCAGGTACCGAGCATGATGCCCTTGAGGGCGTGATGCCGCTGGAGCGCTTCGAGCATGTACTGACTGCAGCTCGGCGCGAACCGGCAGCTGGAGGGGAGACCGGGGGAAATCCCGAGCTGGTACAGCCGGACCAGGAGAATGGCGGCCCAGGTGAAGGGGAGCTGAACCAGCTGCCAGAGAGTTTTCGGACGGGGAAAGAGTACCGAGTACCGAGTACCGAGGGCTCGAGACCTGACAGTTCCGTTCTGATCGTCCCCGTTTGGATCCGACCCGGATACTCGGTACTCGGTACTCGGTACTTGCGTCACTGAGTTACTCCGCCTGGCCCGAAGGCCTTCTCCGCAAACCGCAGGACATCTTCCTGCAGTTCGATGAAGCTCGCCTTATACGCTTCCCGCCGCGCCCGGATCAGGAGATCGCGCGGACCTTGCCGCTGCATCACCTGGCGGCGCCAGACTTCCAGGAGCCGCCGCCGCAAACGATTGCGGGCCACTGCGGTGGACTGGAACTTCGGAACGATCAGTCCCATCCGCGGGTGGCCCGTCGTGTTGTCCATCCAACTGAAATCCAGCGACCGACTGCGTTGCCGTCGACCTTCAGCGAGGCACCGTTCGCGATCCGCCTTCAGCACCAGGCGGCGCGGACGGGAAAGCCGTTCGCTCGTGGTCAGCGGCTCCCGTCTTTGGAACCGATGCTGACGGTCAGCTGCTTGCGACCCTTCTTGCGCCGGCGCGACAAGGTCTCGCGGCCCCAGCGGGTTTCCATCCGGGCCCGGAAGCCGTGCTTGGCGATGCGCTTCTTATTGCGCGGGCGATACGTCGGCTGCATGAGAAATCCCCTAAAATGAGCCCGCAAACCTAGCCACGGAGAGGGGTTCCGGTCAAGGTTGACTTTTCCACAATGGGGCCGTAACATCGTCCGCCCTTGCGAACGCCCTACCCGTCCTGAGCAGCATGCCGCAGTCCCCCAAAGAGGTCTGGAAGCTCATTCTCGACGAAGCCAGTCGACAGCTTCCCGATAAAGTTGTCCGTGCATGGCTCGAACCTACCGAGGCCATGGCGCTGGAGAACGACCGTCTGGTCGTAGCCGCGCCGGATGAGTTCGCCGCGAAATGGAATGAGACCAATCACGGGGCACTTTTGTCGCGCCTGGCAGAGACCGTCGTCGGCTCGCCCACCACGGTGACCTTTCGGGTTCAGGAGGACCGCCAGCGGCGCCCCCAAATGGATTTCTTTGTAAGTCCGCCGGCCGGCCAGGCTGCCTCGGTGCAAAGCAATCCGAGCAACCAGCCGCTCAATGACCGGTACAGCTTCGAGACCTTCGTCATCGGCAAGTCCAACCAGCTGGCTGCTGCCGCTGCCCATGCCGCGGTGGAAGCTCCCGGCAAGACGTACAACCCGCTTTTCATCTACGGCGCCACCGGACTGGGCAAGACCCACCTGATGCAGGCCATCGCCCATGCCATGCTGCGGCGCCGGCCGGAGACCCGGGTGCTGTACGTCAGCGCCGAGCAGTTCATCAACGAAGTGATCGAAGGCATCTCCCGGCGCACCATGCCGGAGTTCCGTAAGCGCTATCGCACCGATATCGATCTGTTCCTGGTGGACGACGTCCACTTCCTGGAGGGCAAGGAAGCCACCCAGGAAGAGTTCTTCCATACCTTCAATGCGCTCTATGAAGGCGGGAAGCAGATCGTCCTGACTTCCGACCGGCCTCCCAAGGAAATCCCTGGGCTGGAGGCCCGGCTGGTGAGCCGGTTCGAGTGGGGCATGGTGGCCGACATCGGGCAACCCGACCTGGAACACCGGATCGCGATTCTTCGAAAGAAGCAGGAGCAGGACCACCTCGAAATGACTATTCCGGACGACGTTCTGCGGTTTATCGCCGAGCACGTGCGTTCGAATGTGCGGGAGCTCGAGGGCTGCATCATCAAGTTGCTGCTCTACGCTTCACTCAAGCACCGGGAAGTCTCCATCGAGCTGGCCCGGGAAGCGCTGGCCGACAAGATCCGCCCCGGCGACGACGTGCCTGGCTCGGCCAAGGCGCTGCCCAGCATTGACCGGATCCAGGACGTCGTGGCTCGCCGCTGGGGAGTGACCGCCGAGCAGCTCCGTTCCAAAGCCCGGATTAAGACCCTGGTAGTGCCGCGTCAGATCGCGATGTATCTGGCCCGGGACATTCTCCAGATGCAGTTGATCGAGATCGGCCAGGCCTTCGGCGGGCGGGACCATTCCACCGTGATTCACAGCGTGGATAAGGTCCAGCGGCAGATGACCCGGGACCGGGGCTTCCGCGAACGGATCGAAAGCGCCCGGGCCGAGCTGGGTACACAGTAACAATCCACGCAGGTTGTGGGTTTTGTGGGAACCGGTGGGTGACTCGCGGTTTGTACCCAATACATCCCCGGTGATCCACAGCGGCTCAACAGGGCCGCAGGGGTCCAGGTTGTACTCGCAGTACAGGTTGGCGCGATCATCCACATGTCCAGAGCGCCTACTGCTACGACTAGCTTTACTATCTTAGGAAGTAGATAGCTTTTCTTGCACCCTCGAGGAGCGGGATGAAGTTCACCATCACACGGGAGCAGTTCCAGGAAGGGCTTCAGGCAGTTACTGCCTCGATCCCAACCAAGACCACCCTCCCGGTCCTGTCGAACGTGCTGCTCGAGGCAACCGGAGACGGACTTCGTCTCTCCGGCACCGATCTCGACATCGCGGTGAGTACCACGGTGCCTGCCTCGGTGGATCAGGAAGGCGCTATCACCCTTCCCGCCAAGAAACTCTCGGACATCGTCCGCGAGCTGCCCAGTGCGGCGATCCGGTTGACCAGCTCGGGTGAACAGCGCGCCACCATCGAGTGTGGCCGCGCCAAGTTCCGGCTGCTGGGGCTGCCCCGCGAAGAATTTCCCGCCTTCCCGGCCGTGAAATTCGATGGTGGCTGGCGCTCCAAGGCCGGTGACGTGCAGAAACTGGTCTCCCACGTAGCCTTCGCGGCCAGCACCGAGGAAAGCCGCACGATCCTCAACGGCGTTCTCTGGGAGCTCCGTCCTGAGCGGATGCGGATGGTAGCCACCAACGGACACCGTCTGGCCCGAATGGACGTTCCTGTGACCGCTGGGATCGGTCGGGGTCAGGCCGATCTGATCATTCCTCCCAAAGCGCTGGAACAGATCCGCCGGCTCTTCGGCGAGGCCGATGAACTGGAGATCGCCAAGAGCGAGAACCACCTCGGCTTCCGCTCGGCCACGACTCAGGTCTTCACCCGCCTGATCGAAGGTCCGTATCCCAACTACGAACAGGTCATCCCGCGGGAAAACGACAAATCGATGACCGCCGACAAGGCCGCTCTCACCTCGGCCCTGCGCCGGATGAGCATCGTGGCCAGCGATCAGACCCACCGGATCCGGATGGGACTGGCCAGCGGCTCCTGCAAACTTTCAGTCCAGACTCCCGATCTGGGCGAAGCACAGGAAGAGATGTCGGTCGCCTACGACGGCGATTCCCTGGAGATCGGCTTCAACGCGGCCTATCTGCTCGAGATCATGAAGTACATGCCGACCGATGAAGTCCGCATGACTTTCAAAGGCCCCGAGCGCGCGGCCACCTGTGAGCCAGTGGGTTGGAATGACCCGGCGGCGTATATGACGCTGGTGATGCCTCTCAGGTTGGTGGACTAGAAGAGTACGTCATCCCGACACCGAGCGAAGCGAGGAGGAGGGACCTACTATGCTCACGGTAGCTCCTTCGCTTCGCTCAGGATGACGGTTGTAAACCCCATGCCTAAACCCAAACCCAAGACAATCCACGTCCTTGGCGTCCCCATGGACCTCGGCTCTGGCCGCCGAGGAGTGGACATGGGTCCGTCGGCCATCCGGATTGCCGGTCTGCACCATCAGCTTACCGAGCTGGGCCACAAGGTCATCGATCAGGGCGACCTCGACATCCACAACATGGAGGAGCTGGAGGTTGGCGACCTCCACGCCCGCTACATGGCCGAGATCATCCGGGCCAACAAGGCACTTGCCGCCGCGGTTTCCCGGGTGATGAGCCGGGGACAATTCCCTTTGGTGCTTGGCGGGGATCACTCGATTGCGGTCGGGACCGTTTCAGGAATCGCGGCCTGGGGAAGGGCAAAGGGCAAGAAAGTCGGTGTGCTCTGGGTTGACGCTCACAGCGACATCAACACACCAAAGACCTCACCTTCGGGCAACGTGCACGGCATGCCCCTGGCGGCACTTCTGGGTCTCGGTCCCTCCGGGCTCGGCAACATCGGCGGGCGATTCCGAAAAGTCGCCCCGGAGAACGTTGCGCTGGTGGGGATCCGCAGTGTGGACGAGGGAGAACGCACTCATCTCCGCAAACTTGGGGTACACGTCTACACCATGGCCGATATCGACCGTCACGGAATTCACATCGTGATGGAGAAGGCGATCGAGAATGTCACCCACCAGACCGATCTGGTTCACGTAAGCTTCGATCTCGACTCGGTGGACCCGACCCTGGCTCCGGGCGTCGGTACTCCAGTAAAGGGTGGGCTCGACTATCGCGAGGCTCACCTGGTGATGGAGTCGCTGGCCGACACCGGGGTGATGACCTCACTGGAAATGGTCGAGATCAATCCGATTCTCGACGATCGCAATCGCTCGGCTGAGTTCGCCCTTGAGTTGATTCAGTCGGCGTTCGGCAAGAAGATCCTCTAGGCACGGATCACCCCGCCACCCTCGCCAGGAGGGTTCGTGGACCTGCTCGCGCAAAAGCTGCAAGCGGCCCTTGGCTCGGAATACGAGATAACCGGGCTGCTTGGTCGGGGCGGCATGGGAGCAGTCTATCGCGCGACCGATCGCCGGCTCCGTCGGGAGGTGGCAATCAAGGTCCTTCCTCCGGCACTGGGATACTCCGAGGAGGCCCGGGCCCGCTTTGTCCGGGAGGCCCGCATCGCAGCCGGTCTCTCCCATCCCAACATTGTCTCCATCCACGACGTCGGCGAAGCGGATGAGCTGGTGTGGTTCGTCATGGCACTGGTCGAGGGAGAGAGTCTCGCCGCCCGAGTGGAGCGCGAAGGGGCCCTGCCGATCAGTCTGGTGCGACGAGTATTGGAGGAAGTGGCTCAGGCGCTGGGCTATGCTCACGCCCGAGGGGTGGTGCATCGGGACATCAAGCCAGACAATGTGCTGCTCGACCGCGCCACTGGCCGGGCCATGGTTACTGACTTCGGCATTGCGATCGGGGGAAGCGGGGAAGAAGAAGGCCTCACCGGCGCCGGTGAGCTGCTAGGCACTGCCCGCTACATGGCACCGGAGCAGGCCCTGGGCGAGTTGGTCGACGCCCGAGCCGATCAGTACGCCCTTGGGTTGGTCGCCTGCTTCATGTTGACTGGCCGGCACGCCATACAGGAGGCTTCGCTCCAGGCCGTCATTGCGCGGCATGCCAAGTCTCAGGCCGTCGACCTCGATCAACTCGATCGACGCCTGCCAATAACCCTCCGGGCAGCCCTCACCCGCTGTCTGGCGGCCCGGCCCCAGGACCGCTACGAGCGCGTAGAACAGTTGGCCGAGACCCTCGGCGAACTCGGTGGCAACCTGCCTGACACTCCAGCACCGATCCGCACTTTTCTGCGAGAAACCGAACGCACGTTTCTGTTCCTCTCCCTGGTGGCCACCGCAGTCGGTTTCATCGGTTCCTCCAGCGTGCCGCCGTTTCTGCTGGCGGTGCTCGGCACCAGTGCGCTGGGGCCATGGGCCCAGGCAATCGAAAAGCTGAGACGCCACGGGATCACCTGGCCCATGATCCGCCGGGCGGTCTATCTCGAGCGGGCCCGTCGGGTCGAAGAGGTGGAGAAACGCACAGGTCAGTGGAGTCTGGCGTCGGCGTCAGGAGTCCTGCTGATCGGCGGTGTGTTCTTCTGGCTCTTTCTGGGTGGATTCCATGAGGGGTGGTCTGACTCTCCGGATATGACCGGTATGGCGTATCCGCCATTGCTGGACTGGGTGCTGTCCCTTGGTGGCTTGTTCGCCATTGTCCTGATAAATCGCACCTTCAGGATTCGGAAACGGCCGGAACCAGCCCCGGGCTCCGTCGGCGGGGGAGACCAGGCTCACTTGATCGGGTCGGTTGAAGTTGAGGACTGGCGGTTCCCCCGCTGGCTGGATCGGCTGGGCAACTGGCTGTTCGCCGATGTGGTACGCGACGGGTGGAGAATCCGGCTCGAGCGGGATACCCTGCCGCCGGTGAGCGCCGAGCTCACTCTGGGGGCAATCCAGGGTCCGCTCAAGCGGATCCGCGGGGCGACCCGGGCAGGTGACAGCGAAGGATCCGGGGCACGGCGAGCGGCGGAAGAACTGGCGGCTGAAGGGAAGACTCTGCTCCGGCGGCTGGAGCCGCTGTTAGGCCGTCTCGCCCGGCTTCAGGACGGGGTGCTGGCCTCGCGGACTATCGGGCTGGGCGGGTCGCTGGAAAGCGAGTTGGACCGGGTCGAGGCCGAAGCCGACGCTCTGCGATCTCGGGTGGTGGAATGCGCCCGGCTTCTCGAGGCGCTCGCTGCAAGTTTGGAACGGAGTGACCCGGCAGGCACCAATGCGATTCTCGAGCGGGCTCGGACCCTGGCCAGCGAGGTGCGGCGGCTGTCGGAGGTGACCTGAGAGCGTGCGCAGGCCATGTCGAAATCCCCGTCCCGGCTCCGACATTGCTCAGAACCAGGCCCAACCGGGGCCGGTCGAGCCATCCAATCGGAGGGTAATTCTGTGAAATACATGCTGATCATGAATAGTCCCCGGGACGGGTATACCCAGTTCATGAAGTGGCCGAAGAAGATTTTGGAGGCGAACGCGGCTTTCATGCGATCGTTCTCCGCCCGGATGGCCGAAGCTGGTGAGCTGGTGCTAACCCAGGGGCTCGCCTCCCCGTTGGAAGCCAAGAAAGTCAGGGCCGGGCCCGACGGGCGTCCCATCACCGATGGAGTGTTCCCCGAATCGAAGGAGTTCCTGGCCGGCTGGTGGATCGTGGACGTCGACTCACCCGAGCGGGCCTACCAGCTCGCTGCCGAGGCTTCTACGGCGCCGGGGGGCACGGTCATCGGTCCCGATGGCGAACCGGTGGAGCATTTCTGGATCGAGGTACGGCAGGTGATGGGCAATCACAAGGACATCGGATGACCGACTGGCCGGGTGATGGCATCGAGTTCCTGCTGCGCCAGCTCGCGCCCCTGGTGCTCGGTGCCGTCACCCGGCGTTCGCTGGACTTTGCCGCCGCCGAGGATGCGGTTCAGGATGCACTGATTGCGGCGGCGGATCAGTGGTCTCGCCTGGGAGTTCCTCAGAATCCTCGTGGCTGGTTGATCCAGGTGGCCCGGCGCCGCCTGGTCGACCAGGCTCGGAGTGAAATCGCCCGGCGTCATCGGGAGGATGCGGTTGCCGCGGAAACTCCCGATCTGGTTCCGTCGACTGAACTCGGCGATACCGATTTCGATCCTGCCGACACGCTGGTGCTGCTGTTCATGTGTTGCCATCCCTCCCTTACCCCTTCATCGGCCATCGCGCTGACCCTGCGTGCCGTGGGTGGTTTGACCACTGGTGAGATCGCCCGCGCTTTCCTGGTTCCGGAAACCACCATCGGCCAGCGAATCAGCCGGGCCAAGCAGACCATCCGGAGTTCCGGCATTCCTTTCAGAATGCCGCATTCGGCCGATCGCTCGGCCCGACTCGGCTCGGTGCTGCAGGTGCTCTACTTGATCTTCAACGAGGGATACACCGCCAGTTCGGGTGATCAGCTGCAGCGAGTCGACCTGTCCAGCGAAGCGATCCGGCTGACTCGACAGGTGGGTGCGCTGCTCCCGGAGAGTGGTGACGCCGAAGGCCTTCTCGCGCTGATGCTGCTGACCGATGCTCGCCGAGCCGCCCGATCGGGTCCCGATGGCGAGTTGATTCCGCTCGACGAGCAGGATCGTTCCCTCTGGAATCGGAGCATGATCACGGAAGGCGTCGAACTGGTCGGCCGGGCACTGGCGAAGGGATCGGTCGGCGAGTACCAGCTCCAGGCGGCGATCGCGGCGGTTCACGACGAGGCGCCCAGGGCCGAGGATACTGACTGGCCACAGATCCAGACGCTCTATGAGATGCTGGCACGGCTGAGCGACAGTCCTCTGGTGACCCTCAACCACGCCATCGCGACAGCCATGGTCGAGGGACCGGAGGCGGGTCTGGCGTTGCTAGCCAGTCTCGAACAGAGTGGGGCTCTCGAGGGGAATCACCGGCTCGAGGCGGTTCGGGCCCATCTGCTCGACCGGGCCGGCCGGCCCGCCGAGGCGCTTGCCTGGTATCAAAGCGCCGCGGCTCGGACCGCGAGCATTCCGGAGCGATCCTACCTGCTGAAACGCGCCGCGGCGGCGAGTGACGCAGTGACTGCCGGGAGACCGACCGCTCCACGGAGCGAAGAATGAGAGTAGTCGTCAAGAGCCAGCCTTACTCTCGGACGCCCTGGTTGATCGCTGGCGGGGCCCTCTCCGCCCTTGGCATGGCGCTCATCATCTGGCGCCTGCCGTTGCTTGGCTGGGTCGCGTTGCTGCCCGGTGCCGGGCTGTTGCTCGTCACCGCTCGTCCTGGCTACAGCACCCGCGAGCGGATCATTCTCGATGACAGCGGGGTCACCGACCTCGCCACCAGACTTGGGCCGGTGCCCTGGACCGATATCATCCGGGCCGAAGTGCGCCCGCTCTCGAATACTTCGCTGGTAACCCTCGAGGTCAACAATCGGGAGCATTGGGAATCGCAGGCGCCCCAGACTCTCAAGCGGCTGCGAGACCTGGCACCCGAACTGAATCTTCCGCCGGTGATGTTGTTCACGCCGAGACTGGAAATGACGCCGGAGGAGATTGTCCGGTTGATCAACCAGCGGGCCCGCGGGGGTGAAGCGGGAGCACCGCGGCCGTAAAGCGGGCGAACCGCGGGTCGGCCTACTTCGCCGAGTCAGCTGGATCCGCGACTACCGAATCGCTGGGGGCCGGTTCGGTCACACTGTCGACCACCGGCAGCGAGTCAGGAACCGGCTCGGGGATCGAATCGGCCATCGCGGCTGAATCAACCGGCACAACCGGCGGCACCTCCTCTTCCTCCACCTGTGGCACCTCCACTTCCTCTCCCCGCATCCGCCGCAGAATCAGGTTCTGCCGCCACTTCATCCGGCCGGGCCGATATCCCGGATTGGACCGCAGAGGAAAGGGCAGAGATCCAGCCAGCGCGGCAGCTTCCTCCCGGCTCAGCCTGAAAGCCGGATGCTTGAAATAGAGCTCGCTCGCCGCGTCCGCTCCGAAGACGTTATCTCCCAGCTCTACCACGTTGAGATAGAGTTCCATGATCCGGCTCTTCCCCAGGGCCAGCTCCAGCCGCCAGGTGATCACCGCTTCCTTCAGTTTGCGTAGCGGATTGCGCGAGGGGGAGAGATAGAGATTCTTCGCCAGCTGCTGGGAGATGGTGCTGGCGCCCCGCAGCTTGTCCCGCTTGGCCCAGATCTGAGGCAGCAGCGCCTTGAGCTCGTTGCGGTCTCGCTGGCTGCCCCAGTCGAAGGTCTGTCGTTTGTAGCCGATCGCCTGCGCCATCGCGAGATAGTCGATTCCGTGATGGTCCCGGAACTTGTTGTCCTCTCCGATGATCACCGCGTCCTGCAGGGCCGGGGCAATCGAATCGAGCGGCACCGGGTGGTAGAGAATGCCGCGCCGGGGCTCGGGGATTGATTTGCTTTTCGGTCTCGGAATGTCCCGTGCCATGAACGCGGTCTGGCGGGGCCAGTGCGTGCGATACCAGACCGGAGGGGGCCACACGGCGAAGAGCCAGAGCACGAATGCTCCGACCAGACATCCCGCCGTGAGAAACAGTCGGCGGATCAGGTGAATCGTCCGCGGGAGAAGGGCGAGGGAGGCAGACTCAGCGCAGCAACCTCATGCTGATGCTGGAGTTCTCGCTGGCGGGGACCTTCTGTCCGATGGCGGAGAGCTCCACCACCAGTGAGGTCTGCCGTCGGCCGCTGACCAGCGAAATCCGGCCGTCTTTCTCGAACTGATAGTCCAGCGTATCACTGCCGGTCGAGGTGACCGTGATGGTCTGACCGAATTGGGTGGCCTCGCCGGCGGCCGAACGGGTGATTGCCACCTGGATGGGCACCCCGCCGGTCGTAAGCAACTCGCCCGCAGTGCTGCTGGTGAGCGAAGTCTCGTTGGCTTCGAAGGCACTGACCCGGGCCGGCGCCGCAGTAGAATCGGTCCACTGCAGTCCTGGGCGTACCCCATCGGCCGGCAGCCGGGGGAAGAGCAGCGCCAGCTGATCGCGAATCTGATCCCCCAGCAACGAAGTGCGATTGCCAGTGATGTTGACCAGACCGCCGAGCGGGGGCCTCAGCGCGGTCCAGCGAGTGCCCCGCGCGCTGTCGAGCACCTGCATCGGAATGGTGAGACCGCTGTCGGCCACCATCGAGTCGATCGTGGTGGTGATCCTGGTGCCGCTGTCGGCCGCGATCCAGGTCAGGGTGAGGTACGCGGTCCGAGCCATCGTCTGGACCTGTTCCTCTCCGCTTGGCATGGTCAGTACAATCGAGTCCCGCCGGGCAAAGGCGTAGTGCGAAATCCCCGCGCCAGTCCGAGGATAACTCAGGACCGTCTCAGTACGGCCCAGCTCCGGCCGAGCCGGTTCCGGTCCCGGGCGGGAAGGAACCGGAGCCGGATTGGTGGGCTGGGAAGCCGGCGCCCCGGAAGAACAGGCTCCGGCCAGCAGCAGCAGCGAGACCCGCCAGACGGTCTTCACGAGTCTACTTGAGCAGCGAGGCGGTACCCTCGGTCGTGACGCTGAGCGGCAGCGGCTCGGGCGCCACCGCGATCGTGACGCTGAGCGACTGCGACCCGCTGTAGGTGCTGCTCACGCACCAGCCATCGGCACCAACCAGCCAGGAGCTGGTGGCGGTGCCGGTGCCATCGATCTGCACCGTTCCCTGGGGACTTTCCTGGCTCCCCGAAATCGAGCTGGCGGAAGCGCCGGCCAGTTTGGTCACCTTCATCCCGTTGTAGGTGTCGGCCGAGGTCTGGAAGTTGGTAACGGTCCGGATCGCCACGCCGCCGTTGCGAGTGGTCTCGGTGGTGTCGGTCCAGCTCTTCCCCGCAGCGGTTCCCGCCTTGAGCGGCGGGAACAACTGCAGCAACACACCCTCCAGCGCCGTGGCCGCCGGGTTTTCGCTGGTGAGCTTGAGGTCGTTCACTCGGCCGTTGGGGTTCCGGAACCCCAGCCAGGTTGCGCCGGCCGCGGCCTTGGCCGCGTCAGGCGGAATGGGGGAGCCCTCCGCCAGGTTGAGCGAATCGAGCACCACCTTCACCGTCTGACCGCCACCGCTGTCCGCGGTGGTGACGGTGACAAACCCGGTGCCGTTCACTTCCACTCGCTGTTCCCCCTGGCCTAACGCGGCGAGGTTGACCACCTGAGTGGTCTTGACGTCCAGCTTGTAGCGATGGGTCGCGGGTGGCGCGGGAGACCAGGCGGTCAGAGTGCCAAGGCTCAGTGCCGCGACCATCCAGGGACGGAACGTCATGACTTCCTCGAGGAGAAAATGGGAGGGACCTGCTGGAAAGGAACCGCTACGCGCCGTTCTGGTGCAGGTCCGTTTTGGTCTTCCCAAACACGGCTACCAGTTCAGTTTCGTCACCGGTCACCCGCAGCAGTTTGTAGCCCCGCTTCCGCATGTCGGTCCGCCAGGCGATGAGCTTGTCCCAGTCGGACGCGGTAGTTCTGAACACACGCAGGTCGGCCACCTGTTCCCAGGATTCGGGGTAGGGCTTGTTACGGTCCTGCGGAGCGGGGCGCGACATTCAGATCCTGCGAAACAGGTGCCGGGGTCAAAAAGCTACCGTCCTGCCGCGGTCAGCGCGAGGGACGGGGGTCACACAAGCCGGAGGGCGGGCTGGCGGCCGCCGGGGTAACCCCCGGTTTCGCCATCCCGCCCTTCGATTTCCCTTAATGCAGGCCGGACCGTAAGCCGAGTTCTGTTTCCCCGTTTGACCGGGGAGATGGTCATCTGTCTGGGACCGCCGTCGCCGGCGGTCTCGAGCAGCCTACCCGCGGTTTTACGGTATCGCCAAGGCATGCCTTGGCGGGTACCACGGCGTGGGTCGCGCCTCACCGCTTATTTGGCCTTGCTCCGACTGGGGGTTACCGTGCCGCTGCTGTTACCAGCCGCGCGGTGGGCTCTTACCCCACCGTTTCACCCTTACCTCTTCCGGGTTACCCCGTCCGAGGCGGTCTGTTTTCTGTGGCCCTCTCCGTCGCCTTTCGGCGCCCAGGCGTTACCTGGCAGTCTACCCGTTGGAGCTCGGACTTTCCTCGAGCCGGTTGCCCGGCCCGCGACCATCGCATCCAGCCTGCAGTTAAAGGTAAGCGGGCCTGAAGCGGGCGAGTAGCTGGCGGAAAATGGATCTGGTTTGTCCGCCTGCCCGCTCTACGCCCGCTTAGCCCTGCCCCGCCAGCCGATCCAGCCGGGCCCGCACCCGATTGACCAGCTCCTCCAGGACCGGATCCGCTTCGGCCCACTGCGCCAGCGCCAGTTTGTACTGGTCGCGAGCTTCGGCGTTCTTCCCCTGACGCTCGAAAATCTCGCCCCGCAGCACTCTCGCCTGACCCAGCAGCAGCCAGCGAATATCCAAGCCGTTAGTACTCAGGTTGGCGGGCTCGAATGCATCCAGCGCTTTCAGCGCCCGCTGATCGTCGCCCAGTTCGGCCCAGGCGTGAGCGGCGATCATCTGCCGGTAGCCCCACCACTGGGGCCGCGACATAAACTGCTTTCCAGTAGCGCTGTCCGGTTGCTGCAGCAGCCGGCGGGCTTCAGCCGAGTCGCCCTTTTCCAGAGCTACCAAGGCTTTGAGTTCGGGTGGAGGGGTGCCGCCACCCAGGGCCGTGAGCTCGTTGAGCGGAGCCGGGTCGGTGGTGTCCTGCAGGTAGAGTCCCACCGCGGCGGCCCAGCCAAATTCCGCGATGCTTCCCCGCCGGGCCTTGGGAGCCCTCCGCGCACTGTCGGCAATCTTCTCCCAGATGGGGCGGAGCTTCGCAGCCGGCGCACCCAGCGCGGTGTACAGGTGGCTCTGCAGCATGTGGCCATAGAGCGAGCGGTCACCCAGCTGCTCCGATCCCGTCACTTCCGGATACCAGCGATCGTGAATCCGGGCGGCGAGGTCCAGGTTGCGGCTCGCCAGTGAGACTTTGCCGGAGTAGGCCAGCACGTTGGCACCATTGCTGACTTCACCCAACGTCTCGAAGGCGGGCAGTTTCCCGGCGTCGAAGGAATCGGGCTTGGCGGTATCCAGCGCCTTGGTCGCCAGCCGGGTGGCTTCTTTGAGATCGCCCTGTTGTACTACCAGCTGAGTGCGCACAAAATCGAGATCAGCTCGCCCGGCCCCTTCGGGTGAACGGCTCAGCCGGTCCACTTCGGCCAGCGCCGCATCGAGCTGCTTGGCCGCGGCGAACCCGTAGATCAGGGCGTTCTGGGCGTGGGCGTTGCCGGGCTGATGGGTGAGCCACTCGCGGGCAGCGGCGATTCCATCGCCCCGGGCCCGCATGACCGCCTGGCGCAGCCGCAGGGAATCCAGCTTCGGCGCCTTGGATCCGGCGTCGGCGATGACGATCGAATCGCCCGGCAAGAGCGCCAGGTAGGGCTTATCAGCCGCGGTCAGCCGGTAGATCGCGGTGAGATGCTCGTAGGCCAGGTAATAGTTAGGATCCAGCGCGATGGCCCGACGAAAGGCCCGGATCGACTGGGTGTATCGCTCCGCCAGCTTGGCCTGATCGGTGGCATGGAAGGTCACGTCGCCCAACCCGTACCAGGCATCGGCATCCAGCGAATCGTGAGCCAGCAGGGTCCGGTAGGCCGCTTCTCCCCGGTCGAAATTCCCCTCGAGGAAGTAGCGGTAGGCGGTGATCATCTGCCGGTCGTGCTCGGGCAGCCGGTCGGTCAGCACCGTGGCGCGACGAATCGCATCCATCCCCAGCGAATCGCCTTGTCCGGCCACCCAGCCGCGGGTGAGCGAAAGCTTGTAGTACGCCAGCCCGAAGGAAGAATCCAGCTCCACCGCCCGGCGGAATCGCTCTTCAGCCGCGCCCAGGTTCCAGCTGTTCAGCTCCTCCAACCCCTGGAGGTAGGCCCGGAAGGCCTCCAGCGATTGGGTGGTCGACCGGGTGAGATTGGCCCGCACGCCGGCGGGAGCGCCGGAGAGGTGAAGCAGCTGGGCTGCCAGCTGATCGAACAGGGGACGCACGTCGTCGCCGGTGCGGCCCTCCACTCGGGCCACGTCGATGCGGCCCCCGGTGTTCACGTCGTAGAGCCGGGCCACCAGCTGCAGCGAATCTCCCACCTTGGTGAAATCGCCCAGCGCCACGGTCCACACCCCGGCATCGCGGGCCAGACGGCGGGCCATTTCCAGACCGACCGGAGCCCTGCTGTCCAGCTTGCGGCGCTCGAACAGATCGTGGAGCCGTTCATGGTCCACTACGGTGAGGTCATTCCACTGCGACAGGTTCAGCGCCAGCATGTTGACGCTGCCGTCCCGCAACCAGTCGACAGTGGGATCCTGCCGCAGGTTGTCGAATGGCAACACCAGAATCGAGTGGCGGGGATTCACTCCGTTAGGTGGGCCGGCCGGCCGGAAGGCCAGCGCGATGCCCAGCGCCACCACCGCAAACGCTCCAGCGAGCGCCGCTACCCAGCGCCGGGGCAGCATCGGCCGTGACGAGCGGAAGGGAACCCCGTCGGCCAGAATCGCCTGACGGAATTCGGCGCCGTTCTGCCAGCGCTGAGACGGATCCTTGGCCAGCGCTTTCATGATTGCGGCGCTGAACCCTGCCGGTACCCCGCCCCGCAGGGTCTCGACTCCCACCGGCCGCTCGGCCAGGTGCATGGTGGCCACCGCGGCGGCGGTCTGAGCTCTGAAGGGAGGCCGGCCGGCCAGCATCTCGTACGCCACCACCGCGAGCGCATAAAGATCGCTGCGGGAATCCACCGTATCGCCGGCGGCCTGCTCCGGACTCATGTAGGTCGGTGTACCGACCGCGACGCCTTGGCCGGTGCGAACTCCATCGACGTCGGCGGCCATAGCGCGGGCGATGCCGAAGTCGGCCAGCATCGCCCGGCCGGTGGCCTGATCCAGCAGTATGTTCTCCGGCTTCACATCCCGATGCACCAGCCCGGCCTGGCCCGCCGCATTCAGCCCATCGGCCAGATCGGCCACGATCCGGATGACTTCATCGACCGGCATCCGGCCTTCGCGGGTCAGTCGCTGCCGGAGACTTTCCCCCGGCACGTAGTCCATCACGTAGTAGAACACCCCGGTGGTCTCACCGGCGGTGTGAATTGCCACGATGCTCGGATGTCTGAGCCGGGCGATCATGCGCGCTTCGGCCAGGAAGCGCTGAGTTATCGAGGTGTGTACCGCGAGATCAGGATGGACCACCTTGACCGCGACCTGGCGATCGAGGGTGGTATCGCGGGCCAGGTAAACCACCCCCATTCCCCCATGCCCCAGCTCCCGCTCGAGTCGGTAGTGCGATCCGAGCGCCGCCTGCAGCCGAGCAAAAAGCTCCGTGGGAGCCGTCACGCTGGGTCCGGGATTCTGGGGTTCCGCTATGTAGTGGCCGGGAAAGGCCGCCAGTAAAGATAGGGCCTCCGGCCTAGGGGACGACTAGCACCGGACCCTGTGTACGGAACTCGATCCCAGATAAGACGCTTTCGGCTCCGTCAGGGTTGCAGCCTGCGCCGCCCCTGGCTTGACTGGACGTTGAGCATCGAACCGTAGCTTCGGGGCGACCTCAGCAGGAGGGTCGCCCCTGACCACCCCAGCCGCAGTTGCCCGTCCGCCGCTCGTTGCGGCGGTGCTCCGCCCCGATGAACGCAGCCGCGTCGAAGCGGCCGGATCCGGGTGGTTCTCCCTGGTGCACGGGGAGTCCATTCCGGACGCTATCCGCTCGGTTCGGGAGCGGCCGGTCGATGCGGTTCTCCTGTCGGTACATAGCTGCCGCGAAGGACAGCTCGATGCATTGGGCCGCCTGGTGCGGGGATTCCCCGGCATCCCAACCGTTGCGCTCATCAGCCGGCATGACGCTGAAGGCTCGGAGGCTCTCCTCCATCTCGGTGCCAGCGGCGTACGCCAGGTGGTGGATGTCACCGGCCCCGACGGCTGGCATCGGCTGCGGCAGGTTCTGGGACAGCCGGTCACCCGGGACGTCGCCAGAATCCAGCAGCGGGTATTGCTTTCGCTGGGTGACGTGCCGCCTGACACCAGGCTGTTCTTCGAGGCGCTTATCCGTCTGGCGCCCGACATTCCCACCGCCCGCCAACTGGCCGAGAAGCTGGGAGTGCGAAGCACCACCCTGATGTCGCGGTTTGTGAGAGCGGGATTACCCTCGCCCAAGAGTTATCTGGCGGCGATGCGGCTGGTGCACGCGGCGCTCTTCTTCGAGCGGCCGGGCTACACGGTGGCGGACGTGGCTTATCGGCTGGATTACTCCTCACCCCAGAGCTTTGGCCGGCATGTACGCACCCTGCTGGGGATCACCAGCTCCGAGCTGCGCCGGAGATTTCCCTTCGACCAGGCGGTCGAACGGTTCATCGAGTTAATGATTGATCCCTACTTGGTGATTTGGCGGGAGTTCCGGCCGTTGGTGCGGAAAGACTAGAAGTACCGAGTACCGGTGTGGCCGCCGCACGGCAGTGCGGCGGTACTCGGTACTCGGTACTATCTGAGCCCGAGGCGCGTAGAAGTCGTCAGCGCTACTACGAGATGTCCGGCGGCTTCGAGCGTGGCCCGCCCGCCTTCCTCCCGGTCTACCACGGCCAGGATCCCGAGCACTGTGCCGCCTTCCTCCCGGATGGCCTCGATCGCCTTGAGAGCCGAGCCGCCGGTGGTAATTACGTCCTCCACCACCACCACCGCGTCGCCCGAAGCGAAGTTCCCCTCCACCCTGCGACCGGTACCGTGCGCCTTGGCTTCTTTCCGGACGCTGAATCCGTTGATGATCGGTGGTGCGGCGATGGTTTGAGCTGCGATGGCGTAAGCCACCGGGTCGGCCCCCATGGTAAGCCCGCCGATGGCCCGGGGGGCCCAGCCCTTTTCCCGAATGGCCGCCAGACCCAGACGGCCGATCAGGTTCAGCCCTTCGGCCGACATGGTGGTCAGCCGGCAGTCAACGTAGAAATTGGAGGTACGGCCGGAGGCCAGGACGAATTGGCCGCGCTTGACGGACCGCTCCAGCAGGAGTCGGTCGAGGGCCGCGAGGTCCGCCGCGGTCATTTCCCGAAAAGGCTCTTGAGGAAGCTCTTACGCTCCGTGGTTTGCCGGAGCACGGTGCAAAGGCGGCTGGTGAACTCGTCCACAGTACGACTGCGCTTGCCCAGCTCCCGTTCCAGACCGGCCATCAGCGCTTCCTCGACTCCGTCCGAGAACCGCAGTCCCTTGACCGCCTGATTGAGCGGAATCGGCGGTTGGGTGAGCAGTTGCTGGAAGAGTTCTCGGGGAGAGCGGCCGGTGTAGGGCAGGGTGCTGGTCAGCAGGTAATAGGCGATGGTAGCAAGGCTGTAGACGTCGGCCTGGGCGGTGACCAACTCGCCCGAGAGCGCCTCCGGCGCGACATACTGGAGGGTGCCGACGAAGAATCCGGTCCGGGTCAGCCGCTCTTCCGGTTTGAGGTCGGCGTCGCGCGCGATCCCGAAGTCCAGCAGCACCGCCCGCTGGCTCTCCGGAGTGTACATGATGTTGGCCGGCTTGAGATCGCGATGAATGATCCCCTGGGCGTGCGCCGCCGAAAGGGCCGCGCCGATCTGTTCAATGATGGTGGCAACCAGAGGCGGGGCCAGACGGCCGGAGCGGGCCGCGAACTTCTCCAGCGCTTCGCCGTCGACCCACTCCATCGCGAGGTAATACAAATCCTCGGTCTGGCCGTAGTCGTAGGTCTTCACGATGTTCGGGTGATTGACCCGGGTGCCGAACTCGGCTTCCCGCAGGAAACGCTTGACCGCCACCGGGTCTTGAGCCAGGCGGGTACGCAAAACTTTGAGTGCGACGGGGCCGCGCTCGGGGTGTTCGGCCTTGTAAACCGTGGCGGTTCCACCTTCGCCTACATGCTGCAGCAGGCGGTACCCGGCCACAGTCCTGCCGATGAGGCTGTCTTGGCTCATGGGGATAACTCCAAGCTACTTCTCCACTGTACCCCGAGCAAGCGCGCGCTTGAGGTCTGGTTGACGCGGAACTAAGCTAGAACATGACACCCTTTCGCCCTCATCCCCTGATGCGCACGCTCGCACTCGGCCTCGGCCTCACTCTCGTCGGTTGCGGCAGCTGGGGGCGTCCCGGGAACGCTCCACCCCAGCCCGGTGAAGCGCTGAATCAGGTCCTCGATCTCAATACCGCCTATCGAAAAATCGGCCGATTGACCGGCGGTCCACCCACCGGGTTCGTGGCCGACGTCGCGTTTCTCGCCGGCCCGGCCGATTCCACTGTCGCAGTTATCGCCATTTCGCTGGAAAACCAGAATCTCGCCTTCCAGCGAGAGGGTGACTACTTCATCTCCCGCTATCGGGTGGAGATCACCGCCCAGCCGGTCGGTGAAGGCAAGCCGGTCACCTTGACCCGCCCGCAGACCATCAAGGTGGCCACGTTCCCGGAGACTCAGCGGAGCGAGGAGAGCGTACTCTTCCAGGAAGGGCTGACCCTTTCTCCCGGTACCTGGAAGCTCGCCATCAACCTGGGCGACCCTCCTCCCGGCAAAAGCAGTCACGCCGAAGGGACCTACAACGTGCCTCGTTTTGGACCGGGCGCGTTTTCGTCGCTGTACATGGCGTACCAAGTCAGGCCTCGTAACACTCGTACCAGCCCGATCTCGGTGATTCTCAATCCCCGTGGAACGGTGGCTTACGGCAGTGATACGGCCATCGCGTTCATCGAAGCCTATTCCCTGCCTGGTCCCCGGGTGGTACCGGTGCGCATGATCACCGGGCAGGACAGCGTGGTGTTAACCGACTCGCTGCACTTTGCCGGGGGGCAATCGGTCGAGAGCGCCATCCTCCGCTTCTCACCCGACAGTTTCCCGCTCGGTGAGTTGCGCATGGTGTTCGGGACCGGCGCTGACACTTCGGTCAGTGCCGCGCTGGTCTCGTTCTCTTCGAGCTGGGTGGTTACCAACTTCGATGACATGCTCAGCCTGCTGCGATATTTCCCGCCTTCGCCTTCACTCGATTCTCTTCGCAAGGCTTCCCCGGCTGAGCGGGGCGCCCGCTGGAAATCGTTCTGGAAATCGACCGATCCCAACTCGGCCACTCCAAACAACGAATCGCTTGACCTGTACGTTCGCCGGATCGCGATGGCCAACGTGCGCTTCCGCGATGAAGGCATTGCCGGATGGCGCACCGATCGGGGCGAAGTACTGGTTCGACTGGGAGAGCCGGACGAAGTCTTCGATGCCAGTCCCCAGAGCGAGGGCCGCTTGATTCGCTGGGGCTACACCCAGTATCAGCTCGCCATCTACTTCATCGACGAAACCGGATTCGGCCGCTACCGGCTGACCCCTTCCTCGCGCGCCGAGATGGAGCGGGTGGTGGCCCAGCTGAGTCGCCGCGACGGATAGCACGGCGGGGGCTATCTTCCCCGCCATGTCTCATCACAGTCCCCCGCGTCTGTTTCTGATAGACGGCTATGCGCTGATCTATCGGGCCTTCTTTGCGCTGATCACCCGCCCGCTGCGCACCACCAAAGGCGAGAACACCTCGGCCGCCTGGGGGGTGGTGAACTTTCTCCTCCGGCTGCGCGAGAAGTACCAGCCCGACTACATCGCCTGGATCCAGGATGCCGGCGATTCCTTCCGCACCGCGCTCTACTCCGAATACAAGTCGACCCGGGAGAAGCTGGATGCCGAGCTGCAGGCCGAATTCGATCGATCGGTTGTCCGGATCGAAGAACTGCTCGAGTCTTTTCGGGTGAAGGTCGTGATCGTCCCCGGTTACGAAGCCGACGATGTGATCGGGACCTTGGCTCAGCAGGGTGTCGAACAGGGTCTTCAGGTTGTGATCGTGTCGGGAGACAAGGATTTCTACCAGCTGATCGCGCCTCGGGTGGCGCTGCTCAATCCCGGGCGGGGCGGTCCCGGAGGAGTGGACGAGACCTGGGTGGATCAAACCAACGCCACTGAGCGCCTGGGTGTGCCGCCGGCCCAGGTGGTGGACTATCTGTCTCTGGTGGGCGACAGCTCGGACAACGTGCCAGGGGTGAAAGGCATCGGCGGCAAGGGCGCGGCCGAGCTGCTGGCGCAGTTCGGCTCGCTCGAGGAGATGCTGAGTCGCGTCTCGGAGGTGAAGGCCAAGCGCGCCCGCGAAGCGCTGGAGCAGTATGCCGCCGAAGCGCGGCTTTCGAAGCAACTGGTCACCATCAAGCGGGATGTGCCGGTGGCGCTCGATCTGGACCAACTGGTCGAGAAGGAGCCCGACCCTGCCACCCTCCTGAAACTCTGCACTGAGCTCGAGTTCTACACCCTGGTTCGGCGTTTGGAGGGAACCGACGTTCCCAACCTTGCTCCTGCGGCTCAGCCCAAGGGCGAACCGGCAGCAGCGGTCGCCGTGCTGGAAGAGGTCACGGAAACCCGGGCCCCACTCGCAGGAGCGGCGCAGGGAGCAACCCCGGTGACCGTGCACCTGCTCGACGAGATAGCCGAAATCCCCGGACTGATCGCCCGGCTCCGGGCCGCCCCGCTGGTAGCGGTCGATGCGGTGGCGTCTTCAGTACAGCCCCACGATGCCGACCTGGTAGGACTTTCCTTTGCGATCGCACCGGAAGAAGCCTGGTATCTCCCCTTCGCCCATCGGACTCAGCTGGGAGAGCTGGCCGCACCCGAGCCGGTGAAGAACCTCCCCGCTCTGGGGTCGGTTGAGATGAAGCCGCTGGCCGATCTGCTGCGGGACCCCAAGGTTCTCAAGGCCGGGCACAACATCAAGTACGAAATCCAGGTCCTCCGTCGGGCCGGGATCGAGTTGGCGGGAGTGGACTACGACTCGATGCTGATCAGCTTCGTGCTCGACCCGGGTCGTCGCTCCCACAGCATCGACACCCTGAGCCTGGAGCATCTGGGCCGCTCGATGCGACTCTTCGTCGACGTCACCGGCAAGGGCAGGAACGAGGTTCCCATCGCCGAAGTCCCGGTGGCCTTGGCGGCCGAGTTCGGTGGCAGTGAGGCGGCGACGGTGCTGGGGCTGGAGCGCTACTTCTCCAGTTCACTTCAGGGCATGGGGCTCGACCGGCTCTACCGCGAAATCGAACTTCCCCTGGTGAAAGTGCTGAGTGACATGGAGTGGGCCGGGATCGCCATTGACCGGGCGCTCTTCTCCCGTCTCTCGGTGGAGCTCACCCGCGATATGATCGAGCTGGACGCCAAAATTGCCGCTGCGGCCGGCTCCCAGCTCAATCTCAACAGTCCCAAACAACTGGCCGCTCTGCTGTTCGACAAGCTGATGCTGCCGGTGCTCAAGAAGACCAAGACCGGTCCTTCCACCGACGCCGACGTGCTGGAGCAGCTGGCCGACATGGGGCACGAGGTACCTCGCCTCATCTTGGAGTACCGCGAAGTCCAGAAGCTCAAGTCGACCTACATCGATGTGCTGCCCCAGAGCGCCAATCGCACGACCGGCCGGATTCACACCAGCTTCAATCAGACCGGAGCCGCGACCGGACGATTGAGCTCGTCCGATCCCAATCTGCAGAATATTCCGGTTCGAACCAAGCGGGGTGAGGAGATTCGCAAGGGATTTGTGCCGGGAGAGGGATCCAGGTTCGTGGTGGCCGACTATTCCCAGATCGAGCTGCGGCTGATGGCCCACCTCTCGGAAGATCCGGCCTTTATCGATGCTTTCCGGGCCGGCGGCGACATTCATCGGCAGACGGCCTCGATCATTTTCGGAGTTCCGGTCGATCAGGTCACTGCGGAGATGCGGGCCCAGGCCAAGACCATCAACTTTGCGACCATCTACGGGCAGGGTCCTTTCGCCCTCTCCCGCCAGTTAGGCATCACTCAGGATGAAGCCAAGGCATTTATCACCCAGTATTTCGAACGCTTCTCCGGAGTACGGGCCTATCTCGATCTGCAGGTCAAACTGGCTCGCGATCAGGGATTCGTAGAGACAATGTTCGGCCGCCGGCGGTACATGCCGGAGATCAAGGAACGCAACTTCAACCTGCGGGCCTTCGCCGAACGCACTGCCCAGAACACCCCGTTGCAGGGCTCGGCCGCCGACCTGATCAAGATCGCCATGACCCGGATTC
This sequence comes from uncultured Gemmatimonadaceae bacterium, assembly GCA_964578865.1. GTDB lineage: Bacteria > Gemmatimonadota > Gemmatimonadetes > Gemmatimonadales > GWC2-71-9 > JADJOM01. The sequence continues at coordinate 23,118 of CAZOES010000008.1, read as the reverse complement.
ACCGGGCGTTGTTGGAGGAGAACCTGCGGGGCCAGTTGCTGCTGCAGGTGCACGATGAGCTGGTGCTGGAGGCGCCGGTGGCGGAGGTCGATGCGGTCGCCGCGCTGGTCCGGCGGCATATGGAAGGCGCGGCTCAGCTCAAAGTGCCGTTGGTGGTGGATGTGGGAATCGGGGACAACTGGTTGGACGCCAAGCATTGAGCTGCTGGCCAATTCGGGCTCTGCTCGCCGATCTGATCCCGAAGTGCTCCGGCCGTGACCATTAGGCGCTATACTCGTGGGATCGGGCCCCACCGGGCTGTACTTCCTGGAGATCTCCCCAATGCGTCGCGTTTGGCCGGTGTATCGGCGACTGTTGGCTCAGTTGCTGGCTGGTGCCCTCCTGGTCTCCTGTGGTTCTCCTGAGCCTCTCGATGACGGTGGCGATCCGGTCAGCGCCTCTATCGCCAGCCCGGCAAGCAATGCCACCTTTCACGGCGGCTCGGTCATTCAGTTCTCCGGTAGCGGCACCGGACCAGACGGTGCTGCGCTGCCCGGCTCAGCCCTGAGCTGGTGGGTCGAACTTCACTTCGACGGCCAAACTGACCTTGCCATGCCGGTGACGACCGGCGCCAGCGGCAGCTTCACGGTTCCCTCCACCGGAATTACCTCGAGCAACATCTTCTATCGGCTGTTCCTCCGCGCGGCAGTTGGCGGCGAGGCCGATACCGTCAGCCGCGATATCCTGCCCGAGACGATGCAACTCACCCTGGCCAGCCTCGGAGCTGGAAGGAGCCTTACTCTCGACGGCACACCCCAGGTTGCCCCATTCACGGTGACTGCTGTGGTTGGGATGCAGCGAGAAGTAGGAGCCCCGAGCCCTCAGACCGCCAACGACTCGACGTACACCTTCCAGTCCTGGTCCGACGCGGGTTCAGCGACCCACACGATAATCCCACCCGCTGTCAGCGCGACCTATACCGCCACCTTCGCGGTCTCCGGTCCGGCACCGGCGGGCCCGCCGACAGCGGTAATTACGACTCCGCTCGCCGGCTCGACTTATCGCGGCGGACAGCTGGTTTCCTTCTCGGGCAGCGCTCAGGACGGTTCGGGCGCGGCTATCCCCGCTTCCTCGCTGAGCTGGTGGATCGACTTCCATCACGATGGAATCACTGACCCGTTCCTGGTTTCCGCGACCGGGGCGAGTGGCAATGTCACGATCCCGACTACCGGTCCCGTCACCACCAACGCCTTCTACCGCCTATTCCTGCGGGCGGTGGATTCCCACGGTGTGGCCGATACCGTGTCCCGAGACATCAGCCCGCAGACCATGCAGCTGACGGTCACCAGTTCGCCGGTGGGACGGAACGTTTCGCTCGATGGCGCCAATCACACCGCGCCGTTCACCGCGACTGCCGTGGTTGGAATTGTTCGTCAGATCGGCGCCACCAGCCCACAGACCCAGGGCGATTCGACCTACACCTTCCAGTCCTGGTCCGACGGTGGCGGGCAGAATCACACTATCAGCCCCCCGACCGGCAATACCACCTATACCGCGAGCTTCTCGGCTTCAGGTCCTCCGCCGGTGGGAGAGCCGGTCGCGACGATCACCGCCCCCGCCTCGGGTGCCACCTATCGGGCCGGCAATACCATCAACTTCTCCGGTACCGGTACCAGCGGCACCGGTTCGGCACTCCCGGGCAGTGCTCTGACCTGGTGGGTCGAGTTCCATCACAATGGCCAGACCGACACCGTGAAAGCCCCTGCTGCAGGATCAGGGAGTAACGCCACCGGCAGTTACCCTGTACCCACGGTCGAGACTTCCGCCAACGGGTTCTACCGGTTCTTTCTGGTTGCGCTCGACAATGGCGTGGCCGACACCGTATTTCGAGACGTACTGCCCCAGACGGTTCAGCTCACCTTCACCAGCGCGCCGGCGGGCCGCACCCTGACGGTCGATGGCGTGAATCGCACTGCGCCGTATGTGGTGACTGGTGTGATCGGCGTGGTGCGTTCGATCGGATTGACCAGCCCGCAGAGCTCGAACGATTCAACTTTCACCTTTGCGAGCTGGTCCGACGGCGGGGCGCAGAATCACAACGTCACCACCCCGGCCGGCAACACCACCTACACCGCCAACTTCTCGGTGGTGCCGCCGCAACCGCCCACCGCGACGATCACGGCCCCCGCGGCTAATGCCACCTATCGAGGCGGCTCGACCATCAGTTTCGTGGGAACCGCGGTAGACATGCATGGCACCGTGATCACCGGCACCTCACTCAGCTGGTGGGCCGAGCTGCATCACGACACCCACACCCACCCCTTCATGCCGGTGACTCCGGGGGGCTCGGGAAGCACGGTAATTCCCACCACTGGGGAAGTCTCTTCCAACGTTTTCTATCGGTTCTATTTCCGGGCCGTGGACTCGCGAGGTCTGGCGGACACGGTGTTCACCGACGTTCAGCCCGAAAAAATTCAGCTGACCATCGCGAGTAATCCGACTGGACGCACCATCACCCTGGACGGCCAGCCGCAGACCGCGCCCTATACCGTGACTGGGGTGGTCGGCATCGTCCGGGCCCTCGGAGTCGTCTCACCCCAGTCCGGCAACGACACCAGCTACACCTGGAGCTCGTGGTCCGACGGCGGAACCCAGAGCCACACCATCAGTACTCCAATCAGCAACACCACCTACACCGCCACGTTCACTGTTACCGGGCCGGCCAATCAACCGCCTACCGTCGCTATTACCGCACCTGCAGCCGGCGCCAGCATCGTGGTCAACACCGCAACCCCGGTGAACGCCACCGCTTCCGACCCGGATGGCAGCGTCACTCAAGTCGAGTTCTTCGACGGCGGCACCAGCCTCGGCGTCGATGTCAGTTCGCCCTACAGCATCAACTGGACTCCAACCGTCATCGGCCCCCATAGCCTCACCGCTCGGGCCACCGACAACGACGGAGACTTCACCAACAGCGCCGCGGTGGCCCTGACGGTGATCAACGGCGGCGGAGGTGATACCCAGGCCCCGACGGTTACGCTTACCTCACCCCAAGACGGGACTACCGGACTCACCGGGGTGCTGACCGCGACCGCCGATGCCAGCGACAACGTAGGGGTGGTTGGAGTAGAGTTTCAGCTGGACGGGGTAACTATCGGCGAGGATACCTCGGCGCCCTACTCGCTGGCCATGCCAACCCTGGCTAACTACGCGAGTGGTCCGCACCAGGTTCGAGCCCGGGCCAGGGATGCGGCCGGCAATCGCTCGGTCTGGGCCCGAGCCCGGATCTCCTCGGGTGGCAGCGTTGCCCAGCCGGCCGGTTTCACCCGAACCGTGATCCCGGGCCTGGATCAGCTGTCCACTGCGATGGCATTTGCACCAGACGGCCGCCTGTTCGTCTGCCAGCAGGATGGTGATCTGCGAGTCATCAAGAATGGGGTGTTGCTGTCGACTCCATTCCTTCATGCTGCCACCAACCAGATGGGCGAGCAGGGACTGCTGGGTGTCGCGTTCCATCCCAACTTCAATACCAATCATTTCGTCTACATCTACTACACCGTCAACCTCAGCGGAACTCCCCACAACCGGATCAGCCGTTTCACCGCTAATGGAGATGTGGCTGTGGCAGCCAGTGAGTCGGTCCTGGTGGAGCTGCCCAATCTCTCAGGGGCGACCAACCACAACGGCGGTGCCATTCACTTTGGTCCCGACGGGAAGCTGTACGTCGCGGTGGGAGACAACGCCAACGGCTTGAACGCGCAGAGCGTCACCACCCGTCTGGGTAAAGTGCTGCGTTACAACGACGACGGTTCCATTCCCTCGGATAACCCTGGGTTGGGAACCGGCGTCAACGCGGCGATCTGGGCCATGGGCTTCCGCAATCCCTTCACTTTCAGCTTCCAGCCCGGGACTGGAAGGATGTTCATCAACGACGTGGGCGAAGAAACCTGGGAGGAGATCAATCAGGGCGTAGCGGGAGCCAACTATGGTTGGCCCACAACCGAAGGAGCCACCAGCAATCCCTCCTTCACCAGTCCGCTGTTCACCTATCGGCATGGCGGGACGCCGGCTCAGAACCCATCGCTGGTCTCCGGCTTTGCAATCGTAGGGTCAGCGTTCTACAACCCGTCGACCTCTCTCTTTCCTGCCGAGTATGCCGGCAACTACTTCTTCGCCGACTACGTGAATCACTGGGTCTATCGGCTGGACCTGGCAACCGGAAATGATGCGGTGTACGCCTTTGCCAATCTCCCTAACTCGATCACCGACCTGGCGGTCGGTCCGGACGGGGCGCTGTATGTCCTGGGAGCCCAGCCCAACGACCTCAATGTGGTCTGGAGATTCGCCCCACCCTGAGCCTGGCCTGGTGTCCGGCCAGTTGTGATTTCCGACCCATCTCCGGCTCGGGGGGAGCACTAAGTTTCAGGCGCTCCCCCCTTGTCATTCCCGAGTGAGCTACCTCATGCCATCCGCCTGGACATTCTGCAACGTTGGGCGCTTCAGCCGCCTCATAGTGGTTGCCGGCTCCATACTGTCCTGTAGCAGTCCCAAGGCTGTCGACGACTCCGGCTTTAACCTGCTTCCGGTCGTGGCGATTGATGCACCGTTGCCTGGGGCCAATATCCCGGTGGGCACCTCGACCAGCGTTACTGCCACCGCCACCGATGCGGATGGTTCCGTGGCTCAGGTTGAATTCTTCGATGGATCAACCAGCCTCGGCGTGGACAACACTTCGCCATTCGGAGTGAGCTGGGTTCCCGACGTCATTGGGGCCCATACCCTCACCGCGAAAGCAACCGACGATAGTGGCGCAGTGGCGACCAGCGCTCCTATCAGTATGACCGTGAATGACACGACCAGCGGGCCGGATACCGAGGCGCCGACCATCACTTCGCTCGCTCCCGCCGATGGGTCTGCCAATACGACCGCCACGGTCGCTACCGCTACCGCCAGTGATAACATCGGCGTGGCGGCGGTGGAGTTCCAGCTCGACGGCGAGGCGATCGGTGAGGTCACCACCTTCCCTTTCCAGATCACCCTCCCGCCGTTGGCCAACTTCACCACCGGGCCACACCAGATCCGGGCTCGGGCGCGGGACGCTGCGGGTAACCAGTCGGCCTGGTCGCTCTCTCGAGTGACCTTCGGCGGGAACGTCAGCCTGCCCCTGGGCTTCGTCCGGAACACCGCCTTCAGCGGGTCACTCGGCGGGGTCTCAACCGCCATGGCGTTCGCCCCCGATGGCCGGCTGTTTGTCTGTGAACAGAGCGGAGCGGTGCGGGTGGTAAAGAACGGTTCACTGCTGACGACTCCGTTCGTGACCGTCCCGACCACGGCTGACGGCGAACGCGGTCTGCTGGGAATCGCCTTCGATCCCCAGTTCGGATCGGCCAGCCACAACTTCGTTTATGTCTATTACACCGTGACCATCAGCGGAGCTGCTCACAACCGCATCAGTCGCTACCCTGCCGGCGGCGATGTTGCGAGCGGGGCCGAGGAGGTCATCTACGATGAGCTGCCGACGCTGGGGGCCACCAATCACAACGGGGGCGCCATCCATTTCGGCCCCGATGACAAGCTGTACGTTGCGGTGGGGGAGAACGCCGTGGGATCTAACGCCCAGAGCAACACTTCGCTCCTCGGCAAGATCCTCCGGCTCAACACCGATGGATCGATTCCTTCGGACAATCCCTCACTGGGCAGCGGGAATTTCAAGGCCATCTGGGCGAAGGGCGTGCGCAACCCCTTCACCTTCAGCTTCGCACCCGGCACCGGACGGATGTTCATCAACGATGTCGGAGAGGGTACCTGGGAGGAAATCAACGAAGGGGCGGCCGGCGCGAACTACGGCTGGCCAAACAGTGAGGGAGCGACCACCGCAGCAGGTATCACCAGCCCGGTCTTCACCTACCGTCATAGCGGTGGAGCCCCGCTCAATCCGTCACTGGTGGTTGGCAACGTGATCGTGGGATCGGCCTTCTACGTACCTTCCGGCGCGGTGCCCTATCCGGCCAGCTACGTCGGCAACTACTTCTTCGCGGATTACGGCGGGCACTGGATCAACCGGCTCGACCTGGCCACCGCCAACAACGCGGTTTACGCCTTTGCCCGGCTGCCAAGTTCGGTGACGGATCTGGCGGTGGGGTCTGACGGGAACCTCTATGCACTGGGGTCTACCAGCGGTGGGTCCTGGACCGTATTCCGGTTCGACAAGCCCTGACCGGGACGACAGTCGGAGATCGGGACCAGAACTCAGGTAGCTGTACCTCCTGAGCCCTGGTCCCTGATCTCTGATGACAGCCTGAACTCAGCGCTGGTCGTCACCCGCTCCTTCTTTGGCCTCCTTCGGCCGCCCGGCCACCAGTTCCATTCTCCGGCCAGATGCATGATTGCCGGTACCAGCACCATCCGGATAATGGTCGCGTCCAGCAATACCGCCACGGCCAGGCCAAAACCGAGGAACTGCATGGCCAGTACCCGGGCAAAGGCAAAGACTCCAAACACCAGAATCATCACCAGCGCTGCCGAGGTGATAACCGAGGCTGTGGCCGAGAGTCCCTCCTCGGTGGCCTTCATGTTGTCGCCGGTCTTGTCGAAGGCTTCTTTCACTCGAGACAGCAGGAACACTTCGTAGTCCATGCTCAGGCCGAACACCACCGCGAACACCAGCACCGGAACCACCACGAAGATCGCCGAGGTTGGGCCGGTCAGCCCGAAGATCGATCCCCCGAAACCGTGCTGAAATACCAGGACGATGAGACCGAAGGTGGCGCTCACCGAAAGGGTATTCATGATCACCGCCTTGATTGGCACCAGCACCGAGCGGAACACCAGCGCCAGCATGACGCCGGTACAGGCCAGAATCGAGAACACCAGGGCGGGGAACCGCTTCAGCAGCACATCCTGGAGGTCGAGCGACGCCGCGGTATAACCACCCACCAGGATGCTGGCGTCCTTCAGCTGCTTGGGAGGCTGAGCCGCCAGCATTCGCGCCTTGCGGGAGAGATCCATGCTCGAGGTGAGCGAGGTGGTATCGCTGAGGACCACATCCAGCAGGGCAATGCGATTGTCGGTGCTGAGATATCCGTCGAGGAAGGCGCCGTACTGCTGGCGGGCGTCTTCCATGTTGCTGTAGATCATCGAGTACTGCAGGATCGAAGTGCCCGGCTCGAGGTCCACGATGCTGCGAACCTGGGAAACCCGTGGATCGGCCCTGAGCGAATCCGACAGGGCTCGCAATCCCCGCAGGCTCGCGGCTGAGATCACTGTCTGTCCCGCCGGCACCTCGACGGTCACCCGCACCGGCAGAATGATGTTGGAGACGCCCATGTCTTCCAGCATCTGAACACCCTGCCCTGCCTCGGTCGCCGTCGGCCACCAGTTGCGAGACGGCAATCCGACCCGAATCCAGAAGACCGGCAAAGTCAGCAGTGTGATAATCGTTCCACCCACCGCCAGGGCCCGTCGGGGATTGCGGGAAAGACTGCGGGCCCACTTCTCCCATGCGGTCGGCGCGTGATACCAGGTCAGCCGGCGCGCTAACCAGCGAGGCCGGTCGATCTGGCGTCCCAGGACCGCCAGCAACGCCGGGAGCAGCGTGGTTGAGAGCAGCACCGCCACGCTCACCACCACCAATCCCCCCAGTCCGACACTCTGAGTCTCGACCAGCGGAGTGAACAGCAGCGCGGCAAACCCGACCACCACGGTGAGACCGGAGGTGAACACTGCAGCCCCCGCGGTGCTCAATGCCCGGGCTGCGGCCTGTTGCCGCCTGAGTCCCCGATTCAGCTCTTCCCTGAATCGAGTGACGATCAGCAGCGAATAGTCGATGCCGACGCCCAAGCCCAGCATGGTGGTCATGTTGAGCACGAACACCGACATCGGGGTGTAAGCCGAAAGGAGCACGACCACCGCCAGGGTGATCCAGATGGCCAGGAACCCGACCACCAGCGGGAGAATGGCGGCCACCAGTGCTCCAAAGGCCAGCAGCAGAATTCCGGCGGTGAGCGGCAAGAGCCGGATCTCTCCCCGACGACTATCACTGGCCACCACCGATCGCACATCGAGATCCAGCGGCGAGCGGCCGGTCACCCTGATGCTGACCGCCGAAGTGTCGGCCCCCGAAGCCCGAATCGCCTGCTTCACTTCCTGGCGGACTGGAGCCACCAGCGACGCGACGCTATCACCATCGCTGGAACGGATGGCCACCACCAGAAGAGTCTGGTGGCCATCCTTGCTGACAAAGGTCGAATCGTTGGTGGACCTGAAGGAGGCGACGGTATTGACCCAGGCAAGGCGCTCGAGGCGATGCGCCAGCGTGTCGACCACCGGACTGGAGTCGGCCGAACCCCGGGAATTGCGAATCACCACTACAAAGAAGTCGTTGAGCGATCGGGCGAATCGATCTCTCAACAGCTGCTCGGCCCGGCTGGCCTCAGTCGGCCGCCGACTGCCGCCCCGGACGTTCAGGGCCTGCTCTACTTGCGGAGCTTTTTCCGCGGCCAGATATCCGATCACCGCCCAGATGGCGATTATCACCCACCGCCATCGGATCAGGGCACGCGAAAGGATTGAGGCCACGGGGCGGTAAGTCTCCGAAGCACTTCGGGGTAAAAGGGCTGTGCGGTCAGGCCGAAAGTCTAGAGGAGCGCTGTCCCTGCCGCCAGCCATAGCGCGCCGGCACCGAAGGTCCCGATATTGGGTCCATCATGATTCGACGGCTGTTAGCGGGTATTCTGGTGGTCCTGGTCGGACTGGCGCTTTTCGCGCGCCTTTCCAGCCGGCGAACCGGCGTTTCCGCCTCCGGAGGCACCCAGTCGCCCGGCCGCCCCGACCTCACCCTCGCCCCCTCTCGAGGGGAACGCCAGACCCGGGCAGGGATGGAGCTCCCGGGGGACCTCGCCGTTCCGCTCGATTCGCTCACCCGGCTCACGGTTCGATTGCGCCTCACCGGTGAGCCGGACCGGCATTATCTCGACTCCCTGATTTCCTCGGCCGACTCGATTGTGCGCCGCTGGACTGCGGGACAACGCTCGGTTCAGTACGCCATCGTTCCGGGTGGGGCTCCCGGGTTCCTTCCCGAGATGACCCACGAAGCCCGCTGGGCCATCGATACCTGGAGCCCCGCCTCGGTTGGTCTCAACCTCATCGAGGTACCAGATACGACGCAGGCTGCCCTGGTGGTTCGCTGGGCCGATACTCTCTCGGGAGATCGGGCTGGCTTCACCGATATCACCTGGGACCGTGCCGGGCGGATTCGCCACGCTGAGGTGTATCTCGGCACCAGGTCTCCCAACACCGGTCGGCCTCTGGTTGCTGAGGCCCGGCGGGCGGTGGCTCTCCACGAGATCGGCCATGCGCTGGGCCTGCCCCATTCCTCCGATCGAGACGATGTGATGTATCCGATCGCGACGTCCACCCAACCGAGTGACCGGGATAAATTCTCGCTCAGGCTACTCTACCAGCTCCCCACCGGTTGGATCGGCTCGGGCGACGTCCCACCCAATCCCCACCAGTGAATGGCAAAGGCGATCGGGCTCGGTATCATCGCAGTAGTTGTTGGCGCAGCTACCTCTAGTAAAGCCGTTCTCGCTCAATCATTTAGCAGAGCAGACTCCATTGTAGAATCGGGGATCAAGCGGGGCATTTATCCCGGCGCGGTCCTGATCATCGGCAATAACGCCCGCACCCTCCATTCTCGTGGCTTTGGCCGGCTCCAATGGAATTCCGGTCCGGCCGCTTCTCCCGACTCTACTTTCTACGATCTTGCCTCCCTGACCAAAGTTGTCGGCACCACCGGGGCTGTGATGCGATTGGTGGAATCGGGGAGAATCGATCTCGATGCGCCGGTGGTTCGCTACCTGCCCCGATTCACCGGCCCTGGGAAAGACCAGGTTACGGTGCGGATGCTGCTCAACCACACCAGTGGCCTGCGGAGCTATCTCCCCTTCTTCCAGTTGAGCCGGACTCGGGACAGCGCCATCACCCTCCTCTACCGTGAGCCGCTGCGGCGGAAACCCGGCCTCACCGCCGAGTACAGCGATCTCAATTTTCTTCTGCTGGGATTGATGGTCGAACAGGTCTCGGGCCAGCCGCTCGATGTCTACGTGACTCGCGCGGTGCTCGATTCCGCCGGTCTCAGCCACACGCTGTATCGTCCAGCCGATTCGCTCCGGAAACGCACCGCACCCACTGGCCGTTACCGCGGTACACCGGTCTGCTGCGAAGTGAATGACCAGAACGCCGTCAGGATGGGTGGCGCAGCCGGACACGCCGGTCTCTTCAGCACCGGCACCGATCTCGCCCGGTTTGCCCGGATGTGGCTCAACCGCGGTTTTGCCGATGGGCGAAGGGTATTCACGGCCGCGGTGGTCGACACCTTCCTCTCACCCGGCCAGGGCAAAGGCGACCGGCTGCTTGGCTGGGAACGCCCCGACCCGAAGAACAAGGATGACTCGGCATACGGACATCTGCTCTCGCCCTTCGCCTACGGTCACACCGGATGGACCGGAACCCTGCTCTGGATCGATCCGCAGAAAAATCTCTTTCTGGTGCTGCTGACCAACCGGGCCTACGATCCCAAGGTCCCCCGCTCGATTCGAGCTCTCCGAAACGTGCGGAGCGCCCTGGCGGATGAAGTCGTCCGGGCTGCCACCCGCTGACCGCTGACCGGTGACCCCACGACCCCCGACCCACTCCAGGGCGCCTCGGCTATGTTTAATGCCGGAGGTAGGACATGCAAACCGAAGAGACAATACGAAAAGCCCTGCGGGGCGTGAAGGATCCCGAGCTTAACCTCAACATCATCGATATCGGGCTGGTCTACGAGGTCGAGGTCGCCGAGGATGGCGCGGTGCACGTGAGGATGACTCTGACCTCGCCCGGCTGTCCCGCCGGAGCTGAAATTGTGGGCGACGTGAAGCGGACCATCGAAGACCTGGAAGGCGTGACGTCTGCCGAGGTGGAGATCGTCTGGGAGCCGTACTGGACCCCCGAGAAGATGGACCCGCGGGTCAGGGCCTTCCTGGGCGGCTGAGTCAGGCGCTCAGCGAGGCGGCTACCAGCTCGGCTCCGGTAACCTCACGCTGCCACTGCCGCATATCGGGAATCTCCGCCAGCTGAGCCACGTTCTTCGGTTCCAGGCGGGCGATCGCTTCCAGCAGTCCGTTAGGGCAAAGCACGCCGGGCGCAAGTGCAATGCGCTCGGCGATCGCATTTCGGACCTGTTTGAGCCGCTCCAGCCGGGCATCGAAGGCCAGATCCGGTGGCGGTCGTCTGGTTCGTTCAAATACCGGCAGGCTGCTGGCGGGGGCCTTCACCCCTCTGCCGACAGCGTCGAGAATCTCATTCCCCCTCCGGCGCAATTGCTCCGGTGATAGTGCTTTGAGTTCCCGCAGCGCGGTCTGATCGGCCGGCATCCCCTTGGCGATGGCGAGCAGCGATTCATTCTGTAGAACCCGGAAGGGGGCCCGGTCCAGGGTACTGGCCGCCTGTTCCCGCCAGGCGAACAACTCTCGCAGGACCGCCAACTGATGTCCTCGCAGAGTCCGGGCACCCTTGAGTCTGAGGTATGCTTCCTCGGGAGGGCCGGCCGGAGTCCAGCGCACCTCTGTGAGGAGCTCGAACTCCTCTTCGGCCCAGCTCCAGCGGCCGGCGGCCTGCAGCTTTTCCTTGAGAATGTCCCGCAGCCGGGGGAGGTAGCGAGTGTCATCGGCCGCATAGGCCAGCATCTCCGGGGTCAGTGGGCGCACCGACCAGTCGGCCCGCTGATACTTCTTGTCCAGCGTCACGCTGAGATACTTCTCCAGCAGAGCGGCCAGACCGATCCCCGGTTCGTTGAGCAGCTGCGCCGCTACCCGGGTATCGAACAACTTTCCGGCGTGGAATCCGTAATCCCGATCCAGAATTCTCAGGTCGTAGTCGGCATCGTGGAACAGAATTTCGATCCCTGAGTTTTCCAGCAGTTTCCCTAACGCCGACAGATCGGTAACACTGACCGGATCCACCACCGCGGTCCGATCCCGGGTGGAAAGCTGGATCAGGTAGATCCGGTCGCGGTAACGGTGGAAGCTGGCGGCCTCGGTGTCCACCGCCAGCAGGGGCGGTACCGAGAGCGAGGCGATGAACGAATCGAACTCCGACTGGAGTTCCAGGTAGGTATCAGTCACGCTCCAATTTACTCTAATCCTGCGGTCAGTTCTCCCTCTTTCCCGACTTTCTTCTCCGTGTCCCTACCCCTGCTCGAGTTGCTGGAGCGACCGGTCGCCCGCCATCCCCTCGGCGCCTTTCCCTCTCCGGTGAGCGACCATCCGGCGCTGGCCCGGGAGCTTGGCCTCTCGGCCCTGCTGGTGAAGCGGGACGATTTGAACGGTCCAGCGTGGGGCGGGAACAAGCTCCGAGCCCTCGAGTTCCTGATCCCCGCTTCACCTCGCGGGATTGCGACCATGGGCGGCTACGGCTCAACCTGGTGCGCCGCGTTGGCCCGAGCAGGCCAGGAGGCTGGGCGGGATGTGCATCTGGCGCTTTTCCCGGTTCCCTGGACTCCGGCGGTAGCGGCCGCGCTCTCCACCTCGCTCAGACACGGAACCGTTCACCACGCGGCCAGCCGCTGGAAGATGCCGTTCGTGATTCGCCGGGCCCTGCGGGTCGCCGGTGGAACCGGTAATTCCCGCTGGATCACCGCTGGAGGTTCTGATCCTGTTGGTGTGCTCGGAAGCGTCAACGCCGCGCTGGAATTCTGCCGCCAGATCGATCAGGGCCAGATCCCGGCGCCTGATGCGATTGTAGTACCGCTCGGGTCGGGTGGAACCACTGCCGGATTGCTACTGGGATTCTGGATAGCCGGCCGGAAGATCGAGATCCTCGGAGTACGGGTTACCGATGCCTGGTTCTGCAATCGCTTCACGGTAATGCGGCTGGTGCGGCGTACCGCGAGTCTGCTGGCGAGCCACGGCTTGCTGGTACCGGAGGGGCCGGCCCATCTGACGATCGTCAAGGATCAATTGGGATCAGGCTACGGTCATGCCACTGTTGCCGCGACTCAGGCTCAGCGGATCGCGAACCCTGAAGGATTGATCCTGGAGACCACTTACGGTGCCAAGGCCTTCGCTGCAATCAAGTCGCTCGCCCCTTCCTTTCCGCGCCTCTGCTTCTGGCATACCTTTGATCCCAGGCTCGTATCGGCGCCTCCGGTCGAGCACCCCCTCCTGCGCGAAGCACGCCTCCACGCGGAGTCGCTGTGGCCTCACCCGAAATCGACCTGACGATCTATCCTGACGAATGTGATGCCTACGGGCATCTCAATCAGGCCTCATTTCTGGCATTGTTCGAACGAGCTCGATGGGAGGTGTTTGCCCGCGGTCCGGGGATGGATTTTTTCAGCCGGCTGGGCATTCAGGTGGTGGTTCGGAAAAGCACCGTGGAGTATCACGCACCCGGCTTCCCCGGCGACATTCTTCGATTCTCCCAGTTGCTGGTTCACCTCGGCCGGACCAGTTTCACCCTCCGCCAGACCGCCCGCCGTCTGCGGGACGATGCGCTCCTCGCCACCGCTGAGATCGTCTTCGTCTGCCTCAATCAGCAGGGAGCTCCGGTGCCGGTTCCCGAGTCGCTGCCCCCGCTCATGTCGGAGCGGCCTCTGCCGGGCAATCTCCGCCGGGTGGCGGTCAATGGCGTGAACCTGGCGGTGGACGTTCGCGGTAATGGCCCCGCCATTCTGTTCATCCACGGCTATCCCTTCGATCACTCGATCTGGGAACACTCGGTTGCCAGTCTCGATGGCTGGATGCGGATTGCTCCCGACCTGAGGGGGATGGGCCAGTCCGATGCCCCCGATCTCGGCTATTCCATGTCGACCTACGCCGAGGATCTGCTGGCACTGCTCAATACCCTGGGAGTGGATCGAGCGGTGCTCTGCGGGCTTTCGATGGGCGGATACGTTGCCTTCGAAATGTTGCGGCGGGCTCGCGACCGGGTGCGAGGCCTGATTCTGATGGACACTCGCGCGGAGGCTGATTCCCCCGAGGGACGCAAGGCCCGCGATATGGCCGCCTCCCAGGCGCGCGAAGGCGGTTCCGAAGCGATCGCCGCCGCGATGCTCCCCAAGCTGCTCTCGGCCCGGAGCCGGGGAGAAAAACCCCAACTCCCCGAACGAGTGCGCAAGATGATGGCGGCGAATCCGGTGGCCGGCATTCTCGGGGCCATCGGTGCGATGCGCGATCGGCCCGACAGTTTTCCCTTGTTGCCGACGCTAACTGGCTTGCCGACGTTGGTGCTGGTTGGTGACGACGACGAGTTGATTCCAATCGACCGGGCTCAGGCCATGGTGGAAGCGCTTCCCAGCGCTACCCTCTCGATCGTGGCGGGAGCCGGTCACATCCCCCCGATGGAACGTCCTGAGATCACCACTGCACTGTTGTCCAAGTTTCTCGCGACCCTCCCTCGGCTGGGTTAGCTGCAACCTTTTGGGTCCTTTTCGCGTCTAGACTCATGACGGCGGACACACCGCGAGGTTATCCACCGTTGCAAGCGATGTATCCTTCCCTCCACGCCCCGGGGCCGCGGCCAGGCAGTACGGCTCCCGGGGCGTCTCGCTTTCCAGCCGTTAGCCGTTAGCTAGTAACTATCAGCTGATCGGTATCACAACTCCATTACATCCAGCGTACAAAGTTGCTGTTCTCGCTGTTCCAAATGAAACGACCCTCAGTGTTGATTGCACTGAGGGTCGTGTGCTGTCGAACGGCGAATGGCTAACGGCTGACGCCCTTACTTCTTCGGTCGCCCCGGGGGCGTATCGCTGTTGAAAATGTCTTTGTTCTTGGCGATGAACGGGGTCTGATTGGCCGGCACATCTTCTTCCGGGAAGATCGCGGTTACCGGACACTCCGGTTCACAGGCACCGCAGTCGATGCACTCATCGGGGTGGATGTAGAGCTGATCCTCGCCCTCGTAGATGCAATCCACGGGGCAGACATCCACGCAGGCACGGTCTTTCACGCCGATGCATGCTTCGACAATCACGTAGGCCATTTCCGAAGAACTCCTCTGGCGGCTTGGGGGCGCGGGCTTGGTCAACTTGCCCGCTGACGGCCAAGTATTACGGAGTGCTCCGGCCCGGCGCAAGGGGGAGTTATCTTTGTCGCCATGCGACCCGAGAGGGCACGCCCCAGCACCTCCGTTCTTTTCTTCATACTCCTATTCCTCCTCGTCTTTCCGTCGCGCCCGGCTCGCGGCCAGTCGAGTTGCGATGGGCCCTTGGCGCTGGTTCTCTCCGGCGGTGGGGCCAAGGGTCTGGCTCATCTCGGGGTACTCGCCGTGCTCGATAGCCTCGGGATCCGGCCCGATATCGTGGTCGGCACCAGTATGGGCTCGGTGGTCGGGGCCATGTACGCCAGCGGATACACTCCGGCCCAGATTGCGCAGCAGGCCACCGAGCTCCGGCTGGCAGACCTGTTTTCCCGTCGGCTCCGTACTCCCCAATCCCTGGGTCAGCGTCGCCCCCTGGTGGTGTGGGAGCCGGGCGCCGGTGGGGTGCGCTCTGGAGAGTCGGGGGCCCGGGAGTCCAGTGTGAACTCGGCACTGGACCGGGTCATGCTGAAGGGCAATCTGGAGGCGAGAGGAAACTTCGATTCTCTCCCCATTCGCTTCCGCGCCGTCGCTACGGATATCCGGACCCGTTCGGCGGTGGTCTTGGCTGGGGGCGATCTGGCTCAGGCGGTGCGCGCCTCAATGGCCATTCCGCTGGTGTTCGATCCCGAGCGGATTGATGGTCGGGATCTGGTCGATGGCGGTCTGGCTGCCAATGTCCCGATTGCCATAGCCCGCCGGGCCGGCGCCAGCCGGATCATCGTGTCTGATGTGGGTTGGCGTCCGCCCGATTCGGTCCGCGCCAGCAATCCCCTCGCGGTGGCTGACCTGCTGGTGGCTTATCTCTTCACTCAGCCGCTCGATTCCCTGAGCCCCGACGACCGGCTGATTCGGCCCGCGGTCGATTCCTTCGCGCCGCTCGATTTTACCGCCGAGCGGATGACCCAGATCATCGATCGCGGATACCGGGCGGCTCGCTCTGCCTTTGCGGCTCAGCCTCCGGTCTGCAACGGAGGCACTGGCCGTGAATGGGCGGGACGCCGGAGTTACCGGATTCGTGAGATCGACGTAGAGGGCGTCGGTGCGGCCGATGCCTTGTTGCTCAAACGCCAGCTCGGCCTGAGTGAAGGCGCGCTCGATACCGAGATCTTCCGCGATCGGCTTCGTTCCATGGGCGACAACGCCGACTACCGCGCCGTCTGGCTCCGTCCAACCGGAAACCCCGATTCACTTCGTTTTTCTCTTTTGGCTCGGCCGGCACCTTCCCGTCTGGCCGCCGCCGGTCTCGCCTATGACAACGATCTCGGCGGTCAGATGTGGCTTGGCGTAGTCGATCGCGGAACCGTGGTCCCTGGTCTGGAGAGTTCGGTGACGCTGTCGCTGGCCGAGTTGCGCCAGGAGCTGGCGGTCGGGTTCCGGCGGGAAGTACTGGGTCCGCTGATCCGCCGCCCGTTCATCACGATGTATATCGCCCGCGAGTCGATTCGCCGGTTTGATCCCGATGGCGATCTGATTGAGCCGGAGAAGACCCGCGAAGCCAAAGGGCTGGCAGGGCTGGAGCGTCGCTTTGGATTGGAGTGGCGGCTCAGCGGTGGAGGGATCGCCCATGCCTGGGACGCGTCCGGCTCCAATCACACCCACACCATCGGTGGATTCCTGAGTTTGTCGAGCGGCCCCCGTTATCGGCCCAGCGGCGTGTGGGGTGAGGCGATCGTGGCACGGGCCTATTCTCGAATCGAAGCCGACCTCCGGAAAGCGTTCCCGGTCGCCGGGTTCAGACTCACTCCGGAAGTGCGGTTCGGCTGGGGTCGCCATCTCCCGCTGATGAGCACCTTCCTGCTGGGTGGAAGCGATGGCTTCCCCGGTCTGAACATCGGAGAGCTGCGCGGCGACCGCGAACTTTACGCCAGCGTCCAGGTGGCCCATCAGCTGGTCGGCCCGGTGGAGCTCCGCCTGACGGCTGCCAGCGGTCAGGCCGCCTTCGGAGGTCCAACGCTGCCGGAGGGACGCTGGCAGGTGGGTGGACGTCTTGGTCTAGCCGCTGAAACGCCGATCGGGCCAATCCGGGTTGAATACGGAGTGGCCCGACATGAACGCAACGGCTTCTTTGTACGGCTGGGAGATTGGTTCTGACGCCAGGGCGTGCCTTGGCGCTAGATCACCCTAATCTTTCTGCCCCAGGAGATTCTTCTTGAACCCTTCTCCCGGGCCCGGCTTGGGGCCGATCCAGCAGCGAAGCAGTGCCTCCGAGAACTCCCGCCCACCCACTGTGCCCTTCTCCTGTCCTGCGATCATCACCTGGGTGCCGGTACCGGGGATGTAGGTGTAGACCATCTCGTCGCCGTCTTTCACGTCAGCCATCAGGGTGCAGAGATCGGCGAACTCCTGCTTCACCTCGCCCGAGGCGTTGGGGGAGTTGTCCTTCAGTCCGTCGGTCCAGGCGTCGCAGATCTTGCCCTTGTCTACTCCCCGCACGAAATGCATCACCATGCGCCGCGGCTCGTCCTCGGCGAGGATCGCGTCGGCGCTCTGCGACTTGGTGGCCACGTACAGCGCGGCTACATAGACCTTGAAGATCGCCTTTTTGCGGACCGCGGCGCCGTTGAGAACCAGCGTCTTGCCGGCCACCGAGATGTTCTCCGGTAGCACCACACCGTTCACGGTCCGCGAAGTGTCGGGGGTCGCGTGCATCGGACCCGCGGCGAGCAGCAGCGAAAGCGCAAGCAACATGTCTGGCTACCTCAACGAAAGGGAAAGGGGATCGCTCGGCCAAGTTGTCGCCCGGACCCTCCGGGCGCAACCTCTCCGGTTATTCAGGGCGGGTCAGCTCGACTCCACCGGCAACCAGTTTCATCTTGCCTCCCGCGGGCACCTGCACAAACAGATCTCGGCCGGTCTCGGTCAGGGCGGGGTACTGCTGGCCTACGTTCCGCATCATCGAATTGAGTACGCTCTCGGGTACCGGGATGCCCTGCACCGTGGCGCTGTTCAGGTGGAAGCGCACCGCCTGTTGGCCGGCCGGTAGCAGGGTCACCTGCGCTTCGAGTCTGGTGCCGGGTGGAAGGACCATCACCAGTTGAGCCAGTGCTTGGCGTGCCTGGCTGGGGAGGTCGGAGATTCGCCCGCCAATCCGGATCATACTGGTGTCGATCTGCACCTTGAACCCGAAGTCGGGGGGCAGGGTCTGGATGCCCAGCCGAGCCATGAGGTAAGCGGTGAAATCCCCGCCGTCCACGGTAGCCTGCTTGAGTTGGCGGTCGACAAAGACCGAGTCCACAATCGCGGACGCCCGGAGGACACCTTCGGTGGCGATCGGCTTCCAGCTCGAATCCCCCTGCTGCGCCGTGAGTTGCGACGCCGTTCCGAGCCAAACCGCGCAACTCCATATCGTTACTACCTGACGCAGCATTTTACTCCTCACTCTAAAGTCGCATATTCAAGTCCAACCCTGGTCGTCCCCGATCCCCAATAGACGGAGGATGCATGGAGTGGACCATAGTCGGCACGAACTTTCTGTACGCCATCCTTGGCGTGGTGCTGATGTGGGTCACCTACCGGGTAATTGACCGGTTGACCCCGGAAGTGAATTTCGGCGAAGAGCTGCGGAAGGGGAATATCGCGGTGTCGATTTTCATCGCGGCGATCTTCCTCTCCATCGCGATGATTATCGCGGGTGCCCTCAATTGAACCGGCCCCAGGCTGCCCGTGAGTTCTTGCTTGCGCTGGTGCTGCTGGCCGGAATGGTGACTGGTGGCGCGGCCCAGCGGCACCTCGATCGCTATGACGACACGTTCCGGAAGTACAGCAAGCGATTCTTCGGCGTCGGCTACGATTGGCGGCTATTCAAAGCCCAGGGACTGACCGAGAGTAACCTGAATCCGGCCGCCACCAGTTGGGTGGGGGCCCGAGGCATCATGCAGTTGATGCCTTCGACCTTCCTGGCCATTCAAAGCAAGAATCCGCTCTTCGTGTCGATCGACGATGACGAGTGGAATATCGCGGCGGGAGTCTACCACGATCGGCAACTCTGGCGGTTGTGGCTGGCCGATTCAATCGGGTCGGCTGATCATCATCAGTTCATGTTTGGCAGCTACAACGCTGGAAGGATTCCCATTCTCCGGGCCCAGGCCCTGGCCCGCCACCGGGCTCTCGATCCTCGGCTCTGGGCCAGCGTCGAAGAGGTCGCACCATATGTCCGTCGCTGGCGCCATCGGGAGACCCTAGAGTACATCCACAAGATCAATGCGAATCTCGACCGGATGGACTCGCGGGGTCGGGTAGTACGGAGTGTGGCTCCCCTCCCCTAGCTCTCGTCCAGCTCGTACGCCTTCCGAAGCCAGTCCCTCAACTCTTTGTCGATCTCGGCCAGACTGGTCACCTCGATCTTGTGGGTGATCCGGTCTTTCTTAGCGTAGCCGCCGGTCTCGAGCAGCCTTCCCTTCCCGCTCAATTTTCCCAGCGCCAGTCCGAAATCGATCCGGGTCCGGGTGGCCGGTTTGATCTGGGCAATCACATGGTTGCGATAGACGGGCACGATCGTCTTGCCGGGACAAAGCTTGATGTCTGACCCGATGCCGAAGGCCAGATCTTCCAGGGCATCGTGGATCGGCCTGAGCCCGGCTCGGGGGCCGGCGTACATCGCTTCGACAAACTCGATCGCCTCGCGGGGATAGTTAGCCTTGTCGGCGTCGCTGCCCATGCGGGCGATGCCGGGATGCATGGAGTAACGCGATGGCTTGGTCTTGGGCATACCGGTTCCTGGGAGCAGGCTGGGCCAGCAGGGACGGGCGAAAAACTCTCGTGGCGCGGCACAAAGCGCCATGGGCAGTGGCCGGCATTGCGGAAACATATCGCACGATATATCGTATGGTATAACGCGCGATATATCTTGGAGGCCACGATGCGCAAAGATAGAGATGACTGGGGTTTAGGAGAGTTCTTCGATGGTGTTCTGGGATTCGGTGACTGGGGGAAAGGTCATCGGCAGCGATGGCATGGAGGCCGGCGCAGGGGCCAGATGTTTGAGGCGGGCGAGCTCCGTCTGGTCATCCTGAAGCTCCTCAAGGAGCAGCCCCGCCACGGCTACGACATCATCAAAGCCCTGGAAGAGAGGATGGCCGGGTGCTACACCCCTTCAGCTGGCACGGTGTATCCCACTCTGCAGATGCTGGAAGATCAGGGCTTGGTGCGAGCCGAAGAGGCTGACGGCAAGCGGATCTACCACATCACACCGGCTGGTGAAGCATTGCTGGAGGAGCGGCGCAGCGAACTCGACGACATCATCGATCGAGTGAAAGAAACGGTGCGGGATTTCGCCGGCGGCGCGATGGGCGATTTGAACCGAGCTTTTGGCCAGGTCGCCTCGCGCACCTTCCGCGAAGCCTTTCGGCGCGGCCCGGGCGATCCTGCGGTGCGCCGGGTTGCCGAGATTCTCCGCCGGACTGCGGATGAAATCGAACGGGAATGGAGAAGCCCCGGGCCGGCCGCACCGGAGGCTGAAGCGCGATGAACCCAGACTTCTGGAAATTTCGCCTGGTGGCCGTCGCGATCATGGGGTTCTGATCTCCAGCCGATCCGCACCAGAGACCCACACGCCTCGATAGATGAAGCAGGCGGACTCTTCGCGAGTCCGCCTGCTGTTTTTCGGTCCGTTCCGCCCCTTCCGTCATCTCCGCTACAGTAATCCCGTCAGCGGCGCGGCGTAACTCGCCGACCTCGGCTCCGGCTCGCCGTAACGTCCCTCGTTGGAGTGCTGCCGGTTCCACTCTTCGCGCAGACAGAACGGATCCAGCCCGTGGGGCCGGTCCACCGAGAGCACTCCGTCCAGGTGATCGATCTCGTGCTGCAGCAGCTCGGCCCGATCTCCCTCGAGTTCAACGGTGTGCCACTCGCTCTTGAGGTCCTGGTACTTCACCGCGATCCGGTAGGCCCGAGAGACCCGCACCAGAATAGAAGGGAAAGAGAAGCAGTCGTCCCAGACCGTGAAATCTTCGTTGCCCACATCCACGATCTCAGGATTAATCAGCGGCCAGGGCTTGTCCATCTCGACGTAGACGATCCGCACCGGTGCCCCGATCTGCGGCGCCGCGATCGCTCGGCCGTATCCGAAGCGAGACTGGAAGTCGCGCAGCGTCTCACGCAGGTCGTCCACGATGACTCGAACCGCGGTCGAGCCGGGCTTGGCGATCGGCTCGCAACGGGCCCGCAGGACCGGATCGCCCAGCATTCGAATTCGATGGATTGTCATTTGGTGGCCCAGCCCCGAGGTCATGGGTCAGTCAGGGTGACCAATCTTGTAAAAAGGTCCCGGGGCCACAATAGGCCGCGAATCGGCCGAAGCCCATTCGGGGCTGGGTTGGCCAATAGTAGTAGTGACTAATGCTACATTGCCGCTGCCCGGCATCACATCCCCCTGCACAGCAGGCTCATCCTCTTCCACCTGAACTACTTGGGAAAATTCACACCATTCTTCTGGTATTTAGTTGACAAATCCCGACTGCGTCTTTAGGATAACCGTCCTATGGGAGTTTCTCTAAGCGAACAGCTCGCTGAGCACCCGCTTCCCCCTGCTTACAAGGGCCCCCGAGGGGCGATATTGGTCGCCCTGAAACGCACCGGCTCGCTGACCACCCGCGACCTGGGTGAGCGGCTGGGCCTGTCGCCCAACGCGATTCGGCACCATCTGAGGGAGCTGGAGACCGAGGCGGTCATCGCCTATCGGCGGGAGCAGCGCGGAGTCGGAGCCCCGACCTACGCCTGGCACCTGAGCCAGTCGGGGGAGGCGCTCTTCCCCCAGCGCTATAAAGAGCTGATGACCGAGGTGCTTGAGCGGGTGGCCGAGCAGGCCGGCCGTCAAGCGGTGGTGTCGGCCTTTGAGAACCGTTTTGCCGATCTCTCCCGTCGGCTGCAGGCCGAACTGGCCGGTGCGCCGCCAGAGCGTCGGATGGATGTAGTGCTGCGGGCGCTGCAGGACGGCGGATACATGGCGGAGTGGCGCAATGAAGAGGGTGGTCTCTGCCTGACCGAACACAACTGCGCTATTCGAGCTTTGGCGGAGCGCTTTCCTGAGATCTGCCTGGCCGAAGCGAAATTCTTGTCTGAAGTCCTGGGAGCCACGGTCGAGCGGACCAGTCACATGCTCGAAGGCTGCGCCTCGTGTGAATACCGGGTGCGCTTCTCCCAGAATTCGGGGTCCACGGCCCCTGAGGAGCAAGCATGAGCTCAGTAGAGACTGACTCGGTCGAGTCCCTGGTCAACCGGGAGTACAAGTACGGCTTCGTCACCGATATCGAGGCTGACGTTCTGCCTCGCGGTCTGAACGAGGATGTAATCCGGCTGATCTCCTCCAAGAAGGGCGAGCCGCCTTTCATGCTGGAGTGGAGACTCAAGGCGTATCGCCGCTGGCTGGAGATGAAAGAGCCCCATCACTGGGCCAACATCACCTATCCACCCATCGACTATCAGGATGTGATCTACTACTCGGCGCCCAAGACCAAGAAGCCGCTGGGAAGTCTGGACGAAGTGGATCCTGAGCTGCTCAAGACCTACGAGAAGCTGGGAATCTCGCTCACCGAGCAGAAGATGCTGGCGGGTGTGGCGGTGGATGCGATTTTCGACAGCGTCTCCGTGGCGACCACCTTCAAGGAGACTCTGGCCAAGTCCGGCGTGATCTTCTGTTCCATGTCGGAAGCGGTCCGGGAGCACCCTGACCTGATCGAGAAGTATCTCGGCTCGGTGGTTCCCTATAACGACAACTTCTTCGCCGCTCTCAATTCGGCAGTGTTCAGCGACGGCTCCTTTGTGTATGTCCCGAAGGGGGTCCGCTGCCCGATGGAGCTGTCGACCTATTTCCGAATCAACTCCGCCGACACCGGTCAGTTCGAGCGGACTCTCATCGTGGCCGACGAAGGCGCCTACGTGAGCTACCTCGAGGGGTGCACCGCTCCCAAGCGAGATACCAATCAGCTGCACGCCGCGGTGGTCGAGCTGGTGGCCCTCAAGGATGCCACCATCAAGTACTCCACGGTGCAGAACTGGTATGCCGGCGATGCCGAGGGC
>CAZOES010000007.1:0-82191 GCA_964578865.1 uncultured Gemmatimonadaceae bacterium | reverse complement strand
GCACGAGGTATCCGCGATCGATACCGACACCATGGCGATTTGATTGTACTGATTGGCCAAGGCGCTGACTGTCATGGTTCCAGAGGTTGTCGGGGCATACACACACTGTTGTGCGGTCCCGCAGTTGGGATTCACGCTGGAACCATAGATCGTGGTCCATTCCCAGCCCAGAATCTTGAGAGGAACCGGACGCCCTCCCACTACCTGTGGCGATACCGTAGCGCTGAACGTGACGCTGGTGCCGGGAGTTGGTACGGACATGGTGGAGGCGGTGACGTCGAGGTACGCTGGAACCCACGTGAGCGTTACGTCGGCCGACCCCTCGTAGTAGAAGCACAACGGACCGGGATACGGCCCCCCTTGCTCGGGACAGCGGGACTGCGCTGCGCCCTGCCTCACAGCCTCGACAGTTCCCTTGACCAGTGAATACCAGGAGAAACTTGTCGGGGAGGTCTCACCGCCGATGGCGCATCCGCTTGGAGCCATCTCGAAGTTGTTGAGGTAGAAGATCCCGACCGCCGTCTGGCACCAACCGGAGAAGTAGAAGCCCCGCGGATTCGTGCGAATATGCTGGTCACCCACCGAATGGGGCGGGAAACAGCCCACCTGACATTCGACATTCCAGTTCCACTTGGTCTCTCCCGACACATCCACCCGAACCAGAGTCCAGTCGGCGTAGGTACCGATGACAGCGCTGGCAGAGGGGTCGTCGTGCCCGACTTCGAGGGTGACGGAGCCGTTAAGCGACGACGCGGTCGTGCCCGGCCCTTGGACGGTCGATGGCGCCGTCATGCGGTCCTGATTACAGGCAAGCACGAGCCCCAAGGCGACAACGGACTGAAGAACGCGTCTCATGTTGGCAGCATCCGAGAGAAGGTGGAGAGCCGCTTACCGGTGCCCGGAACTGGGCAACCGAGTCGGAATGACACTGAACTGAAGTGAGGGAGGGGGACACTATGCTAACTAGCTTCTGCTAACTACGCAAGCACGGTTCTCTCGGTTACCTGGCTGTGACGAGGATCACGGCCAACGACTGCAGAATGGGGCGCTCTTACCGCTGAAGCCGTGTCTACGCAGTCGCCAAAGCGAGCAAGGGTTCGGCTTGGGGCATCCCCCAGGCCGAACCCTTGTCATTTCATCCAACGCCCCCCTCACCCCGGCGCCTGGAACGTCACCGTCTGGGCCGTGAACACCTTCCCTTCCGCGTCAACCAACTCGATCCGCACTTTGTGCTGACCTCGCGGCAGCCCCGCGAGGACCACCGTGTTGCTCTGGCCGAAGTCGGCCCAGAACCACGGCAGGTCGTCGAGGGTGATATGCAGGTGGCCGACCCGGGGCGACAAGGTCCGCGCAACCGGTCCCGCCAGGGGCAGGATCTGGACGTTCTCCACCCGGTAAGGGATAAATACGACTCCCTGAGACAGCGGACCCGGAAGCGGTTGCTCGACGAACAGCTGAGGCGCCGGCTGATTCTCGATCGGAACCAGAGTCGAGACCGCGGTATCTTCAGCCGGCGCCGTGATGACCTGATTCATGGCGTTCTCCTTGTGCGATTCGTTCCGCGGTGAACTACCTCAGAGTCTTGAACCCGGCCCTGAGATCCTCCACCAGCCCCTGTGGCTGTTCCCATGCGGCGAAGTGGGCACCTTCGGGGTGCTTCCTGTAATAGAGCAACCCGGGATATGCCTTTTCGGCCCATTTCCGCGGGCAAGGGCAGATTTCCTCGGGGAACGCGCTCACCACCACCGGGATCTTCACACCCTTGGGAGCGAAGAACCCGTTCTTATTCTCCCAGTACAGCCGGGCCGATGACACGCCGGTGCCGGTCAGCCAGTACAGCGTGATGTTGTCGAGGATATCGTCCCGGGTCAGGCCCAGAGTCTCGCCGTCGAACACCCGGGCGATCTGCCGGTAGGTCCAGATGTCGTGATCGATAATCCAGGCGGCCAGGGCGACCGGCGAGTCGTGCAGGCCATACAGCGTCTGCGGCCGCTTGCCCATTTCGATGGCATAGCCGAGACCATTCTGGTAGAAGAAGGAGACGTGCTCGAAGGAATACTTCTCCTCGTCGTCCAGCCCGGCCGGCGCCGGTCGACCGGCAAACGCCGCCGCATCGATCTCGGGCGGAATCGCACAGGCCATGTTGGTCGCGATCCCGAGCAGCCCCTTGGGTGCCTGCACTCCCATCTGGTCAACGATGAGGGCGCCCCAATCGCCGCCCTGGGCCACGTAACCCTGGTATCCCAGTCGCTGCATCAGGGTGTGGTTGGCCTTGGCAATACGTTCGGGGGTCCAGCCGGGCGTGGTGGGTTTGCCGGAGAAGCCGTAGCCGGGCATTGAGGGGATCACCACATGAAAGGCCTGGTCTGCGGTCCCGCCATGGGCCGTCGGATCGGTCAGCGGGTCGATGATCTTGAGCTGCTCGATGATCGACCCCGGCCACCCGTGGGTGACGATGAGCGGCAACGCATTCTCATGCTTCGACCGAATATGCATGAAGTGAATGTCCAGCCCGTCGATCTCGGTGACGAAGTGGGGATAGGAGAACAGCTTCGCCTCGACTTTACGCCAGTCGTGCTGAGTCGCCCAGTACTTGGCCAGTTTCTGAATGGTGGCGAGCTGGACGCCCTGGGTGTCGTCTGCGACCGTCTCCTTTTCCGGCCAGCGGGCTGCCGAGATACGGTTTTTCAGCTCCTCGAGCTCGGCGTCTGACGCCTTGTAGGTAAACGGCCGGATGGCGGTGTCCTTCTGGGTTGAAGGCGCAGCGCGAGTAAGCGTATCAGGGGACATGGGTGCCTCGTCGAGAGAAGTGCGAGTTGAGCCTGCCGAAGGTGCACCAATGTTGGACAGGGTACAGCTCGGGTCTATGATCCTTTAGTGTCGGGGGGTCGAAGGTCGCATGGCCCCCCTGGGCAAATTTGCGGTGAACCCGCGGAACCTTAGATTCCTCCCGGTCCGCACCTCCATACCGCACCCCTCGAGGATCTGAATGAACGACCTGCGTGCCCGTCTCGAGCGGGCGCTCGGTTCCGGTTATGTCATCGAGCGGGAGCTGGGCGGCGGGGGAATGTCCCGCACCTACCTCGCCACCGAAGAAGCCCTCCGCCGTCACGTCGTCATCAAAGTCCTCGCGCCAGAACTGCTCGCCGGCATCTCGGTGGAGCGATTCCGCCGCGAAGTGCTGATGGCTGCCAAGCTGCAGCATCCCCACGTCGTGCCTGTCCTCACCACTGGTGAAACCGAGGGGCTCCCCTGGTTCACCATGCCCTATGTCGAGGGCGACAGTCTCCGTCGCCGGCTGGAGAAGGGCCCGGTCGGGATCGGCGAGGCGGTGAGCATCCTGCGGGACGTGGCCCGGGCTCTGGCCTATGCCCACAGTCACAGCATCGTCCATCGCGACATCAAGCCCGATAACGTCCTGCTCTCGGCCGGAAGCGCTACCGTCACCGACTTCGGGATCGCCAAGGCGATCACCGTGGCGCGGACTACCGGGAGCGGCAGCAACATGACGCTCACCCAGGCCGGCACCTCGATTGGCACGCCGACCTACATGGCGCCGGAACAGGCGCTGGGCGATCCCGACACCGATCATCGCGCCGACATTTACTCCTTCGGCGCTATGGCCTACGAGCTTCTCACTGGACAGCCGCCCTTCACCGCCACCAATCCATCGAAAATGCTGGCGGCTCATCTCGGTGAGCCGCCGCGTGATATCCGGACCCTGCGACCCGATACTCCGCCGGCGCTGGCCGATCTGGTGATGCAGTGTCTCGCCAAAGATCCGGCCGGCCGGCCCCAGCAGGCCAGCGAGATGGCCCGCATCCTCGAGACGGTCACCACCAGCGGCAGTGCGGCGGCAGTGCCTGCCGTGCTTCACGGCGGCCGGATCCGGCTGGGCCGAGCCATCGCGATCTGGGCCGGCGCCACCGCACTGGTCACGCTCACCGCCTGGGCCGCGAGGGAAGCGATCGGTCTTCCCGACTGGGCCCTTCCCGGTTCGCTCGGCGTGATGCTGGCGGGCCTGCCGATCATCGGCATCACCGCCTATGTGCAGCGCACCACCCATCGAGTCTTCACCGCGACCCCGCAGATGACGCCGGGCGGAACTCCCTCGGCGCAAGGCACCCTCGCGACGCTGGCGGTAAAGGTCAGTCCGCACGTCTCCTGGCGTCGCACCTGGATGGGCGGGGCCATCGCCGTCAGTGCCTTCGTCGCACTCGTCGTCGGCTTCATGGTGCTCCGGGCACTCGGCATCGGCCCCATGGGCTCGCTCCGCGGTAAAGGCGCATTCGGGGCCCAGGAAACCATTCTGGTCGCCGACTTTCAGGGCCCCCCTCCCGACTCTACTCTCGGCAGCACCGTCGCCGAGGCACTGCGCACCGATCTGGCCCAGTCGTCGTCGCTCAAGGTCCTCACCCGCGCCAACGTGCGGGACATTCTGGTCCTGATGCGACGGCCGGCTGAGAGCATTGTTCCGTTCGAACTCGCCCGAGAAATCGCAACCCGCGAAGGCGCCAAGGCGGTACTGGACGGCGCGATCGTCAAGCTGGGACAGTCCTACGTGGTCTCGGCTCGGCTGGTCAACGCGCTGGACGGATCGGAACTCGCGGCCTTCCGGGAAACCGCCTCGAGCGAAGACGGCCTGATCGGCGCCATAGGCAAGCTCTCTCGCGCGGTGCGGGAGAAAGCCGGCGAGTCGCTCAAAACCATCCAGGCCAGCAACGAGCTGGAGCGGGTCACCACTCCTTCCCTGCCCGCCCTGCGGAAGTATGTGGAAGGGTCGAAGATTGCCGATGAGGGTGGCGATAGCGACCGGGGCCTGGCCTTGCTGCAGGAAGCGGTGACCCTCGATTCCGGGTTCGCCATGGCCTGGCGCAAGATCGCGGTGCTGCTGGGCAACGAAGACCGGGACCGTCCGCGCGCCTTGAACGCCATCTCCATCGCGTACCGCCATCGGAACCGGCTCACTGAAATGGAGCGGCTGCTCACCGAGGGCTACTACTTCACCCGCGGCCCCAGCCCCGATCGGGACAAGGCGATCGGGGCCTACGAGGATGCGCTGCGGATCGACTCGACCAGTATTTCCGCGCTCAACAACGCCGCGGTGGTCTATGGTGACAAGCGGGAGTACCTCAAAGCCGAGGAGATGTATCGCCGGGTAACCACCCTCCCGCGGACTTTTGGTGGGGCCTTCACCAATCTGATCACTACCCAGATCATGAACCGCCGCTCGGGGGCCACCCTGGACTCGACCGCCGCCGGTTTCCGGGCTACGCTGCCTAACAGTAACGACATCTGGGAAGCCGATTGGTACGCCGCCTGGGGCCAGGGCAACATTGCCGGAGCCGACTCCATTGCCCGGAGCATCCAGTCGAATGCCAAGACCCCGCGCCAGCAGGTCCGAAGCGCGGGAGCCCAGGCGGTCACCGCCGAACTGCGCGGGAAAGTGGCTGAGGCATTGCGGTGGACCATCATCGCCGATCAAGCCGTACTCCGGATCGACCCTTCAGCCGGCTCGCGGCTGCAGTTCGCGGTCGATTCCGCGTTGATGCAGGCCCAGTACACCGCCAACCCGACGGTTGCCCGCGCGACATTCGAACGCGGTCTCAGCCGAACCCCGCTGGCGGAGATGCCGGCCAGCGACCGCCCCTATGAGGGGTTGGCCCAACTTGCCCTGATCCTTCAGGATCC
The DNA here is from genome assembly GCA_964578865.1 of uncultured Gemmatimonadaceae bacterium. Classification (GTDB taxonomy): domain Bacteria; phylum Gemmatimonadota; class Gemmatimonadetes; order Gemmatimonadales; family GWC2-71-9; genus JADJOM01. Next base: position 76,500 of record CAZOES010000007.1, on the reverse strand, counting down.
CGCGCTGGCCCGTCAGGCGGCCCAGGGCTGGGAACGGGATCAGCGCAACAACGTGGCGGATTCCATCGGCAGTCGAGCCTACTTCCAGGCCCATGTCGCTTTCACCGAGAAGCGCTGGAACGATGGCATCGCCCTGATCCGCGAAGCCTACTCGCGCTTCGCGGTGCGCCAGCGCTACACCGAACTGTTCCTTGCCCGCGCCTTTGACGGGGCCGGCCAGCCTGACTCGGCCATCGCCCACTACCAGGTCTTCGTGGACTTCCCCCAGCCCAACCCGTTCCCGGGAATGAGCTGGCGGGCCCGAAGTCACGAACGGCTGGCCGAATTGTACGAATCGAAGGGCGACTTACCGAAGGCGGCGGAGCAGTACGCCCGGTTCATCGAGCTGTGGGAGAGTGCCGATTCGGAACTGCAGCCCGCCGTGAAGGAAGCCCGGGCCCGCCTGGCGGCGATCAAGGGGAAGATTGGGTAGACCAGATAGAAGGATCGGATAAACAGGATGGAAGGATCTAAGGATTACCGCTCAACGATCTATTACCTGCGAAACAAAAACCACATCCTTGCATCCTTTCATCCTGTTTTTTCACTAACAGGATGAAACGATTGAAGGATGATGCGTTTAAATGGTAAGACGCAATTGGAATTGTTGATGCTCTTTTCATCGGTAGGTCCCACTATGGGGGATGACGCAGTCCAACATCCTCAAGGACCCGCAGACCTACTCGATCATCGGCGTGGCGATGGAAGTGCATCGCGAACTGGGCTGCGGATTTCTCGAGTCGGTGTACCACGCGGCTTTGCTGCGAGAGCTTACCGGCCATCGCATACCAGTTGTCACCAACGTTTCGATTGCGGTTCGGTATAAGGGAGAGTTTCTTCCAGTCAGTTTCCGATCCGACCTGATCTGCTTCAATGAGATTGTGGTTGAACTCAAGGCGGTTGAGTCTGTGACGAAGGTCCATGTTGCCCAGGTTATCAACTACCTCAAGGCCAGTACGATGGATCGAGGGCTCCTGCTTAACTTTGGAGCAACCAAACTCGAGTATCGCCGCTTGACCCGCCCAAACAGTTCAGCATCCTTGCAATCCTTTCATCCTGTTCCAGATGAACCGGCGTAACCCCTCGGCTTCACCGTGGAGCTGGGTGCCTTCGCTGTACTTCGCCGAGGGGCTCCCCTACGTCACGGTCATGACCCTCGCCGTGGTTCTCTACAAGAACCTCGGCATCTCCAATACCGACATCGCGCTCTACACCAGCTGGCTGTACCTGCCCTGGGTAATCAAGCCGCTCTGGAGTCCCATCGTCGACCTGATCGGCACCAAGCGACGCTGGGTGGTGGTGATGCAGTTCACCCTGGGTGCGGCGCTCTCGCTGGTGGCGCTGACACTGCCGGCGCCGCATTTCTTCCAGTTGACCCTGGCTGTCTTCTGGCTGATGGCCTTTGCTTCGGCCACCCACGATATCGCCGCGGACGGGTTTTACCTGCTGGCCCTACCGTCCAGCACCCAGTCGGCTTTCGTAGGGGTGCGGAGCACTTTCTACCGCCTCGCCATGATCGCGGGACAAGGCGGGTTGGTCTATCTCGCAGGTCATCTGCAGGAACGCACCGGAAATGTGGTGACCGCCTGGGCCTCGGTTTTCACCACCGCCAGCATCTTCTTCGTTGGTGCCGCGGTCTATCACCTGTTGGCGTTGCCGAAACCGGAAAGCGACCGGCCGGCAGAGCCGGGGCGCGATTTCTGGGCCGGGTTTGGAGAAGTGTTCGCAGCCTTCTTCCGCAAAGAGGGGATCGGGCGGATTCTCGCCTTCCTGCTGCTCTATCGCTTCGCCGAGGCGCAACTGCTCAAGCTGGTGACGCCGTTCATGCTGGATCCGCGGAGCGCCGGCGGACTGGAGCTCAAGACCGCCGATGTCGGCATCGCCTACGGGACGGTGGGAGTCAGTGCGCTGGTGGTGGGCGGTCTCCTGGGCGGGTGGGTCATTTCCCGGGTCGGTCTTCGCAGGACTCTTTGGCCACTGATGCTCTGCATGCACCTCCCCAACCTGGTGTTCGTGGCGCTGGCGATGTGGCAACCCTCTGGTCTTCCGATTGTCAGCGGGGCGATCGCGCTGGAACAGTTCGGCTATGGGTTTGGCTTCACCGCCTACCTGGTGTACATGCTGATGGTGGCCAGTGGCGCCGACGGTAAGAGCGTGCACAAGACGGCCCACTACGCCTTGTGCACTGGCTTCATGGCACTCGGTATGATGTTGCCCGGCATGTGGGCCGGCTGGCTGCAGGACCAGCTGGGCTACGTGAACTTCTTCATCTGGTGCTGCCTGGCCACGTTGCCTTCGTTCGCTGCGGCGGCGTTGATCAGGGTGGAGCCGGGGTTCGGGCGCCGGACAGCTCCTGGAGTGCAATAGAGCAAAAAAGATTCAGCGACAACTTTTGTCCTCGTTTCGCGAGTTACCCGCGAGACGCCTCCGAGCCCAACCCCCGCACCAACCTCCGGTCGGGCACAATCCAGATCGCGGCCACGATGACATAAGCGAGTTGACCCAGCCCCGCCGCGACGAAGGTGGCCCCGACGCCGATCAGATAGACGATGGGAGACAATCGCCCTTTCCAGTCGACCGCGAGCACCTCTCCAAGCCGTGAACCCGGGGTTCGGATGATCGCTTCCTGGAGAATGAGATAGGCCACTCCCGCCGCGAAGAGGACCAGCCCATACAACGCCGTCGGCAGCATCGCGAAGTGATTCTCGCCCATCCAGCCGGTCACGAAGGGAAGCAGGGAGAGCCAGAAGAGCAGGTGCAGGTTGGCCCACTGCACCGCTCCGGTCGGCTGAGCGCAGAAATGCAGCAGAAAGTGATGGTTGTTCCAGTAGATCCCGATATAGATGAAGCCCAGTACATAGCTCAGAAACACCGGCAGTAATGGTCGCAAGTCATCCGCCGTCGCTCCGTGAGGGACCTTGAGATCGAGGACCATGATCGTCAGGATGATGGCCAGCACCGCGTCACTGAAGAACTCCAGTCGCTTCGTGTCCATGGACTCCTCGCGGGATCGGGATCAGGCGAGCTCCCGGCCCTCTCTTCATTGCACCGGAAGTACCGGCGCTGCGCCCTTCTCTTTCACCAGAACAACCACGAACCTGGCGGGGCTGGTCTGACTGGCATTGCGCCCCACCACGTGAATATCGTCCTTGCCCTCGTAGAAGGTGTCACCCGGTTTGAGCGTCACCGGCGCCTGTCCCTTCACCTGCATCACGACCGATCCCTCGATCATGTAGAGAAAGGCCTGGGCGTTGTGGCGATGTGCCGTCTCCACCGCACCGGGCGGATACACCACCGTGAGCATCAGCGCTTCCTTTCCGGGAGCGCCGGCAATGTCCCTGGTCATCAGCGGCGTGACCTCCGGTTCCCGAATCTCCCTCGGCACACCAATCAGGCAGAGCAAACCGAACAGGAACTCGGGTCTCCATAGGCTGGCGGTCATCATGGTAGTCTCCTTTGGGGTGACCGGAGCTGCATCCACAGGGCAGCCCCGGTGGCTCCTTGCCTGGTCTTACCGCCCGGCCGACACCGGCTGGGGGGCGGCAGTCTTCTGCATGAGGTACATCTCGAGGGTCGTCTCGCCCAGCTGAGCCCCCGCCCCCGGAACCAGCGAGTCCTCATCCAGGACGGCACCGAAGTAGCCGGCCATCGGGTCGGTGATGACGACCCGGGGATCCTTCCGAGCCGTCAGGGTCCGGCGGATGACCTCGTCAAAGCGGAACTGCTGCGGCCCGCCGATTTCGATCCGCCGGTTGAGCGGCTGCCCCTCGGCCGTGCGGGCAACCGCCTTGGCCACATCGTCGGACCCAATCGGCTGGAACAGCACCGGTGGAACCCGGACCTCGGTGCCGGCGGTCAGTTCGTCGGCAATCCGGGGCACGAACTCGAAAAACTGGGTGGCATGGACGATCGACCAGGGGATCCCCGACTCCTTGATCAGCTTCTCCTGGGCCAGCTTGGCCCGGATGTAGCCGCTCCGGGTGAGCCGTTCGCTCCCCACCACCGACAGCGCGACGTAGTGACCCACGCCGGCCGCCCTGGCCGCGGCGCTGATATTACGAGTGGCGGTTTCGAAGAAGTTGAGCACAAAGGCGTCTTCGAAAGACGGCGAGTTCGAAACGTCGACCACCACCTTGGCGTCGCTGAGTACCGGAGCGAGACCCTCACCGGTCAGGGTGTTGACCCCGCTGTTGGGTGAGGCCGGCACAGCCTCATGGCCATGCTCGCGCAACCTGGCGACGACCTTGGAGCCGATCAGCCCGGTCCCGCCGATGACTACGATTTTCATAAAGAACCTCCACGATGGAAGCAACGATGCAGGTGGAGGAAATTTCAGCAAAACCGCGGAGGAGGCACTTATACAAACGTATCGGTGGGGGCAGTTGGTACAACCAAGGGTAACTCGAGCGCAACCAGAGTCCCCTGATGGGGAGAGGAAATGACCTCGCACCGCCCGCCCAGATGGGAGGCGCGCTCCCGGACGCCACTCAGTCCGAAATGACCGTTCCGCTTGGCCGCTTCCCCCTCCATGGGCGTAAAGCCGCGGCCGTTGTCACGCACATGGACTGTGAGAGTCTCCTTGCCGAACTCTACCTGGAGGTCGATCCGGGTTGCCTCGGCGTGGCGAACCGCGTTGACAATCGCCTCACGACCAATCCGGAAGGCGGCATCTTCCAGCGCATGATTCAGCCGTCGGCGCTCGCCTCTAGTCAGCATGCTGACGGTGACTCCGGTTCCCGCCGTCCGGTCACGAGCAACCGATTCGAGTGCGGCGGCCAGATCGTCGGCCTCCGGGTTAGTCGCTTTCATTTCCCACACTCGATCGCGAGCCTCCCGCAACGAGGCCTTGGCCAGGCGCTGGGCCCGTAACACGGTCTCCGCCGCCACATCCGGTTGCTCCGGCAGTGCCAGCTCAATCGCCTTCAGCTGCAGGGTGACCCCGGCAAAACCCTGCAGCAGCGTGTCGTGCAGGTCCTGGGCGATCCGGGCTCGTTCCACGAGGGTCGCCTCGTATCTCTCTTTGAGCGCCCGCTGCTCCGCCTGGTGGCGGCGTCGCTGAACCAGCGCCACTCCCGCACCCCCAAGCCCACTGATGAGGAGCACCATCAGAGCTCGAAACCAGAGCGTCTGATACCAGGCCGGGAGCACCCTGAAAGTCCAGGATGCGGCAGCCGGGTTCCAGGTCCCGTCTTCGAAGCTCGCCGTCACCTCAAAGCGATAGGTGCCGGGCGCCAATCCGGTATAGTATGCCCGGCGGCGAGTTCCGACTTCCCGCCAGGTAGAGTCGGCTCCCTCAAGACGATAGCGAAACCGGACCCGCTCGGGAGTCGAGAAAGTCAGCGAGGTATAGTCGATCTCCAGATCGCTGGTGCGGGGTGCCAAGGAGTTTCCCTCGGAGATCGCCATGTCATGGCCCTGTACCCGGGCCACCTCGAGGCTGACCGGCGGAGGAGCCGCGTCGGGCAGATGGGCTGGATCGATCACCGCGAGGCCGCTGTCGGTCGCGACCCAGATGCGGCCGTCGCCGGACTTGGTCAGCACCGAGCCCCAATAGCCTTTGACCAGGGCCCCAACCATCCCGTCGGTTTCGTCGAAGGAGCGGTACCGTGGAGTGTAGGTCGAATCGGCCAGAACGTGCTCGATCTCACCGGGAGGGAATCGCAGGATACCGGGCAGCGTCGCCAGCCACCAGGCGCCGGCGTCATCCTGTGCCATGCCGTAGACGTTCGATCCCGGGATCCCCTGCCTGCTGGTCAAGGTTCGGAATCGCTCGCCGGTGAACTGACTCAGACCGTCCCCGGTACCGGCCCAGATGGTTCCGTTCCGGTCCTCGAAGAACCCGTAGACGAATCCGCCGATCCCCTCATTGGCCTCGAACCTGGTGACTTTCCCATCGGCGACGAGCGACACCCGATTGGCCTGGCCCACCCAGATCCGACCTTGGCGGTCGGCGAACAGCGAGCCGTGGTGGTAGGGATCTTCCAGCCGATCGAACAACGCCAGACTATCGCCTTGCTGTCGCAGCAGGCCCAGCTCACTGCTGAACACCCAGACGCCGCCATTGTGATCGAAGGCCACATTGAGCAGTCCACGCGCGGTACCCGGGCGGAGCCTAACCGGTACCAAGCGCTTTCCTTCGATGCTGATCATTCGATGTCCATGATCGACAATCAGGGTCCGCCCTGATGAGTCCTGGGTGACCATCAAGGTATGGAACCCCGCCTGCAGGGAATCCTGCGAATGAGGCCCCAGCCGGTACAGGGTGCCGAGATTATAGGGTGACGACCAGACCGACGAATCACGGCCGGCAATGACATAACGGGGACGTCCTGGGCCGGCCTGGGAAATCGCTGCGAAGGCTCCGGCCCGGAATCGCTCAACCCCGGTGGGGCCGCCGACCCAGATATTGCCTTCCCGGTCTTCCATCAACGCGAGGGGGATATCGGTTAACAGTCCTTCTTTCATGGCGAACCGTTCCGCCTCGGGTCCCGCCCCGGTAATGCGTTGCCCCCGGATTCGGTTGACCCGTGGGACCCGGAGCAAACCATCGTTCCCGGTCGCCGCCCACAGACTTCCCTGCCGGTCGAAAAGAATGGCGGCCAGACTGAGCGGTATCTCAGTTACCGGAGACGGCTTCTCCCCTGGCTTGCTGAGGGTGAAGGCCGGCCCGCTCAGCGCCATGAACCAGATGGTCCCGTCCTTCTCCTCAGCGAATTGACATCCTTCAGGTGCGTTGGTGACTCGTTGACCCAGATCGAGAAACTTCTGAGTGCCGGGAGCCCGATAGAATATCCGATCCTGGCTCATGACCCACAGACCATCATCTCGATCAAAGAAGACCGTCCGGGCCTGCTTCGCGGGGTATCCCCACTCGGCACTGACGTTGCGCCACTTCCCATCGGAAAACTGGAAGAGCCCGTAGAGGCTTGCCGCCACCAGGTCCCCGGTACTCGACTCGGTGAGATTGCGCACCGCCGAGATCCCTTGGGCCTTGCCAAAGGTGAGCGCCCGCCCGCCTTTGAGTCGCGTCACGACCCCTCCCCCGCCGCCAGCGGTAAACCAGAGGCTTCCATCTTGGGTGGCCAGCAGTCGACTGATCTCTTCCCCCGGGAGGGTGTCCCCGCTCAGCGGGGTGTACTTCACGAAGCGGACACCGTCGAACCGCATCAGACCGAAGAAGGTGCCGATCCAGATGTATCCATCCCTGGTCTGGGCAATGGAACGAACACCCGATGGGCCCCCTTCCTTGGGGGTCCACCGGGTATGCACCAGTTGGCTGATGGGGCGCGGAGCCGCGGTGTCAGCCGGGGCCACCCCGATGAGGACTGACACCAGGAGAGTCAGCGAAGACAAGGAATCCCGTCCAGGGAAACGAAGACATCAAGGATGGAGTCCAGCCCGGCGGTACGCCAGTCAGAATATCTTCGACCTCAGATCGCCACCCCGGCCAATTGATTGGCCTCCCCGGCCTGAAAACTGAGTCGAGGGCGCAGCCGCGACTGAGTCCGGGGAGGGGCTGGCGGTAATTGCAGCTGCAGCGCCATCGCCACCAGGCTTGCCAGAGAGTCCGCACCCATCTTGTGCATTGCCCGTCCCCGGTGCGCCTTGACGGTGATTTCGCTGATACCCAATTCGGCCCCCACCTGCTTGTTCAGCAGACCGGCGACCACCCAGGTCATCACCTCTCGTTCCCGGATGCTGAGCGTGGCATAACGGTTCCGGAGAACGGTAAGATCCGCTTCGGTCTGGAGCCGCTGCTCACTCAGTGACAGCGCGTTCCTCATCGATGCCAGCAAGGTCTCGTTCGCCAGCGGCTTCAGCAGGAACTCGCTGGCTCCTGCTTTCATTGCCCGGACCGTCAGCGGAATGTCGGCCCCGGTCGACATCACGATGAAGGGCACTTGTTTGCGGTCGGCTCCAATGCGAGCCACCAGACCAAACGCGTCGATATCCGAAGCGACGATCTCTACCACAAGGCAGCTGGGACCACTCACCGGCGGGTGAGACAGAAAATCCGCAGCAGACTCGAGCATCACCGGGATCCAGTCGGCCTGCCGGATCACCGATTCCAGTGTAGCCCGTGCGAATGAATCCGAGTCGACCACAAAGACCGTGGGGCGAAGGCGCTGCATGGGGGTACCCTCTATTTAATGGCCCGTTCAAGGATCGGTTCCGCGGACCTAACGTACCCCTGAGGATCGCTTCACGAATCCATCAGGAAGTGGGTCTTTCTCTTCATCTAAAGGCGTATGTCTGGGGGGATAGACGGTCGGAGAGGAGGAACTCGGGGCGGGAACTACCTCAAATGGATGATTCCTCGCTGCAACCCAATGGTTACCGCCTCAGTCCGGTCGGCGGCTTCGAGCTTCTGGAGAATGTGGAGGACGTGGACCTTGATGGTGGCTTCGGCGATCGACAGGACCGCACCAATCTGCTTGTTGCTCAAGCCCTTGGCCATGTAGCTCAGGACCTCAAGCTCCCGCTCGGTCAAATCGATCCGAGGGGTGAACTCGGCCAGCCGCTTGGCGACCTCGGTCGGGATCGCCCTGCCTCCCGAGTAAACCTGACGGATCGCGCCGGCCACCTCGTCGCTGACTACATCCTTGAGCAGATAGCCTCGCGCCCCGGCCTCGAGGGCCCGGTGAATGTCGGCATCGCCCTCCCAGGTAGTCAGAGCGATGATCCGGGCATCGGGAAACTCGGCAATAATCGCCCCGATCGCCTCTACCCCGGTCATCACCGGCATGCTGAGGTCCATGAGGGTCACATCGGGCCGAAGCTGGCGGTAGAGCTCAACCGCCTCCTTGCCGTTCGCAGCTTCGGCGACCAGCTGAAGATCAGCATAGGCGGAGATGAGAGCGGCAAGACCGCCGCGATAGATCGGATGGTCGTCTACCGTCAGCAAGCGGATCGGCGGTCGGGGGCTGAGGCCCTCGCCTGACCCATGGGGTGATTTCATGGCAACAAGCTTGCGGAGGCCAACTGGCTGGGACAATACGTCGTTCGATGTATTCGGAGTCCAGGGGGGCCGGCACCGCCGATACCATGGTCCAATGGACTGAGTTGACCCGTGCGGGCATCCTGTGAGCCGTCAGGCACTCTAGGTCTGAACGACTGAGAGATCTCTATGAACGGTTCAGCTGCAACTGCTACTGGCGGGACGGTCGGGGTCGGGACTCACACCTTCTGGGAACGATTCTGGCGTGGAGCCGGCCTCCAGTTCGTCGGCCTGTTCATCGTCGCCTCGCTGATCTACGGAGCCCAGCCCCACCTGGGGGCCTCGGCCGAGGAACTGGCCGGGTTCTACCAGGGAGAGCGCACCCGGGTCCTGATTGGGACCATGTTCCTGGGACTGAACCTGCTCAACCTGCTCTGGTTTGCCGCGGCGCTCCGAGTAGCGCTGGAAGACGCCGGACAAGGCGGCTGGGGTTCTGCCGCGACCGCAGCAAGCGCCGTGTTCGGCGGTCTCTACCTGTTGCATCTCGCGATCGGCGCTACGCTCGCCTTATCCACCAACGGATCGGGCAACTCCGGCCTAACCTCAGCGCTTAACGATCTCATGTGGGCGCTGGGCGTGCTGATCTCGTTCCCCCGGGCCATGCTGATCATGTCGGGCGTCTTCGGCCTGTGGCGTGCGGGCAGGATCTCAAATGGGCTCTTTTCGGTTGGCCTGGCCGGTGTGGTTCTCGGCGTGTTGGGCGGCACCACCTGGGTGAGCGGCGGAGTCTGGGCGCCCGACGGGGTGTTCACCCGAATCGTGTCGCCCGCCATCCTGCTGCTATGGGTGATCGGAGTGAGCCGGGTGCTCTTGCACAAATCGACCGCCTCGCGGGCCGGCTGGTAGTCAGACGCACAATTTACCTGGAGGCTCACAAGATGATTACCCCAATTGAGAAGGTCCTCTATACTGCCAAGACCCATACCATCGGCGGCCGTGAAGGGGGCAGCTCCCGCACTTCGGATGGCGAACTGGACGTTAAGCTGGCAGTGCCCGGAACCCATGGAAAAGGTACCAACCCTGAGCAACTGTTTGCGGTGGGGTGGTCCTCCTGTTTCCTGTCGGCACTCAAGATTGCCGCGGCCAGGAACAAGGTCCGGCTATCGCCTGAGGCCGCTGTCGACGCCGAAGTGGATCTGGGGACCGCCAACGGTGGCTACTTCATTCAGGCCCGGCTGATCGTCAGCCTTCCCGGTGTCACCCCCGAGGTGGGCCAGAAACTGGTGGAGGCGGCTCACCTGGAGTGTCCCTACTCCAAGGCCACCCATGGCAACATCAACGTGGTTACCACCGTGGTGAACACCGCGACTCCGGCAGCGGTGTGAGTCTCGGTGGAAAGCTGGCGGCGCTCGGCAACGCCACGGTCTGGCTCAACTCGCCGGCCCAGAGCAACGGCGATTTCAAGGGCAAGGTGGTGCTGGTGCAGTTCTGGACTTTCACCTGCATCAACTGGTTGAGGACCCTGCCCTACACGCGGGCGTGGTTCGAGGCCTATGGTGCTTCGGGCCTGCTGGTCGTGGGAGTGCATACTCCGGAGTTCGGCTTCGAGGCCGACCTCGAGAATGTAGAACGGGCCGCCCGCGAGCTGAGAGTGGCCTATCCGATTGCGGTGGATAGCGAGTATCGAGTTTGGCGTGGCTTCGACAATCAGTATTGGCCGGCGCTGTACCTGTTCGACCCCAACGGGAAGCTGCGGCATCAGCAGTTTGGTGAAGGCGGATACTCTGAAACGGAAAGAGTGATCCAGAAGCTGCTCCGGGAGAGCGATGCCTCGCCGGTGACTCGGCCCCATGCCCCGATCGAAGGGCTTGGGATCGAGGCGGCGGCCGACTGGGAGACCCTGCGCTCAGGTGAGAACTATCTGGGCTATCAGCGGACCGAGAACTTCGCACAGTCGGACCATGTGGCGGCGGGGCAAAGCCAGATCTACACCCAGCCGGCCGATCTTCGCCCCAATCATTGGGCCCTGCACGGCGACTGGTCGATCAATCAGGAGTCAATCCGCTTGAACCAGCCGGGCGGGCGCCTGGCCTATCGGTTTCATGCCCGCGATCTCCATCTGGTCATGGGGCCGGCCGCTGATGCCGGCTCCGTCCGATTCCGGGTGACCCTGGACGGTGAGCCACCCGACGCGGCGCATGGCGGAGATACCGAGGCAGACGGCAATGGTGTGTCGAAGGAGCGGCGACTGTATCAGTTGATTCGCCAGCCAAAGCCGATCGTCGACCGGCTGTTCCAGCTCGAGTTCCTCGATGCCGGCATTGAAGCATACGCATTTACCTTCGGGTAAGCCGGCTCGCCGGCCACCCACGATTCAACATCAACCCGCCAGAGAAAACCATGCCTGCAATTACCACCAAGGACGGTGTCGAGATCTTCTATAAGGACTGGGGCAGCGGCCAGCCGATCGTCTTTTCTCATGGCTGGCCCCTGTCGGGCGACGACTGGGATAACCAGATGATGTTTTTCCTCAATCGTGGCTACCGGGTCATTGCCCATGACCGGCGGGGACACGGCCGCTCCAGCCAGACCGCCGACGGACACGATATGGATCACTACGCTGCGGATCTGGCCAGCCTGACGACCCATCTCAACCTCAAGAATGCGGTCCACATCGGGCACTCGACCGGCGGCGGTGAAGTCACGGCCTATGTCGCGCGGCATGGAGCGGGCCGAGTGGCCAAGGCGGTGTTGATCAGTGCGGTTCCGCCGCTGATGGTTCAGACCCCGGCCAACCCCGGTGGGCTGCCCAAGAGTGTGTTCGACGACCTGCAGGCCCAGCTCGCCGCCAACCGGGCCCAGTTCTATCTCGACCTGCCATCGGGTCCGTTCTACGGATTCAACCGACCCGGAGCGAAAGTCTCCGAGGCACTGATCCGTAACTGGTGGCGCCAGGGAATGATGGGCGGCGCCAAAGCGCACTACGATGGAATCGTGGCCTTCTCCCAGACCGACTTTACTGAAGATCTGAAGAAGATCGCGGTGCCTACCCTGGTGATGCACGGCGATGACGATCAGATCGTGCCTTACGCCGACTCGGCACCCCTGAGCTCCAAACTCATCAAAGGCGCGGTGCTCAAGACCTATAAGGGATTCCCCCACGGAATGCCCGCGACCAACGCCGATCAGATCAACGCCGACTTGCTCGAGTTCATCAAGTCGTAGCCCGAACCGGAATGCATGAGGACTGTATGCCAACGACCCTAACCCGCGATGCTGGCAGCAATGTGACCGCGCCAACCCAGCTGATTGAGACTCGCCGCGAAACCTACGCCTATCGACGGTTCGGAGGCGGAAGCGCGCCGCCGTTAGTCTTGCTGCAGCATTTCACCGGCACCCTCGACAACTGGGATCCGGCTGTCACGGATCGGCTGGCCGAAGGGCGGGAGGTCATCCTGTTTGAGAGTGCCGGGCTGGGCCGTTCAACCGGAGCGGTCCCAACCAGCATTCCGGAGATGGCCCAGCACCTCCTCGCCTTCGTCGATGCGCTGAGGCTGACCCAGGTTGACCTGTTGGGTTTTTCGCTGGGTGGAATGGTGGCCCAGGAAACCGCGCTGGCCCGTCCATCATTGATCCGAAGGATGCTTCTGGTGGGCACCGCACCGGAGGGCGGCGAAGACGTCATGCATCTGGAGAAGCCGGTGCTGAGACAGATCCTGGAAGATCCCAAAGTCACCGGGCTGCAGACCCTGGTAAAGCTGTTCTTTACCCCCAGTGAACCCAGTCAAGCGGCCGGTCAGGCTTTCGCGACTCGACTCGCCGCTCGCAAGACCGATCGCGAGCCGTTGTCAGGGCCGAAAGTTGCCCAGGCGCAGATCGCGGCCTTCCGGGCCTGGGAGCGGGTAGAAGGCGAGCGCTTCGCCAAGCTCCGGCGGATCGCCCATCCCTGTCTGGTAGTCAACGGGGTGTTTGACCAGATGATTCCGGTCCGTAACTCCTACTTCCTGGCGGAACACCTGCCGAACGCGACGTTGCTGACCTACCCGGATGCCGGCCATGGCTCGCTGTTTCAGTACCATGACTCCTTTGTGAAACAAGCCGGCTGGTTCCTCGACTAACCCGCGCCGCACGTCAGGGAGCGTGGCGCAATCCGCTCCCTGCCGTGAAATATTCCAGCGCCCTCAGCTCGACGGCGAGACACTCAGCAGCCCACTCACGATTACCCCGACAATAGATCCATTCACCGGCAAACAAGCGGCGGAATTGTTCTTTCAACCCCCGCAGAGCACCGCGTTGCCAGCGTTTGTGGCAATAAAGCGACTGCCAGAGCCGGAACTGGGAAACCCGGTCGAGCCTGTGTTTCGATTCCAGCCCGGCGGCTAGCGGCTCCCAGGCAATCACCATATCCCCGGCATCGAGCCCAGGCACCCACGCCACCAGAGATTCCAGGCTCGATACCCACTCGGGGGCCGCGGTTGGCGGAATCGCGGTTCCCGCCAGCAGCTGCTCCTCCGGCGATCCACCCTTGTAGACCAGGAGCCGACGCCCGCGCCGGCGACTGGAGGCTGGCCCGGGGACTCGGAACACGACCTGCTCGTAGGAGTGGACCGGGGTCAGCCAGCGATAGTCCAGCGCACCCACGTCTCCTACCAGGAGCATCGGGGCATGGGGCGCGAAGAGAAAATCGGCATCGTCATCGTGAAACAGCCGCAGCACCTGCTGGCGACCGCTGAGGTCTTCGAAGATGGCGCGGCACTCGAGGCCGTAGCGCCGGCGAAGACTCTGAAGGACCGCGAGGCAGGCCGGTGAATAGGCCCCCACGTTCACCACCAGGGGTGCAGTCTGGGAGTATTGCAACAGAGCTTTCACGGCTTCGACTTCACCGACCGAAGGAGCCTGGCTCAGCGACGAGCCGGTTTCGTGGCGTCGGGGCGGGACCAGTACCGGTTCACGCGAGAACCGGCCATCCAGTGGAATTCGCCTGCGACTGGCGATCAATCGGATCCGATGGTGGCACTCCTCGATCGCCTCTTCCAGCAGTTCCAGGTCATGGAGACAGGAACCGCGAAAGTCCTTCATGAGCTTGTCCCGGGCCAACCGCCATTCATCCTTGCTGAGCGAATCCTGGCCGGCGCCACTGGAGGACTGCAGTACCGGAACCGGCGAAGCCTGAGGTTCGACTTCACCCGCCGCCCCTGCCTCCAGCGATGATTCCCTGACCGCCATGACGAAGGCGTAGCCTTCCTTGTTCACGGTCATGATGTAGCGCTGAGACCGTGAGTCTCCCAGCGCCGCCCGAATCGCGCGAATCTGCTTGGCCAGGTTGCTGGGGTTGGCCCCGGCCGGCCACAACTCCTGGAGCAGGAGTTTGCCCATCACCGGCCGAGGGCGGTTGCGGAGAAGCTGAAAGAGAACTTTGCGGGGAACGTCGCTGAGGCCGACCGGGGCCCGGCCGCGAAAGATCGCATGACACTTGAGGTCATCGATCTCCGCCGAGAACTCGCCGAACTGGAGCAGCTGCATCGCGGTCATGATTCGGTCAACATCTTGGCGTTGAGCTCTCCAGCCGTCTGCTGCACAATGGGTTGGCGCAGGGTCCGCTACCGTAAGACTATCCACTGGATTACTGCCCGCAAGGAAACCCTGCCAAGGGGAGGGCGTCACCTATGCCATTGGCCAACCCGGTTGTTTTCATCCTTCATCACGACCCGGCGGTACGCCAGGCATTAACAATTCTGGCACAACGGGCCGGCTGGGAGTCCACCACCCTGAACTCGGCCGAGGGGTTCCCGCTTCACGCCCGTATTCCCGGTCCGGGGGTGCTCCTGCTGGAGACCACGGGAGAGGATCGAGCCTGGGAGTTGGTTCAGCAGCGCGCGGGCGGCAATCGCACCCCGCTCGTTCTGCTGGCCGACCAGCTCGACATCACCACGGTGGTCAAGGCAATGAAAGCCGGCGTTTTTCAGGTTTTCACCCCGCCCTTCAACGAGGCAGAAATCGCTGAGGCCATCCAGGAGGGACTCGACCTCAGCCGCCTATCCCTCAAACGCGAGACCGAACTGGAGATGGTCCGGAATGCCTACGCATCGCTGAGCCCGCGCGAGAGACAGGTCATGACGCTGGTAGCCTCGGGATACCTCAACAAGCAGGTCGGAGGTCGGCTGGGGATCAGTGAGATCACTGTGAAAGCACACCGCGGGAGGGTGATGCAGAAGATGAGCGCTGCCTCGCTCCCCGAGCTGGTACGGATGGCCGCTGGGTTGGATCTCCCGGTTCTCCTGCGTCACTCACGCCCTATGGCTGAGACTATGGTCTAATAGGATTATCCCATTCTGGCCGGTAACATGAGCCCGTCATGATGCCGTGACGGGCTCATTCACGTCTCCACCATGGGAAGGACTCACCCGAATGCCCGGACCGGCCGATCCCGAACGACGCCGATTGCTGCGTGCCACCGCCACGGCCTTCGCGGCGGTCCAGCTGGGGATCAGACCTGTTGCGAGCGAGGTGACACCATCGATGACCCGAGACCCGGGCAACCAACCCGACTCTTTCGGGACCTTGAAGCAGATCAGAGCCGGCCTGTTGAATGTCGGCTACATCGAAGATGGGCCGCCCCAAGGGCCGGTGGTCCTCTTGATTCATGGCTGGCCCTACGACGTCCACACCTACGCCGACGTGACTCGGCGCCTGGCTGGATCCGGCTATCGAGTGATCGTGCCGTTTCTGCGAGGCTACGGAACGACCAGCTTCCTCGACTCGGCAACCGTTCGCAATGGCCAACAGTCGGCCCTCGCGGTCGACATGATCGAGCTGCTGGATGCTCTCAGGATCAAGACGGCCATCGTGGGCGGATGTGATTGGGGAGCCCGCAGCGCCAACATCATGGCGGCCCTCTGGCCCGAGCGGTGTACCGGGCTGGTCTCGGTGAGTGGATACCTGATCGGGAACCCCGCGACCGCCGGCACTCCATTGCCACCGGAAGCCGAGTATCTCTGGTGGTATCAGTACTATTTCGCCACCGAACGGGGACGGGCCGGCTACGACCAGAACCGAGAGGAGTTCGCCCGGTTGATCTGGCGGCTGGCTTCGCCGAAGTGGCACTTCGACGAGCCGACCTTCCAGACCACCGCGGCCGCGTTCAACAACCCTGATCACGTGTCGATCGTGATCCACAATTACCGCTGGCGGCTGGGTCTCGCACCGGGCGAAGCTCGCTACGATGACCTGGAAAGCCGGCTGGCCACCGCTCCCACCATCATGGTTCCCACCATTACGCTGGAAGGCGACGCCAACGGCGCTCCCCACCCCGAGGCGAAGACATACAAGGAGAAGTTTGTCGGACCGTACCAGCACCGGGTTGTCACCGGTGGGATCGGGCATAACCTGCCCCAGGAGGCACCGGCCGCGTTTGCCAAGGCGATTGTCGATGTGGAGTCAAGCCGATGAACACCCGGTTGTTGATGACCCTGCAGGTCGAGGTCTCCGGAGCACAGAAAATCGGTCCAGTGCCTCACGGCACTCGGCTCACCGCACCGATCGTCAGCGGTCATTTCGAAGGGCCCCGGCTCAAAGGCAAGGTCCTCCCCGGAGGAGGCGATTGGACTCTACTCCGGGGAGATGGTGTGCTGGAGCTCGATCTGCGGGTGACCCTCGAGACTGACGATGGCGCCCTGATTCACCTGACCTCGTTCGGGCTCCGTCACGGACCACCCGAAGTGATCGCCGCTCTGGGCCGGGGCGAGACCGTTGATCCGGCCAGCTACTACTTCCGCACCACGCCGCGGTTCGACACCGGCACACCCAAATACGCCTTCCTGAATCGCCTCCTTGCGGTGTCGAAAGGGGATCGCCGTCCCAGCGGACCGATCTACACGATCGAGGAGATCCTCTAAAATGGAATCGCGTCCCCTCTTCGTCCTGCGTCTGCAGACCGCCCCGACCCAGAACATCGGCGACACCCCCCAGGGGACCCGCTTCACCTTTCCCATTACCGGAGGATCGTTCGAAGGCGAGCGGCTGCGCGGCAAAGTGCTGCCCGGCGGCGACGATTGGGCGGTGAAGCGGTCCGATGGAGTGATCCAACTCGATCTGCGAATCACCCTGGAAACCGATGATGGCGCGCTGATCCACATGACTTTCGAAGGGCTCCGTGATGATTCAGCACCTGGTGCACCCTACTTTCGCACCTTACCACGCTTCGCAACCGTCGAGGGGAAGTACTCCTACCTGAACCGGCTGCTCGCGGTTGGGATCGGCGAGATTCGCCCGGATGGGCCGGTTCACTTGATCGAAGAAGTCCTCTAAGCCTTCGCGATACCAAGGTCCAATGGAGCCGCTTTCTGGGTGGTGGCATCTTGATGAGTCGGACGATTATGGGAGTGATCATGTCGGGATTCCCGGGGCGCCTCCGCATCAGGATCGAGAGGCGGTGGTCCAGGCCTCTCCGAGAAGCGCGAACCACCATCTATATAGAGGAAGGGAGCAGGCAATCCCAATGACCGACCACATCAATCAGCGGCTGGCCCGCACTGCCGGTCTATTGCTGGTCTTGTTCAATACGTTCACCGGGTCCGCCCTGGGGCAAAACGGCGGCTCCGGCAGCAGCATGGGTGCTAACAACGAGCCATATCCCAACATGCCCGCGATCGCTCCGATCGGAGTGCGAATCGGGAAGTATCTCGATGTCCCCGAGGCCTCGAAAGGTCCGCCGGTCGATCCGGCCAAAGGCTATCGGTTGCAGGACTTCGGTAAGGGACTCTACCTGATTACCGACAACGCGATACAGTCGATGTTCATGGTGTACGACAGCGGGGTCGTGGTCATCGACGCTCCCCAGGCTTTCGCCGGCAAGATCCGTCAAGCTGTTGCCGAAGTGACTGACAAGCCGATTACCCACCTGGTGTACAGTCACGCCCACGCCGATCACATCGGTGGAGCCAAGACGCTCGGGGGTCATCCGATCATCGTCGCGCATCAGGAGACTCTGCGGCTGCTCAAGCGGGATGGCGATCCCAATCGGCCCCTGCCCACAGTGACCTTTGCCGATCGCTACACCCTGAAGGCCGGGAAGCAGGTGCTGGAACTGTCCTATCACGGGAACGGTCACCTGCCGGGCAACATCTTCATCTATGCCCCGGCTCAGCGAGTGCTGATGGCGATCGACCTGGTGTTCCCCGGCTGGATTCCCTGGCGCCGATTCGCGGTTGCCCAGGACGTGCTCGGCTCCATCGCCCAGGTCGAGGAGATTCGAAAGCTCAGCTGGGACACCTTCGTCGGCGGTCACGTGACTCGCACCGGGACCCACGCGGATGTCGACGCCCAGGCGGAGTTCTATGCCGATCTCAAACAGGCTGCGGCCACGGCGTTGGCGACGACCAAACCGGGCGAGACCCTGAATCCCCAGGATGCAGGCAATCCCTGGGCGCTGTACGACAACTACATCGATCGGGTGGCGGCCCAGTGCGTCAACGCCGTCACACCCAAGTGGCAGTCGCGGCTGGGTGGGTTCGATACCTTCATCTGGGATCAGTGCTACTCGATGGAGCAGACACTGCGCATCGAGTAGAGTTCAGGCCGGCGATTGGCTGAGAACTGTAAGCTGAGAGCTATCGTGCCATGCTTACGGCAGTACTAAATTCTGGCACAATAGCTCTCAGCTCTTAGCTCTTAGCCGTTCACCGAACTCTCCTTATGACCGAATCGGCCTGGCCTCGTAACCGCCTCACCCAAAAACTCGGCATCGACTATCCGATCATCCAGGGTCCGTTCGGCGGGTTGTCCTCGCAGCGATTGACGGCGCTGGTCTCCAACTTCGGAGGGTTGGGATCGTTCGGGGTCCACAGCTATTCCCCCGAGGCAATCGGCGAGGTCATCGCGCAGATCCGGGCGCTGACTTCCCGGCCCTTTGCGATGAACCTCTGGGTCTCGATGGAGGACGAAGGGGCCCGCCGCTCCGGCCCGGATGCCTTTGCCAAAAGCCTGGCGACCCTGGCCCCTCACCTCACCGCCCTCGGCGCGGGGCAGCCGGCCTATTCGCCTTACACGCCAGTGTCGTTCGAGCGGCAGGCCCGAGTGCTGATCGACGCCAGAGTTCCGATCTTCAGCTTCATCTTTGGCATTCCGCCGCGAGAGATGCTGGATGAGTGCCGAGCCAAAGGGATCCTGCTGATCGGCACCGCCACGACACCGGACGAAGCCATCGCGCTGGAGCAGGCTGGGGTAGATGCGATTGCAGCCTCAGGGTTCGAGAGCGGTGGTCATCGCGGATCTTTCCTCCGCTCCGCTGAGGATTCCCTGACGGGCACGATGTCGCTGGTACCACAGGTGGTCGACGCTGTCAGTGTGCCGGTCATCGCGGCGGGAGGTATTGCCGATGCGCGGGGCGTAGTCGCAGCCCTGGCGCTCGGTGCCGAGGGGGTGCAGATCGGCACGGCCTTTCTCAAAACCGAGGAATCAGGAGCCAGCCCGCTGCATCGCGACCTGCTGCACCGGCCGGAAGCCGGCCGAACCGGGCTGACCAAGGGCTTTACCGGCCGGCTGGCCCGGGGCATTCACAACCAGTTGATGGAGGAACTGAACCGGGAAGGAAGCCCGATTCTCCCCTACCCTCTACAGCGGCATCTCATTCGAAATCTCTCGGTGGTGGCCGACCCGGCCGGCCGATGGGAGCTGCTTCCGCTTTGGTCGGGTCAGAGCGCCCGGCTCTCGCCCTATGTCGATTCGCTGAGTCTGCTCCGAGCCCTGGTAACGGAGGTGGAATCGATCGCGGGAATGGTGGCGGCGTGGAGTGGGGCGCGTTCCCATCGTTGATCCCGGCTAAAGCCGCGGCGCATCGCTATCTTATCTGGCGCAACCCCGATCCGAATCCCGACCCCGAGGCACGGTGATGAACTCCGATTCCGCCGCGCTGGCCAAGGCCAGCTACCAGCGGGCGCAGCAGTCTCCTGACTTCTTCCACCGGTTTTACCAGACCTTTTTCGCCAACTGCCCGGCGGCACAGCCGATGTTCGCGAAAACCGACTTTCCCCGTCAACATCAGCTGCTGCAGCACGCGATCGGCCTGCTCCTCTCCTATCATGGCCACCACCAGAATGAGCCTAACCTGCTCACCCGAGTAGCGTTGCGGCACGGCAAGGAGCAGCTGGCGGTTGACCCGGCTCACTATCAGCCGTTCATCGACGCCTTGGTCGAAACGGTCGGGCGCTTCGATCCGGAGTTCACCGAGGCAACCGAAGACGCCTGGCGGAGCGCTACCGCCGACGGGGTGGAATACATGAAATCGAAAAGCTAGCGTGACAGCAGGGAGTGTCGGCTAACCTTAACAGGAATGAATTTCGGGCTTCCCAGTTACCGGATCGTGGAACTCTTTAATGGAGACTTCATGGAAACTTCCTTGCGCCAGGTGAGGAGAGCCATAATGTAGTGGCAACTCCGTATTCCTACGGGATTCCATGAGAAAAACTACCCCCCGGCTGGCCTCTCAGACGCTTGTACTGGCGCTTCTAACAATCGCCGGTCTTTCGGCCTGCACCGACACGGTCTATCGCGACCGACCTCCCTTCAATACTCCACCCGACGAAGCCAGTGGTTTCCTCGGGTACTATAAAGAGGCAGACCAGCAGACCACCTGCGGCAACTGCCACGTGGGTCAGCAGGGCGACTGGATCCAGACCAAACATGCGATGGCCTGGGGCGACCTGCAGGCCAGCGGATTTGCTCAGGATTTCTGCGCCGGCTGCCACAGCGTAAACTCCCGGGGCAATCAACCGTTCGGCCACGTGGGCTACGATTCGGTGAAGAGCACGGCGTATCACGACGTGCAGTGCGAGAGCTGCCACGGACCCGGGCTCGAGCACGTGAAGAATCCCACCGTGGTGGGCAACCGACCGATCCCCAGCATCAACATTGATACCGCTGCGGCTCTGACCAACAGCAGCTGCGGTGCCTGCCACACCGACACCGGTCCGGCCCGGCATCACAGCTATCTGAAGGAATGGCTAGCCTCCCGGCACGGCCAGCTACGGGCCAGTCCAGCCGGTAACGCCAGCTGTGTCCAGTGCCATGAAGGCAAAGGCGCGCTGGCCGCGTGGGGCGTCAACACGATCTACAAGGAGCAGGGGACCACGACGCTGCTGCCCCAGAACTGCGTGGTGTGTCACGATCCCCATGGCACGGCCAAGGATCCCAACACCGGGCTGCCCTATCCCGGCCAGCTCCGGTTCCCGATTGACGTCCCCAACCTGGCCCAGAACCTCTGCATGAAGTGTCATGACCGGGCGCCAGATCCCAACCCGGCTTCCTCGCGCGGTCCGCACGGCACCCAGGGCCCGGTACTGCTCGGCAACGCCGGTTACTTCCCGCCGGGAAGCAGCTATGACACTACCGAGATCCTGACCACCCATGGTTCCAGTGCCAACCCGAGGCTCTGCGCCGGTTGCCACGTGAACAAGCTGACTGGGGTGGATGCGGGGGGGAACAACATCACCTTCAGCGGTCACTCGTTCCACCCGCTGCCCTGTCTTCAGTCCAAGAGTCCGGTGGTGGTGGATACCACCTACACCAACAACTGCGCCTACGACGTACCAAGCCGCTCGTGGGGGGCCTGCACCAGCTCGGGCTGCCACGCCACCGAGGCGATCGCGGTGCAGCGGCTCACCCAGTTCGAGACCGAGCGGGATGGCTACATCCATACCCTCTGGGTGGACGTCAACCACAACCAGACCGTGGATGCATTCCCCACCGACTCCGGTTACCTGGCCCTGGTCAAACTCAACCAGCCCAACGATCTCAACTTCACCACCGCGCCGTACAACACGGTGATCACGCCGGCCAAGGGCGCCCTCTTCAATGCCCAGATGCTGGCCGACGGAATGGCCAGCCATCCCGACGGATCGCACGGAGTCCACAATCCGTTCCTCTACCGGGCCTTGCTCCAGGCTTCGATCGCCGATATGCTCGCGAGCTATCCCGGGTTCATTAACAGCGCCCCTGACCCGATCCTGGCCCAGATCCAGGCCGCGGTGAACAGCGGCAAGCTGAAGCTGGGTAATTCCGCCCAGGCGGCGATTGTGAAGGCCTACGCCGCGTCTCGAGGCACCACCGCGAGGGGCACCAACTGAGCCAGGGTTCCCGGTTCAGCCTGTTCTCCCCCCGCCCCGGTCGAGCTCTGCTCGCCGGGGCGGGCTTCGTCGCGCAGTCTCCTGATTCGCTGTACCCCCATCCGGTCGACTCGCTGGTCGACAAGAAGCTGTTCGGCGACCGTATCACCACGCTCATCCAGTTCATCTTTCAGCAGCCCCCATGGGTGATGTGGGGCGGCGTGGTGCTGGCGGGGATCATCGCCTTTTTTCTGGTCCGCTGGCTCTGGCCCAAACGGCAACACATCATCACCTGGTTCAAGACCCGAAGCCGCCCGGTGCTCTTTGCACTGGGCAGCGTGGGGGTTCTGGCCCTGTTGATGGCGGGGTTCGGCGGGTACCAGGTCAATCACTTCATCGAGACCGACAAGCGGTTCTGTACCGGCTGCCACATCTTCATTCCCAGCGGGCAGCTGATGCCGCCACCGCCCGACTCGGGTAACTACACGGTCGTGCCCCTGATGGAAGGGAAGCACGACTCCCTCAGTTGCCACGCCTGTCACCCGCTCAAGCCGGTGAAGGAGGCAGTCAAGCTGGTGCTATGGATGTCGGGCGTGCGCGACTCGACGATTCCGGAACACGCCAAAGTCCCCCGCCAGATCTGCGAGCAGTGCCACGTGCAGGGGGACGCGAAGAAGACCTGGCAGGCCATCGCCGCCACCGCCGGCCACCGCACCCATCTCGAATCCGATTCATCCGCGCTGGTCGGCAAGAAGGAATGTCTGACCTGCCACGCCCGCACCGCCCACCGCTTCGTCCCGGTCAATCAGACCTGCGGCCAGTCGGGCTGTCATGCGGAGTCGGAGACCCGGATCAAACTAGGGAAGATGGCCACGCAGGGTGAATTCCATTGCGCGGGCTGCCACATCTTCACCGCCTCGGTGCCAGCCCTGGCCACCCGCGATTCGGCAGCCGGCACGCTGCGCCCCGCCCTGCAGCAGTGCTTCCGTTGTCACGAGATGAAGCAGCGGCTACCGGACTTCGACGCCGCCAAGGATCCCCACAACGGGACCTGCGGCATGTGCCACGATCCCCACAAACAAAAGACCCCGGCCGAGGCCCGCACCAGCTGTTCTTCGGCCAACTGCCATGCCGACTGGCGGAAGGACCTGTTCCACACCGGAGCCCAGCACCGCCGGGTCGGTGAGCGATGCCTCACCTGTCACCTGCCCCACGCCGCTCGAGTGGACGCCAGCGATTGCACCGGATGTCACGAACGGGCCAGGGCGAGAAGGACCGAGGGACCGGTCCCTCCCCTGCCCTTCGACACCCTCAAGACGCTGCGCAACTCGATGGCCCCCGAGCCCGCCGAAGAGCGGCCTCAAAAAGTGAAAGGTGATGGGCCCCCCTTTGAACCCGCGGCGGCGGCGCCTCAGCCGCCGCCGAATCATTCCCAGCCGGCGGATTCGTTCGAACATGCGAGGCACCAGAAGCTGCCCTGCCTGACCTGTCACGTCCCCTCAGCCCAGAAAAGCAAGCTCACTTTCGAGCCACCCCGGGGCTGCCAGATCTGTCATCACCAGGACCCCAAGACCAATCAGTGTGCCAGCTGCCACTCGGAGACCCGACTGGCACCGCTGCAGTCCGTCCTGGTCCAGGTTGCCGTCAAGGATCACGGCCCCCGGACCCGAACCGTGGGATTCTCTCACCCGAGTCACCGCGAAAGGGCCTGCATCAGCTGCCACAGCTCGCCGGTCACCATGGCGCCCGCCGATTCGGTGACCCGGTGCCAGGGTTGCCATGAGTCGCACCATGAAGCGGGGCGGGCCTGTGCCACCTGCCATCGGACCGACGCAATTACCGCCCCGCACGCCCGGCCGGTCTTGGCCCATGTCCGCTGCGATGCCTGCCATACTCGGGCGCGGGTCGCGGCCCTCGAGCCTCGGCGCTCATTCTGTCTCACCTGCCATTCGCCCCAGCAGGATCACTACGGCCCGGCGGAGTGCAGCAGCTGCCACCTGCTCCGCACTCCAGCTGACTATCGCCCTCAGCTGCTCCAGAGCGGAGGTGGCCAGTGAGACGAACAGCTCCGGTGCTGGCGACCGTGGCAATGATCTGTGCTGCCGCCCAAAGTGCCCAATGCCAGGGATTCCTCCTGCGACTGGACTCGAGAGTTCAGAGTGTGGCGTATCGCGGCGTGCGGCTCGATAGCGTGGCGTTGGCCAATACGGTGGTAACCGCCGGAGGCGGCCGGGAAACGTCCGACGGATTCGCGGCTGACTGCGCGCCCGGCGCGATCAACTGCACCTTCTACCGACCGGGCGAGAAAGTGCGAAGCGCCCCGATGGTGACTTCGGTGGCGCTCACGGCCTGGGGCATCGGGCTTCCGCGAGTCAGCATCCACGCCAATGCCCGGCTGGGTTTCGACCTCCAGGGAGACAAGCGCTGGCCCGGACTGGACCCGGCGGTGCAACTGCTGGAAGGTTATGTGGACTACGCGGGAGACTGGTTCAGCGCCCAGGCCGGCCGTCAGCTCGAATCAGGCCGGTTGGGCTACCTCGGGTACGATGGCGCCGGTTTCACGGCGCGCAGCGATCACCTCGGTCTGTCGGCCCGAGTCTACGCCGGCCTGGGACTGGCGAGGAGCACGGCCCTCCCGGTAACCAGCCCGGCGCTCAACCCCCTCGATGACTTCCAGCCGGAACGGCGCCAACTGGTGGCAGGCGGCCGCGCCGAATGGAACACCCCCCGGGCCGACGCCCGCGTGGAATACCAGCGGGAGGTAGACCGGGAAACCAGGAACTTTGTTTCGGAGCGCATTGGGGTCAGCGCAACTCTTCGCCCGTTGGACCCCCACTGGTCGCTGACCGGCGGCTCCGAATACGATCTGGCCCGGGACCAGTGGGGGACCTCCGATCTGTCTCTGCGCTACAGCCGGACCCGCTGGAGCAGCAGCGCCGGGGTGCGCTACTACCGGCCTTATTTCGATCTGTGGACCATCTGGGGTGTCTTCAGTCCGGTGGGGTACACCGCGGCAAATTGGGCGGCCTCGGCGACACCCTTCAAAGGCCTGGATCTGTCGGGCTCCGCCGAGCGCTACTGGTATGCCGACGCTGAAGTTCGCAACGGACTGGTAACTGTGGAGGACCGGGGCTGGCGCTGGAATGCGGGCGCAGGCTGGGCCATCCGACCGTCATGGCATGCCCGGGCCGGCTATCACGCCGAGTTCGGGCCGGGCGCCGCTTCGAAAGGATGGGACGCGGGATTGAGCTGGCGGGATGGCCGCCGGATTTCCCTCTCGGCGGATGGCGGGCATCTAACCAGGCCCCTCGAGTTCCGCTACAACGATGTGACCCTCGACTGGGCAGGCATCCAGGCCGACCTCCAGGCCACCGATCAGCTCCGTTTCGGCCTGAGTGCCACCCGCTACTGGGAGAAGCATCGCCGCCCCGACTCGGGTGCGTTCGACTGGAATCAGACCCGTCTGGCCGCCAGCATCTCATGGCTGCTTGGTTCAGGCGCGGATCGGATCCCGCTGCCACCGGCCGTCAGGCGTCGAGGCACGCGATGAAGCGGACCACCACCGCCGGGCTGCTCTTGCTGGGAGTCCTGCTGAGCGCCGCCACCAGCGCCCGGCTTGCCCGTGATGACGGGTTCGATCATTGGCAGCATCGGAAGCTGTTCGTCAGCTGCGAGACCTGCCACGCGGGTGCCGCCGCAAAGGCTCAGCCTCTCTACCCCCAGCCGGTGACCTGCGCCAACTGTCACAACGGAAAACTCGAGGTCGCGGGAAAGCCGTTGCGCGAGGTAAGCTGGCAACCGCCGGAGCCGAGAGTATCCAATCTTCGTTTCACCCACTCGGCCCACGGGGAGGCCTGGCACGGCCGAGCTGGGCGGGATTCGACCCTCTCGTGTATGGAGTGCCATGGCCAAGCTGGCGCGGCTTGGATGGCGGTTGAAGCTGCACCGGTGCAGGCCGCCTGCATGACCTGCCACCAGATCCGGGTGGCCCACTACTCCGCCCCCGACTCGACTTGCGCCACCTGTCACCTGACCCTCGCGAAGGCGGTCAGCCTTCCTCGGGAACGGGTGGCCCGATTCCCCACCCCGTCCTCGCATCAAGCGCCCGGTTTTTCGCTCTCGTCCGGCCATGGCGCCCAGGCAAGGCAAGGTGGAGGCGTGGCCCAGAGCTGTGCCACCTGTCATGCTCGGGAGTTCTGCACCCAGTGTCACGTCAACGCGCCGGAAGTCGCGGCAATTCAGGCCCTGGAATCCGATCCCCGTTCGCTGGCGATCGGCGCGGAGCTCAAGTCACCGGCGGACCACCAGCAGGCCAATTTCCAGCGGAAGCATGGGAGTCTCAGCCGCGGCAGCAAGGCGACTTGCGCCAACTGTCATACCCAGCCGAGCTGTGTGAGCTGTCACCGTTCAAATCCCTCGGTTGCCTTGGCTTTGCCACCGGCGGGTGCCGGACGGGGCTCGGGAGCCCAGATCGTGCGAACTCGCCCGGCGACTCATACCGGCGACTTCGCGGATCGCCACGCCTCCCTGGCCAACTCAGCGCCGAGGAGCTGCAATGCCTGTCACGCCCGAAGCGAATGTCTCGAGTGTCATCGTCCCAATCCGGCCGGCAGCGACAGCTATCATCCGGCCGGGTTTCTTTCCCGCCATCCAGCGGCGGCTTACAATCGGCAGAGCGACTGCAGCCAGTGCCATAACCAGGCTGCCTTCTGCACTTCCTGTCATACCCAGTCCGGCTTTGGATCCAGCGGTGGACTGTTGAGCGGCAAGTTCCATGATGCCCAGGCCGTCTTCGTCCTGGGTCATGGGCAGGCGGCTCGCCAGAATCTCGAGACCTGCGTCACCTGTCACTCGGAGCGTGATTGCCTGGCCTGTCATTCCAGCCAGACCCGTGGGTTCAATCCCCACGGGCCCGGCTTCGATGCGGATCGGTTGCGCCGGAAGAATCCCGAGACTTGTGCCGCCTGTCACGGGCGGAACATTCCCGGCCGCTGATCAGAAGGTCCCGGCCGCCGGCCGCACCACCAGTATTGGAATGTTGGTCTGACGGATCAGGTTATCGGCCACACTCCCGATCACGACCCGCTTAAGCCCCCCCAATCCGTGGCTGGCCAGAGCAATCAGGTCGGCGCCACTCTTCCCGGCTTCTTCCAGCAGGGTCTCTGCCACCCCGCTCCCCATCACCGGCGTGCAGCCGACCTGGAGACCCTGAGCCCGGAGCGGATGGGCGATGCTCTCGAGATACCGGCTGGCCTTGAGGATCAACGCCTTCTCGGTTTCTGCGGCGGGGGGCAAGATCATCATCCCGTTGGGATCGGCGATTGGCAGGGGTGGTTCGACCACGTAGACCAGTTCGAATGAGGCACCGTAGGCCCGGCCAATGGCACTGGCGTGCTGCAGAGCCCGCTCAGCGAAGGGGCTGCCATCGAGCGCGACCAGCACCTTCGCGATTGTGCCGGGGGTCACCCCCGAGGAAGCCTTGTCGGGCCGCACCAGAATCACCGGAACCTGACTGTGGCGAACCAGATGATCGGCCACGCTCCCCAGCCAGAACCGGGACATCCGGCCGCGACCGTGGGTAGTGGTGACGACCAGGTCAGTCACTGTCAGGCGAACGTGCGACTCGAGCGCCTCATTGACCTCTCCGTTGAGAATCACCGCCGAGACCGGCTGATGCCGGACTTTGAGTCGCTCGACCAGCTGATCGAGATAGCTCTGCTCCTTCTGCCGGGACTCTTCATCGATCATGAATCCTGCCGACGGCACCTCGACCGCGGCCGCCAGGACCGGGGCCGGTTGATGCACCATCGCCAGATGGAGAATCGCGTGATGCTGGCGGGCCAGTTCAAGTGCCAGGGGCAGCGCCTGCTCCGCGAAGGCGGTCCCGTCGATCGGGACCAGGATGGAACGATAGGTGTTCATCATAGTCCACCACCTCTAGAGGGGAACGGTGAGTAGATTGGCGGGACTAAGTCGGAGGAGGAAACGAGTTCCCCCCGACTCTCCATTGGTCGAGGCGGGTCCACCCCGGTGATGCCCGACCACGAGGAGATCCGACTGAGTGTGCAGGGTGGTCTTCACGACTTCGTCGATCACCCGGCCCCGTTGAATCAGCAATGCGGGAGCCGGTTCAGCGATGAAGGTGGGCGAGGTCTCCCGGGCAATGATCTCTTCCCGGCGGAGGGTTTCTATTGCTTCAGCCAGCCGGCGGATCTTGCCGTTGTGAGTCCCGTGGGATCCCCGGGGATCGTCGCACACCGGGTCGACAGTGATCACCTGCAGTCTGGCCCCGACCACCTTGGCGAAGCGACGGGCCCAGTTGAGCACCAGCATTCCCCGTTCGGTTCCATCGAGCGCGACCAGTAGCCGATCGAAGCTGGAGTCTCCCGGCCCGACGAAGATGCAGGGGACCTGACTGCGCCGGGCCACCGCGTCGGCCGTAGAACCCACCCTGAGCCGTTCGACCGAGCTGCGGCGTTTACGTCCCAGCACCACCAGGTCGGCGCCGGAAGATTCGGCAAATCGGGAAATCTCGATTCCGGGGAGCCCGATCGCGACCACGAACTCGACCGGTGGAATGGGCGGGGAGAGCAACGAAATCAGGGCGGCGTGGTCGCGCTGCAGCCGCTCCAGCGCCCCGGGACCGGCGAGCAGAGGGGAATCGGGAGGTACGATCTTCAGAGCGGTCAACCGGGCAGCGGCCCGGCTGGCCAATCGGGCCGCGCCGGTCAGAGCTCCCCGGCCTTCCGGCGATTCGTCTATGGCTACCAGTATGTGCCGCATATCTCAGGCTCGGCGGACTGCTCGCGGCAACCGCCGCGGGTCGGCTGACAGTCGCTCAAGCGACTCACTTTATGTTGTCGGCAGCTTAACGCTGGAGAGATGAACGGCGCGTGAAGGAGACTCGAAAGAAACGGAGGGGAGGTGAGGGAAGGATGAAGAATTGAGCTCAGCCAATCACCTGATGCGCCCCGAGAACCCCTGATTCGGCGGGAAGCGGCTCACCTGGCGGCCAGCCGAGCCACTCGAGTGCGCTCTCCCGGGTGTGGAAGATCCGCAGACTCTCTTCGAAGCGACCCACCTGCTCATACATCCGGGTCATGCCCATCGACTCGCTGGATCCGACGATTACGGCCCGACGGGCTTCCCTCCGGAAGGCGCTCTTGGCGGCATATCCCGCCACCTTGCGATGGTCGATGGCGAAGCGAGTCACTTCCCGTAGATCGCAGAGCACTGAAAACTCGGGCTCAAATCCCTCCATCTGACGCAGTGTAAGGGCCAGTTGTTCGACGATATGGCCTGCGAGGATTCCCCACACCCGCAGAAATACGATCCGCCGAGAAGCGTCGATCGCGTACCCGATCGGCATGGATACCTGCATAAGGGGATAACCCACGGTACCAGTCACCCGCTCACCGGGCAAGGAGTCGTTACATCCCCGGCAGCTTCACGAGAAATCATGCACCCGGGTTGATGAGCCGGCCTGGCCGGCCTTGCCATCAAGACCATACCTTCTAATCTACGATACCCCCCTGAATACAACCCGCCTGGTGTGGTCCTTGTCCCGGCCCACTCCGGGTTGGAGGTGCCTCAT
Organism: uncultured Gemmatimonadaceae bacterium; assembly: GCA_964578865.1. GTDB lineage: Bacteria > Gemmatimonadota > Gemmatimonadetes > Gemmatimonadales > GWC2-71-9 > JADJOM01. The sequence continues at coordinate 46,829 of CAZOES010000007.1, read as the reverse complement.
GTTCCTCCCCCAGCTTCCCGCGGAGATGGCCGAATTCTATCCCCACGGCTACTGCTACCTGTGGCAGCGGGGGTTGGTCCTGCTGCACCTGATTTCCGACTCGGTCATTACCCTGTCCTACTACTCGATCCCGATCGGCCTGGTCTGGTTCGTCCGCAAACGAAAGGATGTACCGTTCAACTGGATCTTCTGGTTGTTCGCCATCTTCATCGCCGGTTGCGGGACTACTCACTTGATGGAGATCTGGACCCTCTGGCACCCCAGCTATTGGGTAGCCGGAGGTGTGAAGGCATTGACCGCCGCCGCCTCGGTGGGCACCGCCATCGCGCTGGTCCCGCTGTTGCCCAAAGCCGTGGCTCTGCCGACTCCGGCGGCGCTGGCGCGGGCCAATCAGGAGTTGCAGACTGCCAACCAGGAGCTGGAAAGCTTCAGCTACTCGGTCTCCCATGACCTCCGGGCGCCGCTCCGGGCCATCAACGGGTTCTCTCGAATTCTGCTGGACGATCATCAGGCTTCGCTCGACGAAGAAGGTCAGCGCCTCCTGGGCATCGTCAGGGATAACAGCCTGCGGATGGGCCAACTGATCGACGACCTGCTCGATTTCTCCCGCCTGGGTCGCACTTCCATTACTGGGGTGCCGGTCGATATGGAAGCCCTGGTCCGCCAAGTAGTGAGCGAAGTCCAGCAGACCGAAATCGGACGCCGGCTCAGGGTGGAAATCGGGGACCTGCCGACGGTGATGGGGGACGCTGCCTTGCTGCGCCAGGTAGTTTTCAATCTGGTCAGCAATGCCGCCAAGTTCACCCATCATCGGAGTGATCCACGGCTGGAAATCACCTCTCGTCTCGAGAAAGACCAGGTGATCTTTAAGGTTAGCGACAACGGGGCCGGCTTCGACATGCGCTTCGCCGACAAGCTCTTCGGGGTCTTCCAGCGGCTCCATCCACCGGAACAGTTCGAGGGAACCGGGGTCGGGCTGGCCTTGACCAAACGGATCATCCAACGGCACGGCGGGTCGATCTCCGGAGAGGGTAAAGTGGACCGGGGCGCTACATTCACCATCACGTTGCCTCGGGCGTTTCATCGCGGCTAAAGCCGCGAAAAGAGAACCGATTCCCCGCCGGGATCGTTAGGTTGGTGCGGGACCCATAGGAGGAGACCAACATGAATGAGAGCAAGAATGCTGGAGGGCCGGCGGTCGCCGGAGCCCGCCAGACTGAGGTTGCCGTACTGGCCGGTGGCTGTTTCTGGGGAGTGGAGGACATCCTCCGGGGTGTAGCCGGAGTGATCGACACCGATGTGGGCTATACCGGCGGGTGGCTGGAGAATCCCACCTACCACGACACCCATGACAGCAAGTCGGGCCATGCGGAGGCGGTCAAGATCACCTTCGATCCCTCGGTGCTGAGCTACGAGGATCTCCTGGAGAAGTGGTTCTTCCGGCTGCATGACCCGACCACCCTGAACCGTCAGGGCAACGACATCGGGACTCAGTACCGCTCAGCCATCTTCCCCCAGAACCCCGAGCAGAAGGCGGCGGCCGAGCGGGTCATCGCCCGGGTGAATGCCTCTGGCAAGTGGAAGCGGCCGATCAGCACCAGCATCGAGAATCCGGCGACCTGGTACAGCGCCGAGAGCTATCACCAGGATTACCTGAAGAAAAATCCCGGTGGCTATACCTGTCACTTCCTGCGCGACTAGACTCGGCTAATCCTGCAGGACCGGGAGCACCAGGTGAGAAGGTGCCAGTGAGGTGTGATACACCCGGTGCTCCTGGGCCCGGTAGTCGGCGGCCCGGGCTTTGAAGATGTTGGGCACGAAAGTCTGTGGATTGCGATCGTACAGCGGGAACCAGCTGCTCTGGACCTGCACCATGAGCCGGTGGCCTTTCTTGAACCGGTAGAGTTGCTGCTGCAGGTCCAGGCTGAACTCGGTGATGGTGTTCCGCGGTATCGGCACCCCCTGCGAATACCCCTTCCAGTAACGTCCCCGCATGATGTCGGCGTTGACCATCAGCTGATACCCTCCCGTTATCGGGCCGCTGCTCGCCGTGTCGGGCGCGACATCGATCAACTTCACCACCCAGTCGGCATCGCTTCCGGTCGTTGAAGCGAACAGGTGAGCGGCAACATCACCCGCGATCACCAGATCCTCGGTGAGCGGCTCGGACTGCCAGGTCAGTACGTCGGGCCTACCATCGACAAAACGCTGATCCTGCTGCAGCCAGTTGTGCCAGCCGTTACCATCGTCGGGCCGAGGCACATAGGGAACTGGATGATCGGGATCGGAGATGAAGCCGTCCGATTCACCGTTGTGCATGGGGGTGGGACCGGCTCGAATCGGGCGCGGCGGGGGTGGCGGGTCGAAGGAGAGCTTCCCCCCGCCCCACAGATACAGCTTACGGGGTGCCGCCTGCCTCGGCGGCCATTGATCAAAGGTCCGCCACTGATTCCCTCCAGTCTCAAAGACCCAGGCTTCGGGGAACGTCCCGTCGCCTTGGCCATGAAGGTAGTGAGCCAGCCAGGGACGCTGGATCTTTTCTCTGAAATGGTCGGCGGTCTTGTTATCCAGCCGAATTGGCCCCAGAGTGTCGCCGCCGGGCCGGGCCCACCCACCATGGAACCAGGGTCCCATCGCAATTCGATTGATCCCCCTGGGATCCTGTTTCTCAACGGTCCGGTAGCCTAACTCCGGACCGAGCATGTCCTCCTCATCCCAGAATCCGCCGACAAACAGAGTGGCCACCTCCGCCTTGGTCAGCACCCGCTGCAGCGCCCGCGCCTTCCAGTATTCATCGTAAGCCGGATGGGCCACGAAGCCTTTCCATGAGGGCGTCTCGGCGATCCCGGTCGCCCGGGCCAGCGAATCCAAAGTTGGGAAGCCGAGGTACCAGGCGTATTGATCGTAGTTGGTTGGGCTCAGGCCATTTTCGCTCTCGATGTACGCGGTGTAGGCCACACCCTGGGTCAGACGAAAGGCCCCCTGGTGAAAAAAGTCGTCGCCCAGCCAGGTATCGGCGCTGGGCGCCTGGGGTGAAATCGCCTTGAGCGCCGGATGGGGATTTACACCGGCCAGACCCGCCAGCCAGCCACGATACGAAATCCCGATCACCCCCACCCTGCCGTTGTTGTGCGGCAGGTTCTGCACCAGCCAGTCGATGGTATCCCACGCGTCGGTCGACTCGTCCACCCCACCCGGATTCTGGGGGCGACTGGTGACAAACTCGCCCTTCGACCCGAATCGGCCGCGAATGTCCTCCACCACAAAGATGTAGCCATCCTCCCCCAGCTCTCTCAGCGAGAGCGGCAGCTCGGCATTGCGAAACTCCCGTGCCGCGCTGAAGGGGGTGCGGATCAGGATGATCGGAAGGGGCTTCGGCTGGTCCTGAGGTATCAGCGCAACCGCAAAGAGCGGGGTGCCGTCCCGCACCGGAATAGTCAGTTCGCGCCGTTGGTAGCGAGCGGTTTGTTGAGCTGGAAGAAAAGTTGGCAGAACCGCCAGAACAACCGCGAAAATCAACCGGCGGATGGCATTGCGCACGTTGCGTATCTCGGCTCAGATATTGGAGCCGGGAATATATCGCGTCTGTCGAGATCAGCCGGGAGTCATGAACGGGCTGCCGGTTGGCGCAGGGTCTCCAGTGGCTTCTCCGCCGGCCCCCCGAGTACCTCTCCGCTGGGGCTGAACCTCGACCCATGGCAGGGGCAATCCCACGTCTGTTCGGCCCGGTTGAACCGGACAATGCAGCCGAGATGGGTGCAGACCGCGGAGACAATGGAGATCTCACCAGCCTCGCTGCGGTGGCAGGCATAGCGTTTCCCCCCGCGGATCATGATGCGGCCCTCGCCCGGACGCAAAGCCCGCATTGAAGCATCCTCCTTGCCGGACTTGAGCCACCCAGCCACCAGCTGATATGGATAGTCGAGATTCTCCACCACATAATCCCAGACACCATTCACCGGCGGCCGGCGGTGCGGCGAGAAGAGTTTCTCCCACGGATTGCTCTGGCCGGTCAGGTAGTCCCGAGCCATGATCCCGGCAACGGTACCAAAGGTGAGACCGTTACCGGCGAAGCCGGTGGCCGAGAATTGACGGGGGGCGGTTTCTCCGATGTAAGGCAGGCCGTCGCTGGTCTCGATCACTTGACCTGACCAGCGTCGATCGACGATGGCGTCGGGAATCCACTGGTAGAGTGAAGCCTCGACATCGGAGTAGCGGGACTCGGTGTCATCCGCCTGACCGGTCTTATGATCGGCGCCGCCGAACACGGCGTACTTCCCGTCACTTTCCTGGGAGACTCGCAGGTAGTAGTAAGGCTTCGAGGTATCGCAGTAGAGGCCGTCGGGAAGGTCGGTGTTTCCGATCTTTGCTCCCACCACGTAGGTCGAATAGGGATAGATCTTGGTCTGAAAGAGGGAGGCCCGGAGAAGCCGGGCGTGACCGGTGATCGGTACGTGGGTCGCAACCACGACAGCGGCACAGCTGAGCGTTTCTCCGTTGACCCGGACATGCAGGTCGTCATCGACCGAGGTCACTTCGGAGTGCTCGAACACTGCGCAGCCACCGCCATGAACCAGCCGGGCCAATCCGCTGAGATACCGCAGGGGGTGAATCAGCCCCTGGTCCCCGAACTTTGCCGCCGGAAGACCTTCGATCGGCCCAACCGGGAGAAAGTGGGCCAGAAACCCCTGTCTCCCGGCCAGGGCAGCTTCGGCCTCTAAGGCAGACGCTTCATCGTCTTCACCGTAGATCGAAGGACAGAGATAGCCATCGACCCGGGAAAAACCGCAGTCGATACCGTTCTCGGTCACGATCGTTTCTATGGCGTCGATGGCGGTAAGACCGGCCTCCCACGCCATAGCGGCGGCATCGGTCCCGAATCGCCGGGCCAAGGATCCGAGCCGGGCATCGGTGACATAAGAAAGGTGGGCCGAGGTGTGTCCGGTCTCTCCCTCACCCAGACGCCGACGTTCTATCACGCACACCGATCTCCCGGTCTGCTTGAGAAACCAAGCCGCCGAGAGACCGGTGATCCCACCCCCGATTATCACGACATCAAAGCTATCCGAGACTTTGACCGGATCGAAGTGCGGTCGCTCGGCGTCCAGCCAGAGTGATCCTGACGACATGGGCACCTCGGATGCAAAGGCGCGACAAGGACGCTGCTAGATAGGGATCGGCCAAATCGAAGTCAATCCACTATCACCCAGTGGGGGAGTGGGACCCACCCTTGGGTGATGCCTGCGGCTCAAGAGCAATGATCCTTTCGGCTCATTTGCCAACAGCCGGCTATGGGGTAAAATCATCAGGCGCACTGGAACCGCCGCCTACTCCCACTGGACCCTATGACGAGCCGCGCCCTTGCTGCCGGAACCCCGGCCCCGGACTTCTCGCTCCACGCCACGCCGGACCAGTTGGTGTCGCTGGATGAGTTTCGGGGCCAGCCGGTGATCCTGGTGTTCTATCCCGCCGACTTCAGCCCGGTGTGCGGCGACCAGATGGCGCTCTACAACGAGCTGCTCCCCGACTTCCATCACTTCCACGCCGAGCTGCTGGGGATCTCGGTCGACGGGGCCTGGTGCCACTCGGCATTCAAGGAAGCCCGTCATCTGCACATGACCCTGCTCAGCGACTTTGAGCCCAAGGGTGACGTAGCCCGCCGTTACGGCGTTTATCGAACCGCCGATGGGACCAGCGAGCGAGCCCTCTTTGTCATCGACGGCGAAGGAATCATCCGCTGGAGCTACGTCTCTCCGGTCGGGGTGAATCCCGGGGCCGATGGCATCCTCGAGGCTCTGGAAAAACTGCCCCGATAACCATCCACCCGGGTACTCCAATGAGCGACGGCAAACTCACCCTTCCAGTCGGCGAACGGGACCATATCCAGGGGAATCCCAATGCACCGGTGACCCTGGTCGAGTATGGCGATTACGAATGCCCCCACTGCGGGGCGGCCTACCCGATCGTGAAGCGGCTGCAGGACCAGATGGGCAAACGGATGCGCTTTGTGTTCCGGAACTTCCCGTTGAACGAGGTGCATCCCCACGCGCTGCACGCTGCCGAGGCCGCCGAATCGGTGGGGATCCATGCAGGCCCGGACGCCTACTGGGCGATGCATGATTTGATCTTCGAGCATCAGCGGGATTTGAGTGACGCCGCGCTGGGGCGGCTGGCGGCCCAGGCGGGGGCCCCTGCAGACCTGGTGTTAGGCGAGCTGAAGACCGATCTGCACAAGCCGCGAGTGAGGGAGGATTTCATGAGCGGAGTGCGGAGCGGGGTCAACGGCACCCCGACGTTCTTCATCAATGGAGTCCGACACGACGCGCCCTGGGATCAGGGGAGCTTGTTCCTGGCTCTGGACGCGGCCGCGAAAGCCCATCGATAGAAGTCAGGCGATCGTCCGGCGCGCCGCCAGCAGATCCCGCGGCGTGCCGCCCCACTGGCGGCTCCAGGCCCGGCGGAGCTGCATCCCTGAGGTGAACCCCGCCACCTCCGCCGCCCGGCTTACGCTCGAGCCACACTCGAGGAATCGTCTGGCCCGCTCCAGCCGGATCGATCTCAGGTAGTTGAGCGGCGACACTCCCGCCTGATCCAGAAACAAGCGCAGAAGGTGTCGCTCGGTGGTGTGACCCACTGCGGCCAGCGCCGCCATATCCCACTCGCGCTCGGGCTGCTTCAGGATGGCATCCTGGACCCGGTGGACCGCCGGATGCAGGTGACGACGGTGAGTAAGAAACGGCGAGAACTCGGGATCCCCCGCCGAGCGGCGCAGATAGACCACCATGTCCTGGGCCACGCTGGCGGCGAGACGCTCACCACACTCCTCCGCGATCAGATGCAGTGCCAGGTCGATCCCGGCCGTGATACCGGCGCTGGAAGCGAACGGCCCATCCACTACGAAAACCCGGTTGGCCATCACCTCCGCCTGCGGCGCCAGGCCGCGCAGGGTCTCCAGCACCTCGTGGTGGGTGGTGCAGCGCCTTCGGCCGATCACTCCGGCCCGCGCCGCCAGAAGTGCTCCCGAGCAGATCGTCAGCAGTCGATGGGGCGTTTCGCCGGTCCGCAGTCCCTCCTGCAGCATTCGGCTGAGCCAGTTCGTGCAGCAGCGGATCTCCGGAGTGACCTGGTTGAGGTGCTCGCTCGGTTGACCCACGACCACCACCCAGGTTGGCGCGTCGAACCGCGCGGGCAGTTCCTCCAAATGGATCAGGCCGAGCCCCACCGAGGTCGGCAGGGTGGCGCTGGGTCCCGCAAAGCGGAGCTGAAATCGGGGTGGTAACCCGCCACGGCTACGCTGCTGATTGGCCAGTCTGAACGCCTCGGCCGGCCCGGCGATGTCGAGCAGCAGGGAATGGGGGCTGATGACGAACAGAACATCGATGAGATGATTCAGATTCATGTCCGAAACTGATCGAAAGTTGTCGAGTGAGAGAACGCCTGCGACTTAGACGCGGCATAGCTTGGCAGCATGCCAAAAACCTCATCGATTCTGCTCGCCGCCCTGCTCTTCGCTTCCCCCTGCTCCACGCTAATCGCTCAGGCGTCGCCAAACCGGTCGTTTTCGGACCTGGAATCCGGCGTGGATTCAACCATCCGGCCGGGAGACGACTTCTTCGGCTGGGCCAACGGCGGCTGGCTGAAATCCACCGAGATCCCCACCGGGCTCGAGCGGTGGAGTGCGCGGCTGGAGATCAATCAGATCACCCAGGGCCAGCTCGCTCGGGTGCTGGAGGATGCAGACCAGAGTCCGGCTGGATCACTGGGGCGCAAAGTCGCGGATTACCGCGCTGCCTACGCCAACCAGGCCGCCATCGAGAAGAATGGGCTCAAGCCTCTGCGACCGTTGCTGGACAGCATTGATCGATTGAGCAACAAGACCCAGCTTGCCGCCCGACTGGGGAAAAACGTCGGCGCCGATGTCGATCCTCTCAACTGGGGGATCTATCGATCGTCCTGGCTTTTGGGGCTGTCGGTAGAGCCGAGCATCCATGGGGAGAAGACCTACGTCGCATTCCTGCTGCAGGGCGGACTCGGTTTGCCGGATCGGGAGAATTACACCAGTACTGAGCCTCGCATGGTGGCGCTGCGGGGGGAGTATCAGCACTACATCGGCCACATGCTGCGGCAGGCTGGATTAGCCGATGCCGATCGGCGGGCTGCTGCCGTCATGCGGCTGGAGACTGCCCTGGCTGCGAGCCAGGCGAGCCGGGAAGCCTCGGCCAACGACCGCAACTCGGACAATGTCTGGAATCGGGATGAGTTCGACCGGTCGGCGCCGGGAATGGATTGGACCGCATTCTTGAGCGCGGCCGGGCTGGGTCAGGTCGACCGCATCGGTGTGTGGCAGCCGGCTGCGTTGAAAGGGCTGGCCACTCAGGTGTCAGCGGTGTCGCTGGACGTGTGGAAAGATTACTTGCGCTTCCACCTGCTCGACCGTCATTCCGGTGTTCTGCCCAGCACCTTTGCTGAGGCGGCAAGGACGATGCATGGCAATGCAGCCGGGGCGGATCCGGACCGGCGGCCGAGGGATCAGCAGGCGGCCGACGCAACTCAGCTGGCCATGTCCGATGCGATTGGGCGGATGTATGTCGATCGGTACTTTGCGGCCTCCCAACGGACTCGGCTCGAAACAATGGTGGCCAACGTACTTGCCGCGTTTCACCAGCGACTGAACGAAGTGACCTGGATGTCTCCCGCCAGCAAGGCCCAAGCCCATAAGAAAATCGCCAACATCTACTTTGGCGTGGTGCAACCGCCGCGCTCAGCCGACTACTCCCAGCTCCAGATCGACCCCACCGATCCGGTCGGCAACCAACAGAGAGTTGCCGAGATGGAGTATCGCCGGAATCTGGCCCGGCTCCATCAGCCGGTCGATCCAACCGATTGGTGGATCGCGCCGCAGCGGGTGGCGGCGGTTCTCAACTTCCAGCAGAACTCCTACAACTTTCCGGCGGGGCTGTTGCAAGCACCCAAGTTCGATCCTGCCGCCTCGGACGCGGCGAACTACGGAGCCATCGGCGCCATCGTGGGTCACGAGATCAGCCACTTCGTCGACCGGCTGGGTGCCGATTGGGACAGCGACTATCGGATGCGACACTGGTGGACTGCGGAAGACAGCGTGGGCTTCGAGCGGTCAGCCGCGCCGCTGGTGGCCCAGCTGGGCGGCTATCAGCCTGAGCCGGGCCTGGCCGTCAATGGCGAATTCACCCTGACCGAGAGCGTGGCCGATCTGGCCGGACTGGCGACGGCATTTGAGGCATACCGGAAGGCACTGGGCCCGAGGAGCAGCGATGGGGCCTACGTCCGCCAGCAGGACCGGGAGTTTTTCATCGGATTCGCGCGGAGCTGGCGGGGAAAGATCCGTGATGGAGCGATGGCCAAAGTGCTGACCACTGACAACCATCCGCCCGAGCGTTATCGGATTGCCACGGTGCGCAATCTCGACGCCTGGTACTCGGCGTTCGATGTCCGGCCGGGCGACCGGCTGTATTTGCCCAAAGCGGAGAGGGTGCGGGTATGGTAAGGAAGCGGCGGGTCCTACTCCGGCGACGTGAAGAGGCGGTGTCCGGTCGCTAGCGCCTGGGTTCGCCGGGCGAACTGGCTCTGATCGATGCAGCCCAGCAGCAGAGCCCTGGTGCGGCCGTCGCCGAAGCGCTCGGGGCCGGCGAGAATCACGGCGCGAAGCAAAGCAAGGTTGTGGGCCTCACCCAGCAGCGTCTCCAGTTTCTTAAGCTTCCCCGCCCGCACTTTCGCATCGGCATCAAGGTCCTGGATAAGCCTGATGTGATACCAGTGTTCCTTCACTCGCCGGCGCCAGCGATGGAACCGGGTCACTGACGAATCCGGACTCAGACCCTTCATCGCCTTCCAAGCCCGCCGGTATCCCTCGGCCACGCCGGCGTGGAGTTCGCGGACCCGCCGGGGTCCTTCCACTCGGTCGGGGAGCTGCTCTGCCAGCGATGCAAGCGCAGTTCGCGCCCCGGTAATGGCGCGACCGGCCCGCGCGCGGGCACCCTGCCGCCGAGCTTCCAACGCCATCCTCGGGAACCGCAGCGTGGTTGCGGTGAGCACACCGGGAGATTCGCTCTGGAGCAACTCCAGTGTGGCGAAGATCGCGTCCGCGTCTCGCAAGCCCGCGAGTCTATGGGCGGCCAGCCGGAGCTGTTCTATGTGGGCGGGCTTGGTCTTGCCATGATACCCGATGAGCCGGAGTAAGGCCCGAACCATCTTCACAGACTTGCGAGCCTGGTGGATTGCGTCGGAATCCGGGCGAGAGGTCGCCAGGGCCCGGAGCGCCCGATTCAACTCCTTACGCGCCAGTCGGCTCGGCTGGCGGCGCAACGAGCCGCGCGCTTCGAAACGGAACGCCATTAATCCGGCTCACCGGTAGGGCACCGGCTTATCGTACGCCGCCTGGACCTGCCAGCAAACCCAGCGTGGCGGTGCCGTTCAGCCAGCGTTGCCGGAGCAGCTTGAGCTTGGCCCTGAACCCGGCGGTTCCCGCCGGATCCAGCGCCAGAACCGCCAGGTCGACCCGGCAATCGTTGAGCTGCTTCAGGAAGGCCGGGAGGGAAGTACGCATCCCGGGGTCCAACGGTTCACAGCAGTGCTTGAGGGCATCGACGGTTGGCTGGAACTCGCAGGCGATCGCGTCGGCGATGCACCAGCGATCCCAGACGCCCAGGGGACTAACCTCGCTGCGCCGAACCAGCTCGGCGAGAAGCGCGGCGCCGCTCTGAGCCAGCGCGGAGATACCCGGCTCGACTGGGTTCGCCTCGGGGATGAGATCGACTGTGGGTACCATGAGCCACCTCCGAATGGAGCAAGGTCTATTGTCAATCTGGGGAAGCGGTTGTGAAGTCTGGGTGAACCGGAAGTGAGCAAGAGTTGGGACAGAGCGGCCGCCGAGACCGGTACCACTGGGCAAGGTTCAGACCGGAGGAACTCTCCCATCCGATTCACATCCGCTTCACGACGGTTGCACTAGGTATGGAGTACGGCGAATCCCGCCTGGGTCTCCCAGTCACCCGCAGATGTCGCCGGCGTGGAAGCAGCCAACCGGAGGTCGGCATGACACCCCTTTTCGAGAATCGATTCGATGCCGGTCGTCAGCTGGGTGAAAGGTTGGGAGGGCTGGCAGGTCGTCCCGGCCTGCTGGTGCTCGGTCTTCCCCGCGGCGGCGTGCCGGTAGCCAGCGAGGTAGCCAAGGCCCTCAGTTGCCCACTGGACGTGTTCGTCGTGCGGAAGCTGGGAGTGCCGGGGCAGGAGGAGTTCGCGATGGGCGCTGTTGCGAGCGGCAGCACCGTTGTGATCGACCAGATGGTCGTGAATCAGCTGGGTATCTCGCTGGACACCATTCAGCGGGTGGCGGCGGTCGAGCGGCACGAATTGGCCCGGCGCGAAGCGGTCTACCGGGGTCACCAGCCCTATCCCGACCTGAGTCACAACACGGTGATCCTGGTGGACGATGGGGTCGCCACCGGATCCTCGATGCTGGCGGCGCTCCGGGCCATTCGCCAACGCCGCCCCGACCGGCTGGTCGCCGCGGCGCCGGTGATGTCGAGCGCAGCCTATGCCAGGATTTCCCGGCTGGCCGATGCCTGCGTTACCCTCGCCACCCCGGAGCCATTCGGCAGTGTTGGCCAGTGGTACGGCGACTTCAGCCCCACCAGCGACGCCGAGGTGTTGCGCCTGCTGGTGGGGACCCAGCCGAAACCGGGCCGCCAGACCCCGGGAGTGCATCACCCTGCGTGGGTCTCCTGAGATCCCGGGCGGGCCCGTCGTGGAGCTGGCGTTCAACCGGTTTCTCGCGCACCCGGTCTAGTTATCGCTCGGCGGTGAGGACTACCGGCGCATGATCGCTGGTACCCACGCCCGCCTGCACCACACACCCCTGCATCCGGCCGGCGATGCCTGGCGAAGCCAGGATATAATCGATGCGCCAGCCGATGTTGCGGCCCCGCATGTCACGCCACGGGGGCCACCAGCTGAAGAGGCTGGGGTTCTCCGGATCGGCGGCCCGGCCCACATCGACCAGCCAGCCGGCCATGATCGCGTCGAACAGATCCCGCTCTTCCTTCCGCTGGCCGATGACCTCGGCTTTCCGTTCTTTGGGATGCACGTCCATGTCGGTATGGGCGATGTTGATATCGCCGCAGAGCACCAGTTGCCGCCCGGCGGCTTTGAGGTGCCCGGTCCAGTCGGCGATGCGCCGCAGAAAATCGACCTTGGCCTGGTAGTCTTTGCCGCCGTTGGGCACGTAGACCGAGGCGATGACCAAGTCGCCCAACTCAGCCTGCACGATCCGGGATTCGAAGTCGAAGGCCGGATGACTGAAGCGTGGCTCCTCCGGAAAGGTTTCCTTCCGGAATTGCAGTGCCACACCCGAGTAACCCTTTCGAGTGTGCCAGAAGGCGTGGTAGTCCGCCAGCATGCAGGACTCGGGAATCTGAGCCAGCTCGGCCTTGAGCTCCTGCAGGCAGACCACGTCCGGCCGCTCCCGCTGCTGCCACTCGCAGAGCTGGCCCGCACGGGCGCGGATGCCGTTGACATTCCAGGTCGCAATTTTCATGGGCGGGATTCTAACGGTTCCGGGCCGGCTCGGGGAACTGCCGTTTTCACCACAGAGGCAGAGTGGCGCGGAGGGGAGTGCGCATTGCGGCGCCCTGCCGGTTAGTCGGATTCCAACTCGACCTCTGTGTCTCTGCGTCTCTGGGTGAAAGCAGTTACGGTCCGGCCGTCTCCGCCGGCAGCAGCGTTACCCGCACATAGCGATTGGGATTGAGATACCGCTCCGCCGCGGCCCGGAGACTCGCCGGCGTGGTCTGATCCAGCCACTGCTTGATTTCCAGCAGCGTGGAAATCGATTCTCCCTGCTGGTCGGCGGTCGAGAGCAGCGAGAGCCAGTAATCATTCTCCCGTCGAGCCACTTCCTGGTGCCGCAGCTCGTTGGTCTTCCAGTTATTCACCTCCGACTCGGTGGGTCCGATCTTCCGCAACGAATCGACCGTCTCGCTCACCGCCTTGGCCAGATCGTCGGCCCGATCGGGGGCCGAGCCGTAGCGAATGTTGACCTTGTACTCAGGCCGGGGAATCCGGCTCCGTTCCGAGTTCACGCTGACACTGTAGGTCCCGCCCAGATCCTCCCGCAGCTTCTCCCGCAAGCGCACTTCCAGTATGTCGGCCAGTCCCCGCAGGGCCCAGCGCTCCTGGGGCTTCCACTCCATGCTGCCGGAGTAAACCAGCGCGGTGCGGCTCTGCGGGGCAATTCCCTGGTGCACCACCTTCTCCACCACACCCGGAGGAGTGGCGATGCCGGGATCGCGGGGGGCGTCGTCCCGTTTCTTGACGGGCAGCGCGCCGAGGTAACGCTGCACCAGGGGGCGGATACTGTCGAGCGTGAAGTTCCCCACGACTACGAAGGTGAAATCGCTGGCGTCGGCAAAGCGATCCCGGTAGACCGAATAGACCGGACCGACGGTCACCGAATCGGCCCGCGCCACGGTCATCGGCCGGCTCCACGGATGGTGCTGCATCAGGGTCGCATTCAGGGTATCGGCGAATGCGGCGCCCGGATCGGAGCTCCGAGTACTCAAGGCGTTGTGGGCATTGGCTCGAACCGCTTCGAAGGCGGTACTGTCGACCCGTGGAGCGGTAAACAGCAGATACGTGAGTTGAAACAGCAGCGGCAACTCGGCGGGGGACGCACCACCGCTCACCCCTTCTTCGTAGGTTCCGATATAGGGCCCAATACCCACCCGGTTCCCCGCCAGCTTCTTGCGCAAGTCAGGAGCGCTGAAATTCCCCAGCCCCCCGCTCCGCAGCGCCGGCCCGACAAAGGCCGAGGCGGTCCGCAGACTGTCCGGTACCAGGGAGAGTCCGCCAGGGCTGTAAGCCGAGAGCAGAATTTCATCGGCTTTGAAATCGGTGGGCTTGAGGATGACCTTGACCCCATTGGCCAGGGTCCAGCGAGTGACCCCGTAGCTGCTGTCGAATTGCTCCGAGACCAGCGGGACCACCGGGAGAGCCGCGGTCACCAGGGGTTCGTCGGATAGGGTTTCGGCATAGGGCTCGAGCCGGGCCTCCCGGGCGATCTCCACCGCACGAAGCAGTTGTTCCTGGCTGGGCAGCAGCGACTTGTTCCGTTCGGGTGCGCTCAGGGCAATCACCCGGTCCTGCCGTTCGAGATAGGCGTGCGCGGCCTGGTTCACCTGCTCGAGGGTCACCTCATTCAGCAGCTTGAGGGCGATCTCCTGCTCCTTGACGATCCCCGGCACGGGATCGCCGGTCAGGAAATACTCCGAGAGTGATTCGGCCAAGTCGGCGGATTCCTGATGCTCCCGTTCGGCGACCGCGTTCTGGTAGGCCCGGATGATCTGCTGGCGCGCCCGGGCAAACTCCGCGGCAACGAAGCCATGCTGCTCCACTCGGCCCGCTTCGGCGAGCACCGCATCCACTCCCCGCATCACCCCGCTGTCGGTAACGACGGCGCTGAGGGTAAAGGCCTGGGTGCCGCGCACAAACCCGCCGGCTCCGCCGCTGGCACCGAGAAATGGAGGATCGGCTTTCTGGGCCAGCTCCGCCAGCCGCTGGTTCAACATCAGAGAGTAGAGGCTGGCAATCAGAGAATTGCGGAAGTCCCCGGTGTCACCAGCCCTGACCTCGGGCCGGAGAAAGTAGAGCTGCAGGGCAGTCCGAGTCGCTTCCGGATCAGTGACAATCACGGCCTCGGGCCTGGTTCGCGGAATCCGGGGTACCGACGGCCGGGACTTGGCCCGGGTGGGCTTGGGGATCCCGGCAAAGTGTTTCCGAATCATCTTTTCGACGGCCTTGCCGTCGAAATCGCCCACTGCCACCACCGCGATGAGATCGGGACGGTACCAATCTCGATAGAATCGGATCAGCGCTGCGGGATCGAAGCCTTCCAGCGAGGCCTTGGTGCCGATAGGCAGGCGATCGGCGTAACGAGAGCCGGAGAGGAGGACCGGAAAGGTCTTGTTGCTGATCCGGCCACCCGCCCCCTGCCCCAGCCGCCACTCTTCGATGACAACGCCGCGCTCTTTTCTGATCTCGGCCGTGTCGAAACTGACTCCGTGGGCCCAGTCTTCCAGAATCTGAATTCCCTTTTCCAGCAAACCGGCCGAGTCGGTCGGCAGGGTCAGTTGATACCGGGTCTCATCGAAGCTGGTACTGGCGTTAAGATCGGCCCCGAAGGTCATGCCAACTTTCTCGATGAACTGGACCAGATCCTGTTTGGGAAAGTGGGCAGTCCCGTTGAAGGCCATGTGCTCGACAAAATGGGCCAGACCCAGCTGATCGGGGTCTTCCAGCACCGAGCCGGCGTTGACCACCAGCCGCAGTTCAGCCCGCTTGGCCGGCTGGTGATTCTCCAGCACGAAATAGCGGAGCCCATTGGGGAGCCGGCCGGCGATGACGGCCGGATCCAGGGGGATCGTCTGCTGTGCCGGAAGCTGGGAAACCGCCAGCAATGAGACCAGGATCAGACTGCCGTAACGCATCAGGTACTCCGGAATCAGGGACGGGAGCGCATCCGGCTGGAAAACTACCGATCAGCACTCGACTCAGGGATTGGGCCCGCCGACCGGCATGGGAGTCACCCGCCACTACGCGAACGAGCCAGGTCCGGTGCCGGTCGGCACTGGTTTCGTTCCGCGTCCTAGGCATCTCCCTCGACTGGCAGTTGCAGGCCCTCAAGGAAAAATCCGGCCAGCGCCGCCCTCCCATCGAGCCCTGCCTTGGCGTATGCGGCGGTCGCATGCTGGCGCACGGTTCGTTCGCTCCGACCGGTCTGCTGAGCGATCTCCTTGTGCCCCTGCCCCTTCAATAACCGGAGAGCCACGTCGCGCTCTGCCGGGGTCAGTCGCCAGGTATCGAACTGACGGTTCACCGCGCTCCCGAAGCCAGCCAGTACTCGTTCGGCGTCCGCCCGCCACCGGTCCCGTTCCTCCTGACGTTGCGCCAGAGACCGTCGCAGCTCCGCCCCCTCCGCCACAGCGCGCCGCCAGCCGGTCCACAGCCAGGCAGCACCACACAACGTAGCAATCGCCAAGAGACCTTCATAAAGCACGTGAAAGGTGAGCCAGCTGGCTGGCCGGTCGAGGAAGAGGTCGACCGCCGCACTGATGGCAATGACGAGCAGCAGTGCCGCGAGGGGTGGCCTCAGATGGTCCGCATTCCGGTCTTCCATTGGTCAAACTCCATCCGTCAGTTGCCGGATTCGCTTTGGACCTGCCGGGGTCAGCGGGGTTCCGGCGTTTGTCGGATTGTGCCGGCGCAGGTGGAATCCCATGCTCAGCATAACACTTACAGGAGCTATCCATGCAGTCGCTGATTCCCGACCCGCTTCATCCCGCGATAGTCCATTTTCCGATCGTCTTCATGACCCTCTTCCCTCTTGCCCTGATAGGGGCCTGGTGGGCCATCAGGCGAGGGACTGCGCCAAACCGGGCCTGGCTCCTTCCGGTGGTGACCGCAGCGGCATTGGCGGCATCCGCATGGGCCGCCCTGGAAACCGGTGAGCAGGATGAAGAACGGGCCGAAAAAGTAGTGGGTGAGCAGTTACTGGAACAACATGAGGAAGCTGCCGAGCTGTTCCTCACGCTGGCCATCGGTGGGCTGGTCCTGACGGCGGCGGGGCTGGCTCGCGGGCCGGTTGGAAAGGTGGCGAGAGTCGCCAGCGGAGTCGCCGCGGTTGTCCTGGTGCTGGCGGGCTACCGGGTAGGTCACAGTGGCGGACAGGTCGCCTACGGCAACGGCGTCACCTCTGGACTGAGCCGAGTGAATGGCGCCACAGCGGAGTCAGAAGAATCCGAATCGGCGATAGACGAACGGGGGGAAACCGAGTAGCCTACTCTGATGAGCTGGTTACTTCCCCCGATCGATCTTGGCGACAGGATGCCATCAATGCGACCCCACCCGCTGGTACTCGCCCTCGTGGCATCCTGTCTCAGCCTTCCGCTGGCGGCCCAGAAACCGGCCGTCTGGCCGGTCAACTCGCTGGAGCGGCCCAAGCCTCCGGTGATTGACCCCGGTCCGGCCGGCCCTCCGGCACCGGTGCCGTCGGACGCCATCGTGCTTTTCTCAGGCAAGGACCTATCCGAATGGGCCAGTGACAGCGGCGACGCCAAATGGCTGGTGAAGGACGGCTACATGGAAGTCGTGGCCGGGGCGGGCGGGATCCATACCCGGCAGAAATTCGGGGACCTGCAGCTGCACGTAGAGTGGGCCAGCCCATCCAGCGCCGAAGGCGAAGGACAGGACCGGGGGAACAGCGGGGTGTTCCTGATGAGTCACTACGAGGTGCAGGTGCTCGATTCCTACCACAACGACACCTACGCCGACGGGCAGGCCGCCGCGCTCTATGCCCAGTCACCTCCGCTGGTGAATGCCTCCCGTCCGCCGGGTGAGTGGCAGACCTATGACATCGTCTTTCATGCGCCGCACTTCTCCAGGGCCGGGCGGGTCTTGAAGCCGGCCCGGGCCACGGTATTTCATAACGGGATCATCGTGCAGGATGATGTGGTGTTTACCGGATGGACGGTGCACGCCAGGCGGGCCAGTTACCAGCCTCATGAAGCGGAACTGCCCATCGCCCTTCAGGACCACGGGCACCCGGTGCGGTACCGGAATATCTGGGTGAGGAAGCTGGGGAAGTGAAGACCCACGTCATCCTGACGACAGCCGCGGATGCGGCTTCCGGGTGACCCTGCCCTGCGATGAGCCTGCTGGCGTCAGAAGCCGGCATCCAACCGACGCTGCCGGTGGACGCCTAGCCGAGCGGGTTAGTCGGCCTTGGTAGAGGGGATCTGACCGGACACCCGGTGGGCCGCCAACAGGCGCTCCGCAAAATCCAGTCTTTCCTCGACCTCCACCACCCGCTGCCGCAACTGATCGACCTCCTCCAATCGCCGTTGGACCTCGTCCGGTTCGGGCAGCCCCGGCTTCTTCTTGGGCGGTAACGTACGCACCAGCAAGCTGATGCCGGCAAACGCCGCGACCATCATGACACTCACACCGATTGCCAATTCGAGGGGCATGGGTACCTCCGACCTTTATCGTCCCGGTTGCTTGACATTACATTGATATCAAAGTAACTATTCGGGCATTACTCGCACAGCATCGATCCGGACCGCGGGGCGCGTATGCACGTTCGAACCACCAGTCAGCTGGGCGGAGAACCGTTTCCCCTGACCGCCGCATTGGTCACCTGGCTTCCCATCGGCATCGGCATCGTCCTGGGCACGCTGGCTCGGGGCGCGACGTTCGTGCTTGGAGGTGGTGATTTCTCGGCGCTGGCCGTAAGCGTGGCATTTGTATTAGCTGGTGGCCTGCTGGCGCTCCTCTGGTCGGCCGATGCCATGCCGACTTCCAGCTGGGTCGGACTCATCAAACTCAGCCTCTGTTGGCTCGCCGTGAGTGCAGCCTTCCGCGCCCTCTGGCTGGGTACTCTCCTTGGAGGCGGCTGGAAGGGGGTCATCGATGACCTGAAGGTCTGGGAAACTCGACCCGGGCTTGTAATTCTGGTCCTGGTGGCCCTGGTTCCCTGGTTCCTCCCCGCCCTGGCAAGGTCACCGTCAGGTTCACGCGACTGATCTGGAATCGGCAATCGCCTGCAGCAACGCCCGACACTCCGGCACGTCGCGTAACCGCAGCTGCGCCGCGCTGGGATTGGGCCCCACGTGAATGCTGAGTCCCTCCTCCCCCAGCGCCCCGAACATTTCTTCGTCGGTCATATCATCGCCGAACGCCAGGGTGAGCTCACGCGGCGCGCGGCAGTTCTGCAGCCGTCTCACAACCAACCCCTTGTGAATCCCGCTGGGACGAAACTCCACCACCCGATCGCCTCGCAGAACTCCCACCTGTTCCGGTCCCAATCGCCGCTCCACCTCCTCGATCAGCTTCTCCGCGTTCCGAGATCCCAGCGCCGGCTCGGCCAGCCGGAAGTGCCAGGTCAAACCGGATGACTTCCGTTCGATCAAGGCACCGGGCGTCCGGTCGGTGTAGGACTTCAACAGACCGAGCAACTCATCGTAGGGAACCGGACGGGCCAGTTGGTGCTGCTGCCAGTGGGGAGTTCCGGCTGGCCTGGACCAGGTGCCGTGTTCGGCGTGCAATCCGACCGGGAGGTGCCCGAACCAATCCTCCAAGTGCTCTCGCTGCCGGCCGCTCACCAGATGCAGCTCCACCTCAGGCCGGTTGGAAAGTTTCGCGAGCACGGACAGGAGGTCAGGGTCCGGCACGGCCTCGTCGGGATGGTCGGCAAAGGGGACCAGGGTTCCGTCGTAATCCAGCAACAACAGCAGCGACGCAGACTGCCGCACCCGATCGAGCACCTGGTTCAGGGTACCCTGGGACTCACTCCGGGGGACCGGCTCGGTTTCCCGGCTGATTGCCCGCAACTCATCCAGGAAGGACTTAGCCCATTGGCTTACCGGTCTGGACCGGACCCCCTGGCGCAGGGCTCGCATCCGGGCTCGTCGCTCGTGCCGCATCATGGTCAGCGCCTGGAAATACGCTTCGGCGGTGCCCTCGATATCGTAAGGGTTGACGATCAAGGCCTCCGGCATGTCGTCGGCCGCACCGGCAAACTCGCTGAGCACCAGGACCCCATCGCCATCGACCCGGCTGGCAACGAATTCCTTGGCCACGAGGTTCATGCCATCGCGCACCGGCGCCACCACCATGGCGTCGGTCTCCCGAAACAGCCCGATCAATTCCGGCTGGGTGAAGCTGCGGTACAGATATCTCACCGGTGTCCAACCGGGGGTCCCGAAAAGCCCGTTGATCCGACCGACCATCGCGTCAACTTGTCGACGGAACTTCCGGTAGGCTTTCACCCCGGTGCGGGAAGGCACCGCCACCTGAATCAGGGTGACTTTCTCACGCATCTCCGGGTGGTTCAGCAGCAGGCGGCGAAAGGCCAGCAACCGGCGGGGGATGCCCTTGGTATAGTCGAGCCGATCGATGCCGACCAGGGTCTTGATCGAGCCGCCGCCGAGACTGTTCCGCAAATTCCCGAAGTCACCGGCTCTGGCCGGGGTCTCGAATCGGGCGACATCGATTCCCATCGGGAAGTCGCCCACCCTGGTGCGCCGCCCCTGGAATTCGATCTCACCCGGAGCAACCCGGGCCTCGGGCACTAGCTGCGCGACGGCCTGAGTGAAGTAGCCGGCGTAGGACTTGGTGTGAAACCCCAGCAAATCGGCGCCCAGCATCCCTTCCAGGAGCAACCGCCGGGTCGGCAGGATCCGGAATACTTCAAAGACCGGAAAAGGGATATGCAGGAATAGCCCGATCCTCGCCTCAGGGCGCAGACGGCGGAGATGGAAGGGCACCCGTAACAGCTGATAATCGTGAATCCAGACTTCGTCCCCCGGGGTCCATCGCTCCGATATCGTTTCCGCGAAACGTTGATTGACCTGGTCGTACTCCTCCCAGTGGCGCGGCTCCAACGGAACCTGCTGCACCAGGTAATGGAAGAGCGGCCAGATTACCCCATTGGAGTACCCCTGGTAAAACCCCCGGACTTCCTCCCGGGAGAGGTGTACCGGCACCAACCGGCGCTGTTCCAAGCGCAGATCGAGGTCATTCCGGTCGACTTCCGATATCAGGTCGGTCGGACCGGGCCAACCGATCCAGCAGCCAGGCTCACCATCCTGCACGCTCAACATGCCGGTGGCCACGCCACCGATGCTGTCGGAGAGGGAGATGCCCTCGGGGCCCCGCCGGATGGTGACCGGCAGGCGGTTGGATGCAACGAGGACTGCCATCGTGTCGCCTCCTCGGTTGAAGGGCCCAATCAGGGTTGCTCGAATCGCTCGAGCGAACAAGAATTCAGGCGTGTCCAATGACCTCGCCTATGTGTTGCTCCTCTTCGTCCTCTTTGTGGTGCCGCGTTTTCTCCAGCGGTACCGGTTGCCGGGTGCGGTCACCAGCCTGATCCTCGGCGCGGCGGCCGGCTGGCTGGGTCTGTTCGACCACGATCAGACCATCGCGCTGCTGGCCACCTTCGGCATCGTGGCGCTGTTCCTCTTCGCCGGGCTCGACGTCGAGATCGAGGAGCTGCGTCCCGACCTGCTGGTCCTGATCCAGCACCTGGTCATCTGGCTGGCGAGTCTGGCCCTGATCACCCTGCTGGTGATCTGGCTGGCCCACTTTCCGATCCGCACTGCCGCGCTGATCGGGCTGGCGCTGCTCACCCCGTCCACCGGGTTTATTCTCGACTCCCTCGATCTCTTCGGGCTCTCGGACAGTGAAAAGCGCTGGACCAAGTCCAAGGCGATCGCCTCTGAGTTGTTAGCGCTGGTCGTGATGTTTCTGACCCTGCAGTCCACTTCGGCCCGTCAGCTCGGTGTCAGTGTCGGGCTCTTGTCCGCGATGGTGGTGATTCTTCCGCCACTCTTTCGCTGGTTCGCGGCCGCGATCGCCCCGGCCGCCCCCCGCTCCGAGTTCGCCTTTCTCCTGATGGTGGCGGTAGTCTGTGCCTCGGTAACCCGCCGGCTCGGGGTCTACTACCTGGTCGGTGCCTTCATCGTTGGACTGGCGGCGCGACAGTTCCGGTCCCGCTTACCGGCCATGTCCTCGGAACGGATGCTGGGAGCGGTCGAGGCCTTCGCGTCGTTCTTCGTACCGTTCTACTTCTTCAAGGCAGGTCAAGGCATCACACCTGCCGAGCTGGACCGTACGGCCATCCTCCTGGGTCTGGGTCTGTTGCTGGGCTGCGCCGGCCTGCGGCTTGGCGAGATCGCTCTGCACCGATGGGTGGTGCTGCGTGAGCCGCCCCGGAACAGCCTCCGGGTTGGAGTAGCGTTGCTGCCGACCCTGGTATTCACTCTGGTGATCGCTGATATTCTCCGCGGTCGGCCCGAAGTACCTCCGGCCCTGATCGGCGGCCTGGTCATTTACACCACGCTCATCACCCTGCTCCCCGGACTGATCCTCCGACTCCCGCCGGTCGAGTACGACCAGCTTCACTTGTTCCCCGTTGCCAGCCCTCCGTCTGCTGAAGTCACTGCTCCAGCGGGCGGGCCCACCTCCTCCGGCGCGCCGGCCAGAATCCGGGAGTAGAGCCCCACCACATCACTGCGGCTCAGCAGCCCGACCAGCCGGCCGGTGTCCCGATGGACCACCGGCAGCGCCGCCGCCCCGCGGGCACCCATCCGCCGCATAGCCTCGAGCAGGGAATCTTCCGGAGCCAGGGTCTCGCTCGGCTGCGCTGCCACGTCGGCCGTGATTTGTTGATGCAGGTCCCGATAATCCCGACCGACCCGAGCGAGGTCGGCCACCGTGAGAACACCTACCAGGCGGCGCTCGGCATCGATCACCGGAAACACGTCCTGACTGCCGGCACCGAGATGCACCAGGAACTCAGGCGCAAAGGCGTATTGGGAGATCACCGCCGGGTTGCGGTCGAACGCATCTTCGACCCGGAGTCCGTTGAGCACATCCCGGTCTTCACCGTGCTCGATGTGCTCGCCCCGGCGGCGAAGCCAGCCGCTGTAGAGCGAATCCCTTTCCAGCCAACGGGCCACGGCATGGCTGACAACCACCGCCAGCATCAGGGGCAACATGATCGTCGAGTTCCCGGTCATCTCCCATACCATGAAGATGCCGGTCATCGGCGCATTGGTAGCCGCGGCAATCACCGATCCCATCCCCACCAGCGCGTACGGCTCGGCACTCAGGTGGAGGCCGGGGAACAGACCCACCAGCAGCAGACCAAAGGCGCTGCCGGTGGACGCGCCCACAAACAGCGACGGGGTGAACAGCCCCCCCGATCCACCGGTGTTGAGGGTGATCGAGGTGGCCACAATCTTCCCGATCGCCAGCAACGCCACGAAGTACCAGGCCGATTGGGCAAAACCGTCGAGCGGGATCGCCAGATGCCCTGATCCCACCAGCAGCCCACCGGAGAGAAACGCGAGACCGCCCACCACTGCCCCGCCTCCGGCAGCGAGCCAGCCCGGCGGGATCCGGGTCCGCCGGCTCCAGCCGTCCACTCCGAAGTAGCAGCGGACGAAGAACACTGAGACCAGACCGGCCAGCAGACCGAGCAGCGGGTAGAACAGCACCACTTCCCGGGTCAACCGATACCCGAGCTCCAGCGGAACCGGAAAGACGGGATGATTGCCAAAGACCCCCCGGGACACCACCGCCGCCAGGACGCTGCTTACTACCACCGGAGCGAACGCCGCGGTACTGAACGATCCGAGGATCTCCTCCAGCGCGAAGAACGCACCGGCCAGCGGGGCATTGAACGCGGCCGAGATTCCGGCCGCCGCACCGGCACCCACCAGGATCCCGGTTCGACTTCCGCTGAAGCGGAACAGGCTGCCCAGCCGGGAGCCAATCAGCGCCCCGAAGACCGCGACCGGTCCTTCACTGCCGGCCGAACCACCGCTGCCGATGGTGACCGCGCTGGCGGCAGTGCGAGCCAGTGCCGGGACCGTCGGCAACTGGCCCTGTCGCCGTACCACCGCCAGCTGTACGTCCGGGATGTTGAGGCCGTCGTGCCCCCGGCCGAACCGGCGCATCAGAGCCCAGGCCGCCACCGCCCCGGCACCGGTAATCACCGGGCGATAGGCCAGTCGCCCTAATTCCGGCAAAACCGACTCGGGCCAGGAGAAGAACGCCTGGTGCGCCAGGTCGATCAGCTTGTAGAAACCGACCACCCCCACCGCGGAGCCCAGCCCAATCACGGCGGCAAATCCCAGCAGGATGGCGTTCTCGCTGAGTTCGAGACCGTTGAACCAGTCGACCAGGTCGGCCCAGAAACCCTGGGCGGCATTGACCGGGCCGTACGTGGTACGTCTCGCCTGCACTGCCAGCCGGTGGAGCTGCCAGCGAAGGGTTCGCAGTAGCTGCAAAGGGAAGCCAGGAAGAGGACTGCGCCGGGGGGACCGATTGACCCCCGCCGCGGACAGACTACTTTGACATCAATCTACTATCCGGGCTCCCTTGAGCCAACTCCATGGCCGCCACTCTCGCACGTTCTTCCCGCTCCAATCGTCAGTCGCCCCCCTCATCCGCCACCCGCGACATCGTCAACGGGCTGCGCCGGATCGTGCGGGCGGTCGAACTCTACTCCCAGGAGGTCTTCAAGAGCTTCGGCTTGACCGGTCCGCAACTCTGGGCCCTCAAGACCCTCAAGCGCGAAGGCGCATTGGCCACCAGTGCTCTGGCCGAGGCTCTGGCGGTGCAGCCGAGTACGCTCTCGATCCTGGTGGACCGGCTGGAAAAGCGGGGGCTGGTACGCCGGGTCCGGCCCCGGGAAGACCGCCGCTTCGTCGAAATCGACCTCACACCCAAAGGTCGCGAGTTAGCCGACCGGGCCCCCCAGCCGGCCCAGGGACGGCTGCTCCACGGTCTGGCCCAGTTGTCCCAGACCGAGCAGCGCAAGATCCTCAAGTCGATCGACCGGCTGGTCGCGATGATGGAGGCCAGCGACATCGAAGTGCGCTTCTTCTTCTCGGACGACTAGGTCACGCCAGCTGGGGCCCCGGCTCCCGCTGGCCCGCCGGGTGGAGATAGACCGTCTGGGTCGGATAGGCGAACTCGATGCCGTCAGCCTCAAACCGCCGGTAAATCGCCAGATTGATCTTCTGCTGGATGTCCATGTACCGGTTGTAGTCGGCATCGAGCACGTAGTACACCACCTCGAAGGTGATAGCCGAGTCGTCGAAGCTGCGCAGGTGGGCCCGGTCGAATCGCACCCCATCTTCGGCGCTGACCACGGTACGCAGGATCATCCCGATCCGGCCCAGCAGGTCGGCCGGAGTCTGATAGGTGACTCCGACGGTGAACACCACCCGGCGCTCCGACATCCGCTTGTAATTGCGGATACGGCTGCCCAGGAGATCGGCATTGGAAAACGCCAGCTGTTCACCGGACAGGCTGCGCAGCCGGGTGGTCTTCAGGCCGATCCGCTCCACCGTCCCCATCATGTCGCCGACTACGATGAAATCGCCCACGACAAAGGGCTTGTCGAGCACAATCGAGAGGGAGGCGAACAGATCGCCCAGGATATTCTGGATCGCCAGGGCGATGGCGACACCGCCGATGCCCAGACCGGCCACCAGGGCGCTGATATTCACACCCAGGTTGTCGAGCGCCAGCAGCAAGAGCACGACCCAGAGGACACCCCGTACCAGAATGGTCATGCCGGTGAGCGTCGTCGCGGAGGAGGGATCGTCCTGACGCAGCCGGGCGACCTTGGCCTCCAGGATGGAGGTGATGAGCAGGTTGCCCCAGAGGGCAAGCTGCAACGCTCCCACCAGCACCGTGATGATCCGGGCGACCTGGATCGCCGCAGGCGGCAAACTCAAGAGCCCCAGCGCGGGCCACAGCGCCACCACCCCCAGGGTAACGGTCCGGGTCCGTTGGATCAGGAAAACCAGCAGGTCATCCCAGACGTTGGTGGTCCGCCGGGCCAAGGCTCCCAGCCGAGCCGCCAGCAGCCGCCGGACCAGCCAGAGCCCGGCCAGCACCCCGGCACCGACTACGAGGGCCTGGATCCATTGGGTGAGACTGTTGCCCAGTATCTGGTATTGGGGAAACGGCATCCCCTACCGCCCCTCAACCGGCGCCACCAGCGAGTCCAGCGCCGCCCCCGGTGAGTACTCGTCTCGCCGGTTCAGGGCCCAGTCGGGCTCGTTATTCCCCCAGGCCAATGGCCGCTCCTCCCCGTAGGACACGATCCGGAGCTGCTCGCCGGAAACCCCCCGGGCAACCAGGAAATCGCGCACCGCGGCGGCCCGACGGGTGCCGAGCACGAGATTGTATTCGTCAGAGCCGCGGGCATCGGCGTGGCCCGCTACGGTCAACTTGAGCCAGGGATTGGCTCGCAGGATGGCCAGCTTCCGCTCCAGCAGGGGGCGATCCTCCGAACGAATCACCGCCTGATCGAAATCGAAATGAGTTCGACGGGTCAGCGTATCGGTCAGTCCGGCGAGCTGCCGGGCGCGCCGCTCAGCCGCCTCCCGGGCCAGCCGTTCCGCTTCGGCTCGAGCCAACCGCTCCGTCTCGGCTCGGCGCAGCTGGGCCAGCGAATCGGCCCGGTGCCGGGCCAGCGAATCGTTCCGGGCCGCGAGGTCGTTCGGCCCGGGAGTGGGACCGGTTTGCACCGGAGTGTGATGACAGCCGGCCAGCAGCGCTCCAGCCAACACGACGGCGATTGTTCGCATGCGCCCCCCTTTAATTTGATATATATATTGATATCAAAGTAATAGCGCAGGACCGGAGAATCAACCCTCGGCCCGACTGAAGGGCAGCCTGGATGCGGCCAGATCCGCCGGCGTGGCAACCTCGGGATTGAGCCATTCGATGACCGCGGCATAGCCCCGGCTCTCGGGATCGTGAATCAGGTAACCGGACACCACCGCCAGAACCCGGAAACCGCGGTGCAGCTGGAAGGTGAGCGTGGGATCGGTCCGGGTCCCATTGACCACCGCGTGGACGTACTCCGTCGGGCTGATTCGGTCGGCCACCTCATGGTAGCCCCGCAGGCGAGCCCCGGCCCGGATCCGCAACAGTCCCAGGCGCCGCACCAGCGCTTCGCGACCCTGATACAGCCGGGAACCGATGCCCTGCCCCTGGCGCCGAGGATGAACCATCACTTCGGCTCCATAAAGGGTCCGGCCCCGCTCCGGATCGTGGTTGGCGAAGGTCCCCTGCTCGGTGAACTGGCGCCAGGATCCGCTGATGGCGTAGTCATCCCACCGGACGATCAGACTCGCGGCCATCCCGACCACCTGTTCCTCCGGCCCGGCCACGGCGACCAGCTGGCCTTCCGGGAATCGAGACCCGTGGCCGGCCAGCTGGGCTTCACTCCACGCCGGTGACTCGGGGTAGACGGCGGCGCACAGGGCAATGATGCCGGGGAAATCGGCCGGCCGGGTCTGGCGTACCCGAATGGTGTCGTCCCGGGTCATACCTTCATCACCTCAGGGCGGGCCGTTCTGGCCGTGGTGTTGAGACTGTCGTGCAGCGGCAGGACGGTGCCGCTGGCCCGGGTCTCGATGATGGTGCGCAGATTGAGTTCGCCGATCACCATCATCTCCTGATTGGGGTTGCCTTCGGCCAGAATCCCATCCCGGGAGAAGGCGAAGTCGCTGGGCGTGAGGATCGCCGCCTGTCCGTAATTGAGCGACACCGCCGGGACCATCGGCAACGAGCCGACCGTTCCGGAGCAGATGACGTAGATCTGGTTCTCGATGGCCCGGGCGTGGGCGCAGTAACGCACCCGCCAGAAGCCCTGCCGGTCGTCGGTGCAACTGGGAACCACCAGGATACTGGCCCCTTCCCGCGCTGCGGCCCGGGCGATTTCGGGGAACTCGACATCATAGCAAATGGCGATCGCCACCCGCCCGAATTCGGTTTCAAAGACCCGCAGCACTTCTCCAGGCGACACAAGCCACTCCTCGGTCTCGAACCTGGTCATGTGAAGTTTTCGCTGGATTCCCAGCGTGCCGCTGGGACCAAACAGCATCGATTGATTGAAGACCCGGTCCCCCGGACCCGGCAGAACGGGTATGGTGCCTGCCACGATATACAGGCCGTGTCGCCGGGCCAGCCCGGTCATCAACTCGGTGAACCGGTCGGCCTGGCCGGCCAGATCGCGTACTTGTTCCCGGATCGGCCGCCGCACATTACCCAGCGTGAGCAGCTGGACGGTGAAGTACTCCGGGAAAACCAGAAGATGACACTTATAGTCCACCGCGGTTTCCACCAGAGCTTCGACCTGATCCTGAAACTCGTCGAAGGTCTTGACCGGCCGGATGAAGTATTGCAGGGTACCAACTCGAATACGTTCCACGGAAAACTCCCGGTTCTGGTGATTGCGCTGCAGGAGGCACCGGCTCTCACGCTGGTGTCGAACCCCGGGCGATCGCTGGCCACCCTTCTCGCGAGATCCCATGAGCATCCGTCTCTCGGCCGCACGGTTCGGCCTGCTTCTCGGATTGCTGCCTTCCCTCCTCGGCGGTCAGGAACCCCCGGATTCCACCCCGGCGCCCAGCGGCGCCCCGGTGGTCTTCGACAACGACACACTCTTCACCCTCTATGGCCGGCTGGGTCCTTTCGGTCCGGTCGAACGAGCCGGGTCGATCCAGACCAGGTTACCGGGGATCGCGGCCAGGCTGGCCTCGGGCCGCGATTCGATCACGGTCAGTGAGCTGGAGCAGCGCACCGAGTTGCTGGTGGGCGATGTGGTCCTGATGACCATACTCGACGCCGACGCCGCGCCGGTGGGGGTGCCCCGCCAGGCGCTCGCCACTGCGTGGGCGTCCCGAATTCAACAGGTCGTCTCGGCCCGATCCCACGCCCGCGGCCTCACGGCCCTGTCGCTGGATGCCGCCAAGGCGCTTGCCACAACCCTGGTGCTGCTCGGTCTGCTGTTCGGTCTCGCGCGCTTGTTTGTCCGGATCTACCGGCTGCTTTCACCCGCCCACCTCGGTCCGCTTCGGGTCAAGCGGCTGGAACTGCTGTCGGCCGAGCGGTTGAGCGAAGGTCTCACCGGTGTGGCCCGAGCCCTCCGAGTGCTGGCGACCGTTGCCTTGCTATATCTCTACGTGCCGCTGGTGCTGAGCTTCTTCCCCTGGACTGCACCGCTGTCCGGGCAGATCGTGGGTTACGTCGTAACGCCGCTCCGGGCCGCCGGTGCCGGGTTCCTGGCCTACCTGCCCAAGATCTTCTTCATCGCGGTCATCGTACTGGTGACCCGCTATCTCCTCAAAGTGATCCAGCTGGTCTTTCGGGCTATCGGCAGCGGGGCCTTGAGTTTCGATGGATTCCACCGGGACTGGGCCGACCCAACCTTCAACATCGTCCGCTTCCTGGTAATCGCCTTTGCCGCGGTAGTGTTGTGCCCCTACTTGCCGGGCGCGGGCTCCGATGCGTTCAAAGGCGTCTCGCTTTTCGTCGGCGTGCTGTTCTCCCTGGGCTCCTCCGGGGCAGTAGGGAATATTATCGCCGGGGTCGTCCTGACCTACACCAACGCCTTCCGGGTAGGCGACCGGGTGCAGATCGGAGAGACCGTAGGCGACGTGGTGGAGCGGACCATGCTGGTGACCCGAATCCGGACCATCAAGAATGTCGAGATCACGGTGCCTAACGGATCGGTACTGTCCAGCCAGGTGATCAACTTCAGCAGCCAGGCCGCCAGCCGGGGCCTGATCCTCCACACCACCGTGACCATCGGCTACGATGCACCCTGGCGCCAGGTGCACGCCTTGCTGATCTCGGCCGCCACCGCCACCGTGCATATAAAGGCTGAACCGGCTCCCTTCGTGCTGCAGACCAGTCTGGACGACTTCTACGTGAGCTATCAGCTCAATGCCTACACCGATCGGCCCGCCGATATGGCCCGGACCTACTCAGAGTTGCACCAGGCGATCCAGGACCGCTTCAACGAAGCCGGGGTGGAAATCATGTCACCACACTATCGAGCCTTGCGTGATGGCAACCAGGTGACCCTCCCCGCCGATCATCTTCCCAGGGAATATCGAGCTCCGGCCTTCCGGGTGGAGCCTCCCGCCGACAGCCATCGCTGAACGGCCCTGACCATGGTTACCGAATCCGCCCTGATCCTGCTCTTCATCGTGGCGACGGCTGTCGCCCTCGTAGCCCGCCGGCTCCGCCTGCCGTACACCGTAGCGCTGGTGCTCGCCGGGCTCTTCCTGGGACAGCTGCATGCCTTCGAACCGCCTCATCTCACCCAGGAATTGTTGTTCGTGGTTTTTCTGCCGGGCTTGCTGTTCGAAGCCGCCTTTCATCTCAACTTCCGGGAGGTCCGGCGGGATCAATCGGTGATTCTCGCGCTGGCAGTTCCCGGCGTCGTGCTGGGCATTCTGCTGACAGCGGCGATCCTGGTGGCGGTAGCGGCGCTGCTTCCGCTGGACCAGGGTGTCATCTGGCAACACGCCCTGGTATTCGGTGCCCTGGTGGCGGCCACCGATCCGATCGCGGTAGTCGGGCTGTTCCGCACCCTGGGCGCGCCTCACCGGCTGGCGGCGTTGCTGGAAGGCGAGAGTCTCCTTAATGACGGCACGTCGATCGTCTTCTTCACCCTGATTCTCGCGATTGCCGGCGGCGGGTCTTTCTCCGCCACGTCCGTGGTCCTCGAGTTCCTGCAAGTCGTCGGGCTCGGTACCGGCATCGGCTTTGTCGTCGGGCTGGTGATCTCCACCGTGATCCAGCGGATTGACGACCCGATGATTGAAATCACCCTGACAACCATCGCGGCCTACGGGGCCTTTGCCGGTGCCGAGCACCTCCATGGCTCAGGTGTCATTGCCACCGTGGTGGCCGGCATGGTCTGCGGCAACTATGGGGCCCGCACCGGTATGACCCCCACCACCCGGGTCGCGGTGGAGACCTTCTGGGAGTACGTCGCCTTCGCGCTCAACTCCATCATCTTCCTGCTGATTGGTTTCGAGGTCCGGCTGCCGGACCTGTTCCGCAACTGGCAGCTGATTCTCTCGGCCTTCCTGGCTGTCCTCCTCGGGAGAGCAGTCGTGGTCTTTGGCATGTCCGCCCTGGTTGCCCGGGGGGCCAATCGGGTTCCGCCGGCCTGGCAAGCGGTGCTGAGCTGGGGCGGATTGCGAGGGGGGCTCTCGATGGTGCTGGCGTTGAGTCTGCCGGGCGACTTCCCCAATCGCAGTCTGCTGATCGCAATCACCTTCGGGGTGGTGCTGCTGTCGATCCTGGTCCAGGGCTTGACCATGGGCCCCCTCCTGAGGCGACTCGGGCTGACCCGGAGTCACATCGGCCGGAGCGACTATGAACAGCGCCGGGGCGAACTCAAGACGGTCCAGGCGGCGCTCCGGGAAATCGACCGGATGGCCCAAAGCGGCCAGGCTGAAGACAGCCGACTGGCGCTGATCCGGTCGGAATATGAATCGCGGCGGCAGAGCGCCCAGGCCGAGTTGTCCCGCCTGCGCAACGAGCACGTCGACTTGCATCACCAGGATGAGCTTCGGACCCGGCGGCACCTGATGATGGTCGAGAAGAGCGAGGCTATTCAAGCGCTGCAGGACGGGCTGCTCAGCCGGGACGCTTTCGATCGGCTGATGGCCCAGGTGGACAGCCGGCTGCTCGAGGTGGAGAGCGAGGACTGAGGCAGAGCCAGCCACCGGCGGCGGGAGCCGCCGGGACTGGAGGGTGACCGGTTAGACCGGGATGGTGGTCGCCGCCAGTTCGAAACTGGTCACCCGGGGCTCGCCGTCCAGCACCGGCGCGAGGGTCCGGAGTACCTCGGGAAATCCACCGGTCTGGTACTTCTCGAGGCTGGCACCGTCCTGCCACAGGCTGACTCCGACGGCGTAGGAGCCATTCACCATGGCCAGCTCATGCCGGAAGCCGGGCTGCTTCTTCAGCAGCGGCAGGACTTCGTTGCTGAGCAATTTGTTGAACTCGGCGGTCTTCCCCGGCTTGATCTGAAAAGTCACGTTTCGGATGGTGTTCATCGGGCTATCCGATCTCCTCGCGATAGGGCTCCGCCAGCGCCGGGCCACGAGCGAGGCTGATCGTGGGAGCCGGGGGTACACCACCCCGGAATGGGCGGGACCAGTCTGGCGGAACGAGGGCTGCGATGTCAGCGAGCGCCCTGATCATTCACTGCATTACGTTGATATCAAACTAATTCCATTTCGGGCCCGGGTCAACCGGGGTCTCCCGATCAGATAATGACACGCACTCCGCCCAGCTCCTCGATTCGGTGGGGAAAGCGATCGCCGGGAGTGGCGATAAACATGTAATTGTGAGGCACTCGCAGCCGCTGCGAGAGCCGGGCAACCAGCTCCGGCCCGAACTCCCCCTGCACCGCCAGGAAATCGATCCGCAACCGGGGATACCGGCGGTCGAGGATGGCAAGATCGGCCCCCAATCCAGGGGGAACTTTGCCTCCTGGCGGGTAGACGTGGACCACGGTGAGCCACTTGGTGTGCTCGTTGGCGATGACGTAGCGAGCCACCTTATCGAGGATCTCGGGATCGTCTCCTTTACTGAAATACACCATGGAAACGCTGTTAATCTGATCGATTTGTCCCCGCAGCCGGTCCCGGATTCGCTGATTGATCGAGACCGCGCGCTCCACCAGCCAGCGGGAGAGAAACAAGACCAGGTAGAATACCTGGACCCGCAGGAGCATCGCCCCGACCCCCACCAGGGTCACCGCGAAGTACAGCGCAAAGACTTCAAGATTCCGGGGATCCAGCATGATATTCCCCGCCAGTCCCAGCAGTACGGCCAGCAGGGCGACAATGACCGTGGGCCAGCCGGCCCGTTCGCTGCGAGGGAGCCGGGCCCGGGTCCACTTCAACAGCATATTGCCACCGGCAAACAGGGCCATGACACTGAGGAAGGACAGGGTGTAGACGCCGGCCAAGGTATCAATCCGCCCGCCGGTCACCAGCAGGATCGAGGTACAGAGGGCGAAAAATCCCAAGGCGATCCAGTGGGTGGTTCCTCGCCAGCGGTTCTCGGTCAGGAGACCCTGCGGCAGGCAACGATCCAGGCTCATCCGCCGGATGAGTCCATTGACTCCGACGAAGCTGGTCAGTACCGCACCGGAGAGCACCAGCACTGCGTCGACGCTAACGAGGAGGCGGAGTCCAGGGCCCTGAGAGATTCCGGCCATCCGGGCCAGCAGGTCGGGCGGCAGGGCCTGAATGTCCGCCAGCGGCAGCAGTCCCAGCGAGAGCAGACTGATCAGCGGGTTGAAGATCACCACCGCCAGCCACATGTACTTGAGGGTGCGGGGGAACACTCCGGGACGCTGTTCCTCGATAAAGTTGGCCGAGCTTTCGAACCCGCTGATGCCCAGCATGCCGGCGGCGAAACCATAGAACAGCGAGTGACCCAGCCTCGGCAGCACCGGTTGTCCGAGGTTGGCCCAGAGAATCTCGGGCGAGCGGATGACCGCGAACGCCCCGGTCACGGCCAGTGCGGATAGACTCAGCAGGTGGAGCACGAAAATGGCCACCGCGACCCGGGCCGACTCCGTGATGCCGAGAATATTCAACAGCGCGAAGACTCCCAGCAGGCCGATGGTGGCGGGGATGACCGGCAAACCGGGATACAGGTTGATCGCGTAGTGACTGGCTTCGTAGGCGCTGATGACGGCAGTGGCGATGTAGGAAAGCAGGGTGAGGCAGGCAGCCGCGGCGGCGACTTTCTTGTTGGTGGTGTTCAGCAGGAGGGTATAGCTACCACCGTTGAGCGGCAGGGCACTTCCAACCTCCCCATAGATCCGGCGGTAGAGGTAGAGGACTCCGCCCACCAGCAACAACACCACTGGAGCGAGCGCGCCGGCCTGGGCGGCGCACAACGCCGAGACATAGAGGACACTGGAGGTGATGTCGTTGCCGCAGATAGCGGTCGCGGACCAGGTGCCCAGTCGGGCATGGGGTCGCTTGGCCGGCTTGAGCGGCCCCGCTTCCCGGGACAGATCTGTAATCCGTTCGGCCCGGCCCCACCCGGGGAAATCCCACCGCTCCATATCAGGATGAAGCGTCGGCCGGGCGGCATCGCGCTCAGCAGAAATGAGGATGACTCGCGGTGGAGTTAGAGGACAGGCTGGACCAGCCGGTGAGCCTAGGAGCTAAGCATACTCATCATATACCGTGAATGTCATCCTGGCCGGCAAAGGCGTGCTCGCACTCCGGACAGAGCGTATGCCTGAATCGGGCCGCCTTGAGACGAGTAACCACCTGAACGAAACCGTGCCAGCGCCCTTCCCGTCCCCGAATCCTCCCGCAGCCCCCACAGACTGCCAGAGGTACCGGCGCCCGGGCCACCAGGGCCCGGGTCCGGCGTAACTCGCGGGCCGCGATCCCGATCACCGCAAAGACGATCAGGCCCAGGGCCAGGTTCGCCACTTCGGGAAGCACCAGCCAATAATCCCCGGTCGCGATCACCAGCCAGATCCGGCTGACTAGCAGGAGCCCCCCCAACCCGAGCGCCCCGGGCACGCCCCACCGGAACGCGACCAGAGCGACCGGCAACACGAACAGGAGGGAGACTCGCACGTAGGGACCCGTCACCCGGTCCAGGGCGACTAATGAGGCTGACGCCGCCAGTACCGCCAGAGGCCAGGGGGTGAGTCGCTCCCGGAGTCGGTCGAAAGTGCGGGGTAGCGATAACATGTTGATATCAACATATTTTACGCTCAGGGCCGGGTCAATCCAACCAAACCAGTGTGGTTTTCCCAATCACTTTCGAGCAGCGACCATTGACGACCGTCCGATGAGCAGCACCGAGCTCCCGCAATCCATCGCCACCCTGCTGTGGGAGTGTTGTGAGTCTTATGAGGATCTCGAGCTGCTCCTCCTGCTCCGACGCACGGGGGGGGCCATTCACAGCCCCGGCTCTGCGGCGGCGGCACTCCGCATCGATGAGACGCTGGCCGCCGACGGTCTGGCCCGGCTGGCGGGCCACGGTCTGGCCAGCGAGACCGGGTCTCCCTCAAGTAGGAGTTATCGGTATCTCCAGGGCCCCCGGGACGAGGCGGTCGTCACCCTGGCCGGCCTGCTGGAGTCCAGTCCCCAGCAGGTCCTGCGGGTGCTTGCCTCCAACGCCATCCGGCGGATCCGCGGTTCGGCCATACGGGCGTTCGCCGATTCCTTCATTATCAGGAAGGAGGGAAAGCATGGCTGAGGCGGTCTATCTCCTGTGCGCCATCTTCAGCATTGTCTGTACCGTGCTGCTCTTCCGGGGGTACCGCGCCACCAAGTCTCCGTTGCTGCTGCGCAGCTGTATTTGCTTCGGATTTCTGGCGGTGAGCAACCTGGCGCTGGTAGCCGACCTGATCCTCTTTCCGGCCGTCAATCTCTCACTCTGGCGTACCGGCATCGCTCTGACGGGGATGCTGGCGCTGGTCGTGGGTCTTTGCACGGAGGGGGGCTGAGATCATGCTCGGCTTCATGCACGGTGCTCTGGTCATGGCCTGCGTAGTGGCCGCCTTGCGTTTCCGGCATTACTGGAAGCTCAGCGGCGACCGGCTCTTCAGCTTCTTCAGCTGGGCCTTCGTCATGTTTGCGGTGAACTGGGGCTTGCTGGCTGTGCTCATGCCGAGTAACGAGGCCCTGCCCTACTATTACCTCCCGCGGCTGGCGGCCTTCGGCTGCATCATCGTGGGGATCATCGACAAGAACATGCGATCAAAACGAACGGAGGGGTGACCCGCTGCCCGGCAGCATTGCCGAGCAGCTTCTCGCCTGAGTGGCCTGAAGCATCGTGAGAGCTGCAGCCTGGGTGGGGATTCAGCCGCAGGCGACGTCGGCCAGGCCGGCCCGTACTCCCCGGCTACAGGCGAGACGCACCCAGGGATGTTGCGGGCCGAGCTGGCCCGCCAAAGCTTCCAGGTTCTGCTGATAGATCGGCTCCGCCTGGGCGGTGTCGCCCTGATCGGCCAGCGCGAGCGCCAGCCCGATTTCGGCCCGTAGTCGATAAGGATGGGTGGCCGGCACCCGGGCCCGCGCCAGACTGTCCGCCTCGCGGAACGTGACCAGGGCCTCAGGAGAGTTCTGGTCTCGCAGGGCATGCCCCAGCACCACCAGCGTCAACACGGTGACCGTGGGTCGATCACGACGCCCCTGGGCCCGTCGGATCGCCAGCGCCTCGCGATACCGCCGCTCGGCCTCGGGCAGCCTGCCCTGGTTGTAGGCCACCAACCCCAGCGCCTGCAGGACATAGGCGTTGGCGGGATGGTCGTTACCCAGCACCTTGTGATAGATCCGCAAGCAACGACGAAGCAGGGTATCCGCGGTCGTCAGGTCGCTTCCCTGCGCTCGCGCCGCCAGCACCTGGCCCAAGGAAAGATAGGACTCGGCGGTGAACCGATGCTCCGGGCCAAGCAGTTTCATCCGGATCCCCAGGCCCTCCCGGATGGAGGACTCGGCCTGGTCGTATTCCCCGGCTTCACGCAGCATGACACCGTAGTTATCCAGGACGAATGCGGTGTTAGTGTGTTCCTCGCCGAATTTCGAGCGCGAGATCTCGAGGGCCTCCTCGAACCAGGGTCGGGCGTCGCGATAGCGGCCGGTATTGCTCAGCAACAGGGCCAGATTGGCAATCGCGGTGAGTCGTTCGCGGTCTGCCGGGCCGAGGACCTTCCGCTCCAGTGCGATGGTCTGGAGGTAGACTTGCTCGGCCCTGGCCTCGTTTCCACTTCGGCTGTAGGCGACGCCGAGATTGCCGATTGGCGCGAGAATCTCGCGGCTCTCTGGACCGAACCGCGCGCTTCCCACATCGACCGCCTCTTGCCAGGCCTGGGCGGCCGAGTCAGGCCATCCCAGATCCATCAGGGCGTTGCCCAGGGTTGTGAGCGCAGAGACGAACGCGGTATCTCGACCAGGGAGTCGGCGGTACAAGCCGACCGACCGGTGCAGCAGCGCGGCACTGCTGCGGTAGTCTCCCAGCCGCATCTGCAGCCGGCCTAGCACATAGAGCAGTTCGGCCTGCAGAACCGGCTGGTTCTGAAGCGAGTCCACCCGGGTCACACCTCGTTGCAATAACTCGCGGGCAGTGACTTCACGGCCCCGGCTTTCACTGGGGTCGTTGGCACGAAACAGCGACATGAGGAAGGAACGGGTGGCGTCGGAGAGCTGCAACGCCTCCAGCGCCGTGGCGCGAGCGACCACGGCCCGGGAGCGCTGCCACAGCGCGACGCTTAGTCCGCCCGCGAGGGCCACGATCACCAGAGCTGCGGCCGCCACAACGGTGCGATGCCGGACCAGTCGCTTGCGGAGGCGGTAAGCCCGGGAGTTGGGCCGGGCCGACACCGGTTCCTTGCGGAGATATCGCTGGAGATCGCCGGCCAGTTGCTCGACCGAGGTGTAGCGTTCCTCCGGGGTCTTGGCGAGGGCCTTGGCCAGGATGGCATCGAGGTCGCCGGTAAGGGCCTTCCGCCATTCCAGAGCTCGGCCACAGGCGACGAGGCTTGCGGGTGGTGGTTCCCCTTCCGTCACCCGGCGTACAATTTCTGCCAGGGGCATCCCCGGCAGAATGCCGAGCGGATGACGGCCCGCGATGAGTTGATAGAGCACGACGCCCAGGGCATAGACGTCGGTCGCCACAGTGGTCCGGCGGCCTTTGAGTTGTTCAGGACTGGCATACGCCGGAGTCATCAGGCCGGCTCCGGTGAGGGTGTCCTCCGACCGGTCCGAAGCCTCAAGCAGCTTGGCGATTCCGAAATCGACCAGCTTGGGGACGCCTTCTGATGTGACCAGGATGTTGGCCGGTTTGAGGTCCCGGTGTACCACCAGCGCTTGATGGGCGTGTTGCACTGCCGCCGTCACGTGGAGGAAGAGCTCCAGGCGCCTAACCAGCCCGAGACCGCGGGACTCACAGTAGCGATCGAGCGGCTCGCCCTCGATGTACTCCATCACGAGGTAGGGCGTCCCATCGTCGGAAGTGCCCCCATCGAGGAGGCGGGCGATATGGGGATGGACCAGATCGGCCAGGATCTGGCGTTCGGCTACCAGGTGTCGTGGCAGCTCGGGGCTGGCGAGTCCGCCGCGGACAAACTTGATCGCGACGCGGGCTCGATAGGTCTGGTCGGCCCGTTCAGCGAGGTAGACGGTCCCCATCCCGCCCCGGCCCAGTTCGCCGATCAGGCGATAGGCTCCGACATCCCGGCCAATCCAGGCGGGCATGGGCTCGAGACCTGGGTCGCCGATAGCGTCGGCGATGGCGCGACTGATTACCCCCGGGCCGGATGGGGGACCCGAAGCCGCGAGCAGCGACAGGACTTCCGACATGACGGCCTGATCCCCGCCAGTTCTTTCGCGAAGCCACGCCTCGCGGCGCTCCGGTTGAAGGGCCAGGGCCTCGTGAAACAGCACCTCGATCTTTTCCCACGACTCAGACGGGGGTATTCCAGACATGGGAGCACCCTTGGATGAAGGACCGCTGGTTGAGCGAAGATCGTTCGGGCCCAAGATGGTCAGTGAAGCGGCAAGAAGCCAGTTCTCCCCGGGTTGACCTTCCATGACCGATTTCGACAGCAAGGAAGTCTCGAAGTTGTTACGGGACTGGAATGCCGGTGACCAGGAGGCTCGCGACCGGCTGTTTCCTCTCCTCTACGACGAGTTGAAGCGTCTGGCCAGCCATTACCTGCACGGCGAAGCGACCGGGCATACGCTGCAGACCACTGCCCTGGTGCACGAGGCCTATCTTCGCCTGTCAGGCGGCTCGGCCGATTGGGAGGGACGGCGCCACTTCTTCGCCGTGGCCGCCCGGGTGATGCGCCAGGTCCTGGTGGATCATGCCCGGGGCCGGGGCCGGGCCAAGCGGGGCGGCGCCGTCGTGGCGTTCTCCCTGGATGAGGAACTGGTGAAGGCGGGGGAGCGGCCCGCCAACCTCATCGAACTGGATGAGGCTTTAAGCCGACTTTCGTCGCTCGATCCCCGGAAGGCACAGGTGGTCGACCTGCTTTATTTCGGGGGCCTGAGCTATGACGAGACTGCCGCCGTGCTGGAGATCTCCCCGGCGACCGTTCACCGGGATATCCGCCTCGCCCGGGCCTGGCTGTACCGGGAGTTGGGACCCGGCTCGTGACTGAGGAGCGGTGGCGGCGAGTGGCAGCCCTGTTCGGGTGGGCCGCGTCGCTCGACCCGGGAGACCGCTCCAGCTTGCTCGAGATCGCCTGCGGCGAGGACCGCTCCCTCCGCGAGGAAGTAGACGCCCTCCTCCGGGCCGACGCCGCCTGCCATGACGACGACTTCCTTCGCTGCCCCATCGGCATCGCTCTGAATGAGCTCCGCCATTCAGGCCAGACCCCCGCCAGTTGATCGCCTCCCGTTCCAGGATGAGGGAATTCCGGCTGGTTTGTCGCCTCCCTGTTGAACACCCCGGCAAGAAGCCCTGACCACAAGCCCGCTCTGGCAAAGCGGCAGGGGTGCACCCTGACGGGAGGAAGCATGGTTTCATCGAACCGGAACTTTTGGATCCGGACCACGGTGCTCACCGCGGTCCTGGCAGCATGCAGTGGCGGCGATGACTCCACCGGGCCCGGGGCCGGTCAGGGAGTTAACGAGTATCTCTCGGCCCTCCCCTCGTGGAGCACCTTTGCGCCGCCGGGAATCGAAAGCGATTCCACAGTCGACCAGAGCCGCACCACTACACAGAGCACCGACACGGTCGCCTCGGTGACCACGGCCGACAGCCTGGGTAATCTGGTGACCAGGCAGAACGTGGCCTACTCCTGTACTTCGGTGCCCTATTCGATCTCCAAGACACCCAATGAGATCGTGGTCTACAACCCGGATGTCGACATCCTCTGGCCTGGGGCGCTGATCCAGGGTAAGAGCCACAAAGCCCAGGTCGGTTCGCTGCTGCCGCTGACCATCAGCGAGCGGGCCCCGGTGAATGTCTCGATCCCAAGCTTCCCTACCGGAAGCAACTTCCGAACTGTGGATATAGTCGATCAGGCCCATGTCGGCTCCGCGATCGGGGACATTATTGGAAATGCCACCCTCAACGGACTGCAGACCGCCTCGGCCAGCAAGTTCCAGATGCGGACCTACAATTCGGAGCAGGAGTTTGCCCTGCAGGCGGGGCTGTCGGGGAAGTACCTCGGCTTCTCGGCCAAAGCCGGGACCAGTATCTCGAACATATCGTCAGAGCGAACCGTGACGGTTCACTTCTTCCAGCGGATGTTCGATGTGGTGGTAGCACCGCCGCAGACCCCCGGCGCCATTTTTTCGAGTGCCTTCACACCGGCCAAGCTGGAGGAACAGCGCAGTCTGGGGCGCATCGGCCCGGACAATCTTCCGGTCTACGTCGCCCAGGTCACCTATGGGCGGATGATGATGTTTGCTTTCACTTCGACCGCCAGCGAGTCCGACATCAAGGGCACCCTCAACGCGTCGTACGAGTTCGTGACCGGTCAGGCGAACTTGAGTCTCTCGACTCAGCAGCAGAAGATTCTGCAGCAGGCCAAGATCGTCATTACTACCCTGGGCGGGAATGACTCCGCGACCGTAGCCATGATCCGCTCCGGCGATTGGCGCCAGTATTTCACGGCCAGCGCCTCGCTGCAGACCGCCGCGCCGATCAGCTACACCTTCCGCAATCTGGGTGACGGCAGCATCGCGTCGGTCACCGAGGCAACCAACTACAGCATCAAGTCCTGCGCCGAGACCAGCACACTCCCGGCCCAGCTGGATTTTCTGCCGCAACAGACCCTCGGCTCTCCGGTCGGAACCCCCTTCGAGAGCCGCCTGGCCGACGTGAACGGCGATGGCCGCGCCGATCTGGTCCTGAACCACCGCGATGCCACCACCAATCAGGTGGCGGTGGCCTTCGGGAAAGCCGATGGGACCTTCGACGCTCCCAGCACCGCTACCCACCCGGAAACCGCGGCCGAAGGCTGGGGCAACTATCAACTGGTAACCGGAGACTTCTCCGGCGACGGAAAGCAGGATCTGGCCTGGGTCTACCTGGGTGCGCTGAACAAGACCTATGTGGCCCGCTCGACCGGCAGCGGCTGGATCATGGACCCGGTCCAGCAGCGTCCCGAAGGCGGGTGGGGGCCCTACAAGGTGTTGGCGGGCGACACCGATGGGGATGGAGACGACGACCTCGTCTTTAACGTCCTGGGCTCGGCAAACACCTCCTACGTGAGTCTGTCGAACGGGGACGGTACTTTCGATATGAGCCATGGGGGAACCAGCCACAGCAGCGGCGGCTGGGGATCGTACGTCGCCTGGCTGGGGGACGTGAATAAGGATGGCCGGGCCGACATGATATGGAATTCGGTAAATTTGAGTCAGCCCAACCGCACCTACGCCTCGACTTTCCAGGCCAATGGCTTCAGCCTGGTGCAGGGTGCCGGGTACGACCATTCGACCACCTGCTGCTGGACCAACTACCAGCGAGTGGTGGGTGACTTCGATGGTGACGGAGCCACTGATATCCTGTTCAGCAACAAGAGATCGGGAGCTGCCGCCCTGCACATGATCCGGAGCCTGGGGAACGGAACCTGGACCACAGGACCCCTGGTCTCACTTCAAAACCTGGCCGCCGGGGAATTCACGGCCTATGCCGCGGACATCAATGGTGACGGGATCAAGGATCTGGCCTGGAACCAGCTCAGCGCCAGCGCCAACCTGGTGCACACAGCCCTGGGCAAGCTGAATGGGGTCATGGAAGTGAGTCTGGTGGGTCAGCGTCATCCCGCCTCAACCAACTGGAGCAACGCGGTAACCCTGATCGGTGATGTGAACGGCGACAACCGGGAAGATCTGATCTGGGTGATTCCAGGAGCCTCGATACAGATTTTCGCGGGACTGGCGAAACCGTAGGTCATGCACAACGCCAGTCAGGGAGGCTGTCGGGTCGCCGGGTAAAAGTTCGTTCTTACAGGTGAGCGCCCTCCGGGGCACCGTGCCGCCGCTGGACTCACCCCGTACCCGGCCCCGACGATGCCTGGTCTACGTGAACTGATGCCTAACACCGGTGTCCCCCAGGACAACTACATCGTGGTTCCGCTCGACAGCTACAACGTCGTCTGGTTCGAGGGTGCCAAGGGCAAGGTCACCTGGAAGGACGACGCCAAGACCTCGACCCAGAGGGTCACCAAAGCCAACGCGGCCAAGATCGCGGACAACATTGCCCGCAACTTCACCAGCGGACACAAGACCGCCAGCTTTTCCAAGGACCTGCTGGCCAGCATCATGGCACAGCTCACCAGCACTCCTGAGAATGTCCTGGCGGTTTTTGGCAAGAACAAGGGCTTTGGCAAATACGAGCTTGCCGCGGACGGTACCACCTACAAGATCGAAACCGGAGTCACCGCTCAGAATACTTACGGACTTTCATTCCGATTCCTGCAGCACAAGGATGGGAAGACTCAGGTTCCCGATACGGCTTACACTCCTAAGAACGCCGACGCCTGGCTGGCCACGCTCAACCGGATCTATGGGCCCCAGGCCAACATCATATTCGACCTGATCGATACCGACTGGGTCACCACTGATACGGCGGTGTCTCAGCCAGTCAGCCGCGAGGCTTTTCTCAAGTTTGCGGTAAAGCCCACCGGAAAGAACAACGTGGTCATGCACCTGGTGGGAAAGTGGGCCGGCGGCGAATCGGGACACAGCCGAGGGACCTATTTCAACAAGACCGGGATTGCGGTGATCAACGACAACATCAACCAGTCCGAAATCCCCGAGGGCATCGATCCTTTCATGCTGACCATGGCGCATGAGCTCATGCACTTCGTCCGGGAGAAGCGAGGCTTCGACGGTCACCCGCCCCGAAATCGGATCCTGCTTTCGGACAAGATCCAGACCCTGCGGTTCGACAAGCAATTGTCCATGGACGCCAACATGCCCGGTAACTAGGCTGGACTGACCGGCTTTCACACCCCATCTTTTGCGGGTGGCAGAACCCCTCGATCAATTGAAGAAGGCTTTGGCCGACCGGTACCGCATCGAGCGGGAGGTCGGCCAGGGCGGCATGGCCACGGTGTATCTGGCGGAGGACGTCAAGCACCACCGCAAGGTGGCGGTTAAGGTGCTGCGGCCTCAGCTCGCGGCCACCCTGGGGCCCACCCGGTTCCTCCGCGAAATCGAAATCGCCGCCCAGTTGCAGCATCCCCACATTCTTCCGCTGCTCGATTCGGGAGAAACCGAGTCATTTCTCTACTACGTCATGCCTTTCGTGGAGGGTGAATCGCTCCGCGACCGGATCACCCGCAAAGGCGAATTGCCGGTGGCCGATGCCGTGCGACT
Source organism: uncultured Gemmatimonadaceae bacterium (assembly GCA_964578865.1). Taxonomy (GTDB): domain Bacteria; phylum Gemmatimonadota; class Gemmatimonadetes; order Gemmatimonadales; family GWC2-71-9; genus JADJOM01. The sequence continues at coordinate 4,077 of CAZOES010000007.1, read as the reverse complement.
CCTGCGGGATGTAGCCGACGCGCTCTCCTACGCCCACGCCCGCGGGGTAGTCCACCGCGACATCAAGCCTGACAACGTGTTGCTCAGTGGCCGTCACGCGCTGGTCACCGATTTTGGGGTGGCCAAGGCCGTCAGCGAAGCCACCGGACGGAATCAGCTGACCACCGCCGGAGTAGCCTTGGGTACCCCGGCCTACATGGCGCCGGAACAGGCGGCTGCCGATCCCAACGTGGATCACCGGGCCGATATCTACGCCGTCGGCGCGATGGGCTACGAGTTGCTTACCGGCCGGCCGCCATTCGTGGGAGCCACACCGCAGCAAGTCCTGGCGATGCACGTGACTACGGCACCCCAACCGGTCACCGATCATCGCGCCTCCTGCCCGCCCCTGCTGGCCGAGTCGATCATGCGCTGCCTGGCCAAGCGACCGGCCGACCGCTGGCAGAGCGCCGACGAGTTGCTGGAACAGCTGGAGAGCGTAAGCACGCCCAGTGGCGGGACCACCCCGACCCAGACCCAGCCGACCGGGGCGGTCCGGTTTGAAGACCCCTGGTATGGCCATCCCCTCAAAGTGGCCGGTGTCTTCCTGCTGATCTCGGTGGCAGTCCTGGGAGCGGTCTATTTCCTCACGGTCCAGCTGGGCCTGCCCGACTGGGTACCGTGGGGCGCCCTGATTCTCCTGGCCATTGGTTTGCCCATCATGGTGATCACCGGTCTGATCGAGCGGCGCCGAGCCGAGTCTCGATTGACCGGCACGTGGTCGGCCAGCCGCGAGACCGGTATGCGGCGGCTGGTGACCTGGAAGGGGGCTCGCCGAGGTGGTTATCTCGCCTTTGCCGGGTTGGCCCTGCTGGCTGTGACCTACACCGCCATGCGGCTGATGGGTATCGGACCGGTGGGTACTCTGGTGGCCTCGGGCAAACTGTCGGCGCAGGACCGGCTGATCGTGGCCGACTTCGCCAATCACGGCCCCGATTCAACCCTCGGCCGTTCGGTGACCGAGGCCTTCCGGATCGACATCGCCCAGACTCCCGCAGTCAGAGTGTTCGGCAGCTCTCAGGTGGAGGACGGCCTCAGTCGGATGAACCGGGATCTCCGGCTCCCTCTGACGGAGACGGTGGCCCGGGAGCTGGCCGTGCGGGAAGGCGCGAAAGCGGTGATCGTGGGAGACATCAGCCCGATCGGCAAAGGCTTGGTGCTCTCGGCCCGTCTGGTCTCCGCGGTCGACGGGTCCGAACTGGTAGCCGCCCGGGAGACCGCCCAGAACGAGACCGAGGTGCTCGGCGCCATCGACCGGCTGTCCAAGCGGATCCGGGAGCGGATCGGTGAATCGCTACGGACCATCCGGGCCAGCGAGCCACTGGAAGAAGTCACCACCAGTTCGCTCGAGGCCCTGCGGCTCTACACCGAAGGGGCCGCGGCCAGCGACCGTTCCGACAATGACCGGGCCATCTCGCTGCTGCGTCAAGCAATCGCACTGGACAGCGGGTTTGCCATGGCCTGGCGGAAACTGGCGGTGGCGCTTTCAAATTCGAGCAACAGCAACGCGGAAGCGGTGACTGCTGCCACCCGGGCCTACCAGCACCGGGACCGGCTCACCGAGATCGAGCGCTACCAGACCACGGCCTACTACTACTTCAATGTCGACTGGGATCCCGAGAAAACCATCGCGGCTTATCGGGCCATCCTGGAACTCCGGCCGGACGATCAGATCGCTCCTAACAATCTTGCGTTGATCCTGATTATGCGGCGGCGCTACTCAGACGCCGAGCCGATTGCCCAACAGGCGGTGGACCGGGGACAATCCGGGACCATGTTCGCGCAGTTGATCGTTTCCCAGATGGGCCAGGGCAAGATGAAGGAAGCCCGGGCCACCATCGATCAGTTTTTCAAGCGGGAACCGACCAGTTCCTTCCCCCGCCGCCTGCTGAGCGCCTACTTCACCAGCAACCAGATGTATGACAGCGCCAGGGCCCAGCTTCGGATTCTGGCTCAATCGCAGGAGCAGACCGACCAGAGCGCGGTGCCTCGCCTCGGGGCGGCGGTTGCCTTGAGTCAGGGCCAGGTGGCTGAGGCGGAACGTCAGGTGCGGGAGTACATGGCCGCCAATGAACGCCGGGGATTACCCCAGAACTATCTGGTGGGCGCGGCCAATCTGGCCCGGATCGCGGTCGAGTATCGCAAGGATCCCGCGACCGGACAGCGGATTCTGGAAGACGCCTTGGCCAGGTATCCGCTGAACAAACTTGACCCGTTGGATCGTCCCTATCCTCAAATGGCTTCAATCCGGGCGTTGTTAGGCGAGCCGGCCAAGGGACTGGCCTTGATGAAGGAATACGAGAGTTTGGTCCCCGCGGGACTACGGGTGCAGGATGCGCTGGACTTGACCGATGACTTTGCGGCCAGCAATCGCGCCCGCGGCCTGCTAGCCTTGGCGGAGAAAAATCCCAGAACGGCCATCATCGCCTTCCGACAGTGGTGGAACGAGGCCGCCTGCCCCAGCTGTGCTTTGAGCGAGCTGGCCCAGGCATTCGACGCCGCGGCCCAGACTGATTCAGCCCTGATCGCTTATGAACGTGCGCTGAACGCGCCCCGGGGATTAGGCAGCGGGGTCACTCAGTCGTGGACTCTGGCCCGAGATCACCGGCGGCTGGGTGAGTTGTACGAGACCCAGGGCGAAAAGCAGAAAGCCCTGGACCACTACACCCGGTTCGTGGAACTGTGGCGGGATGCCGATCCGATCCTGCAGCCGGAAGTGAAGGACGTGAAAGAACGAATGGCCCGGCTGGCTGGGGAGACCCAAAACAAACCCTAGGGCAGATGGGGATCAGGCTCACCTGCCCCCACAGAGGTATGGGGCTTACTCCCGGTGGTTTGAGTCCTGACTCGCTCCACCAGTGATCTGCAGCACAAGGCCCTTCCCTTAACTTTCGCTCTTGCCGGTCCCAACCGCAGATCCTAGACTATGTTGGGACTTCCAGTAAGCCCGCTTTAGAAAACCTGGTGCGCACCCTGTCGGAATATTCGTTCCGCACTGTGATCGCACCCACCTTGTCGGGCGAAGACACCGGGCTTCGTCAGCCGAAGGCGCCGTTACCTGCATTCGTTGCAGGGACGGCGCCTTTTGTGTCTGGCCAGCCCGCTCGTGAGACCGGTTCAGCGCACGCGAACATCTTCTGAGGTCAACATGGCTCGTACACTCGGCGACAAGCGCGGCACCGCGGACAGCGATGGTGCCACCGTGGTCGCCTCGCTCGACCGGCGCCAGCTTCTGGCCGCCCTGCAGCAGGTGCGCCGCGGCGATTTCACAGCGCAACTTCCGGGGGATTGGAGCGGTGTCGACGGCAAGATTGCCGATGCATTCAACGACATTGTGGCAGCCAATCAGAAGATGGCCCGCGAGCTGAAACGGGTGGGCCAGGTCGTCGGAAAGGAAGGCAAGACTCGCGAGCGGGTGAAGTTTGATCAGTCGACCGGGTCCTGGGGCGAAATGGAGACCTCGGTCAACACCCTGATCGAAGATCTGCTCCGGCCCACCAGCGAGGTCACCACCGCGATCGCCTCGGTGGCCCGAGGTGACCTCACCCAGACCATGCGGCTGGATGTCGAAGGCCGGCCGCTGGAGGGCGAGTTCCTCCAATCGGCCCGGATCGTGAATACCATGATCCAGCAGCTGGGGGTTTTCACGTCGGAAGTGACTCGCGTGGCCCGCGAAGTCGGCTCCGACGGCAAGCTGGGCGGCCAGGCCCAGGTCTCCGGAGTAAGCGGCGTCTGGAAAGATCTGACCGAGTCGGTCAATTCGATGGCGAGCAACCTCACCGGCCAGGTCCGCAACATTTCCGAGGTCACCATTGCGGTCGCCAGTGGTGACCTCTCGCGCAAGATCACAGTACACGTCCGGGGAGAAATCGAACACACCCGCCATGTCGAGACCGACGTTCTCGGTGCGCACGTTCGCGAACGGCGACACGGGGACCGCGGCGGGACCGCGCGCGCCGCGGTCCACATCCTGCCCGTTCAGGCCGAACTGCGCGACCTGGAACGAGTGGAACAGCGTGCTCGGCGGCAGCTGGCGCT
>CAZOES010000006.1:33109-85114 GCA_964578865.1 uncultured Gemmatimonadaceae bacterium | reverse complement strand
TTCTACTACGATGTGCCCGAGTGGATCAAGGGCGATCCGGCCCAGCCGGCCCCGCCCGCTTCGCGCGCTCGTGGCCGCAACACCGAATGGAAGCATCTCAACAATGCCGACATCATTTCGATGCCCGATAAGTGGGAGTACCCCTGGTACGCCGCCTGGGACCTGGCCTTCCATACCATTCCCTTTGCGCTGATCGATCCCGAGTTCGCCAAGCATCAGCTGGTGCTGCTGACTCGTGAGTGGTACATGCACCCCAACGGCCAGCTGCCGGCCTATGAATGGGCCTTTGGCGATGTGAACCCCCCGGTGCATGCCTGGGCCACCTGGCGAGTCTTTCAGATTGACCGGAAGCGCCGGGGTGACCAGGGTGACCTGATGTTCCTCGAACGGGTCTTCCACAAGCTGATGCTCAACTTCACCTGGTGGGTGAACCGGAAGGATGCCGCCGGCCGCAACGTCTTTCAGGGCGGCTTCCTCGGACTCGACAATATCGGGGTGTTCGATCGCAGCGCGCCGCTTCCCACCGGAGGCTACATCAATCAGGCCGACGGCACCGCCTGGATGGCCATGTACAGTCTCAATCTGATGCGGATTGCGCTGGAACTGGGCCGGCACAACAAGGTCTACGAAGACATCGCCACCAAATTCTTCGAGCATTTCCTCCATATCGCCGAAGCGATGACCAACATCGGCGAGGATGGGGTAGGACTGTGGAACGAGGAGGATCAGTTCTACTACGATGTGCTCAGCACCCCGGACCAGCGGCTCACCCCGCTCAAGGTTCGCTCCATGGTCGGGTTGATACCGCTGTTTGCGGTGGAGACCATCGATCAGAGTCTGTTGGAGGAACTGCCGGCCTTTGCCGAGCGGCTACGCTGGTTCCTCGACTACCGGCCCGACCTGGCCAATCTGGTCTCCCGCTGGGGAGAGCCCGGGATGGGCGAGCGAAGACTGCTGTCGCTCCTGCGGGGCCACCGGATGAAGCGGCTGCTGGCCCGGATGCTGGATGAGACCGAGTTCCTCTCCGACTACGGAGTGAGAGCCCTCTCGCGCCATCACCAGGAGAATCCCTATCGCTTCGACGTAATGGGAATGCCGCTCACGGTGAAGTACCAGCCGGCTGAGTCAGATTCGGGTCTGTTCGGGGGAAACTCCAACTGGCGCGGGCCGATCTGGTTCCCGGTGAACTACCTGCTGATCGAGTCGCTGCAGAAGTTCCATCATTATTACAGCGACGACTTCAAGGTCGAATGCCCCACCGGCTCGGGCCATTACCTCTCACTGGCCGAGGTGGCGGACGAGCTCACCCGCCGGCTGAGCCGGATTTTCCTGCGAGACAGCGAGGGGAGGCGGGCGGTGTTCGGCAACAACCAGAAGCTGCAGACTGATCCCCACTTCAAGGATCTGCTGCAGTTCCACGAGTACTTCCACGGCGATAACGGCCGCGGAGTGGGTGCGGCCCATCAGACCGGCTGGACCGGATTGATCGCCAAGCTGCTGCAGCCCCGCTGCCCGCCCCAGCACACCGAGGGAATGGAAAGCCCGGCAATGATGATGAAGCGTACCAAGCGGCGTGAGGCGCAGCATGCCGGCTGAACCCGCCCGGCGCCCCATCCCCCATCTGCTCCCCGGCCAGCGTGCCATCGTCACCGGGGCCAGCTCCGGCATCGGCAAAGCGATCGCGCTGGCCCTGGCCGAGGCCGGGTGTGGCGTGGTGGTGAACTACTCCAGCTCTGAAGGGCCGGCGCTGGAGGTGGTGGACCAGATCATGAGGATGGGTCGTCGAGCCATCGCGGTGAAGGCGAACGTCGGCTCCGAGCCCGAGGTCCTCGCAATGTTCGAGCGGGCCCGTCAGGAGTTCGGCAGTATCGACATCCTGATCAACAACGCCGGGCTGCAACAGGATGCACCCCTGGCCGAGATGACGTTGGCGCAGTGGCAGAAGGTGATCGACGTGAACCTGACCGGCCAGTTTCTCTGCGCCCGCGAAGCGGTGAAGGAATTCCGGCGCCGGGGCATGAAGCCGGAGTTATCCCGGGCGCTGGGCAAGATCCTCTGTGTCAGCTCGGTGCACGAAGTGATTCCCTGGGCCGGCCACGTGAACTACGCCGCCTCCAAGGGTGGAGTGATGCTGCTGATGAAGAGCATCGCCCAGGAAGTGGCACCCGAGCACATTCGGGTGAACTCGGTCGCTCCCGGTGCCATCCGCACTCCGATCAACCGGGCCGCCTGGGAGACTCCGGAGGCCTACGCCGATCTGATGAAGCTGATCCCGTACAAGAGAATCGGCGAGCCGGACGATCTGGCCCGCGCCGCAGTATGGCTGGTCTCCGACGAGGCCGACTACGTGCACGGGACGACGCTGTTTGTCGACGGGGGGATGACTCTTTACCCGGGCTTTGAAGGTGGGGGGTAACCGAAGTGATGATACAGGATTGAAGGATTTGACAGATTACAAAGATTAATTCTTTCAATTCTTGAAATCCTGTAATCCTGTTCTCACTCTATTGGAACCGAATTGGAGGTGGGGGCGTTCGAGGAGTGAACCGGACCAGGACTGCGCGATGGCACTCTCTCACGACAGACTCAACGCTGAATGGCTCGAAGCCGACGGGCTCGGTGGCTTCGCCATGGGCACGGTCGCCGGCTGGCGCACTCGGCGCTATCACGGGCTCCTGACTCCGGCAGTGATGCCGCCGTCGGGCCGGGCGGTACTGGTCGATGGCTTCGAGGTCTGGCTGGAACGGAACGGGGTACGCACCCCGCTCAGCAGCCAGCAGTATCTCGGCGATCTGACCCACCCGGACGGTGCCTCGCGCATCGTCGACTTCCAAAGCACTCCCTGGCCCACCTGGACCTATCGTCTCGACGATGGATTCGAGGTGGTGCAGGAACTGCTGGTTCCCCACGAAAACTCGGTGGCAGTGGTACGCTGGTCGCTGCCGAAGCCCGAATCAGGACTCAAGTTGATCGTCCGGCCTTTGCTCTCCGGCCGCGACAGTCACGCACTGCACTACGAGAACTCCGGGGCCAGCATGTCGGCCGAGTCGACCAGCGAACGGGTCCGCTGGCGGCCGTACAAGAGTCTGCCTGCGGTACTCAGTCTCGCCAATGCGACCTATCGGCACGATCCGGTCTGGTATCGCAACTTCCTGCTGGAAGAAGAGCGCAACCGTGGTTTCGAACACAAGATGGATCTGCTCTCGCCGGGAGAGTTGAGCTGGCCCATCAACGGCACCCCCGCGATGTGGATCCTTGCGGCCGAGTCGCCTCGGGGCGAATGGCCTCTCGGGCCGGGTAACGCCATTACGGACGGCAATTAGTTGATGGAGTGCGAGCGGGAGCGACGATCGGGCTTTGATTCGCCGCTGAGCCGGGCCGGTGATGCCTACCTGGTGCGTCGCGGCAACGGTAAGACCATCATCGCCGGCTATCCCTGGTTCACCGACTGGGGGCGAGACACCTTCATCGCGCTGCGGGGTCTTTGCCTCGCCACCAACCGGCTGGCCGACGCCCGGGCGATTCTGCTCGAATGGGCCGGCCTGGTCTCTCAAGGGATGCTGCCCAACCGCTTCCTCGAGGCGGGCGATGAACCGGAGTTCAATTCGGTCGACGCCTCACTCTGGTATGTCATCGCGGTTCACGAATTCTTCCAGCGTTTGACCGCGGAAGGAAAGCGAATCCCCGCGACCGAGCGGAAGGCGCTGGAGCAAGCCGTCTGCGCGATTCTCGAGGGCTACAGCGGGGGAACCCGCTACGGCATCAGGATGGACGAGACCGGTCTGCTCGACGCCGGGGCTCCCGGGGTTCAGCTTACCTGGATGGATGCCAAGATCGGCGACTGGGTAGTGACCCCGCGGATCGGAAAGCCGGTCGAGATCCAGGCGCTCTGGATCAACGCCCTGATGATTGGGGCTCGAGTGGATGACAAGTGGAGCCGCATCGCCGCTCGAGCCACCGCTGCATTCGCTGCCCGGTTCTGGCACCCGGCCGGCTATCTCAACGATGTGATCGACAACGAGGGCCGAACCGGTGCGGTCGACCCGTCGTTCCGGCCTAACCAGCTTTTCGCGATCGGTGGTTTGCCCTGGCCGGTGCTCGATCTCGAGCGCGGTCGGGAAGTGGTCGACCTGGTCGAGGAGAAGCTGTGGACCCCGATGGGACCTCGGAGCCTCGCGCCCGGTGAGCCTGGCTACGCTGCTCACTATCAGGGCGGGCCGGTGGAGCGGGACGGTTCGTACCATCAGGGCACCGTGTGGCCCTGGCTTGCCGGGGCGTTCATCGAGGCATGGGTTCGGGTGCGGGGATCGACCCCTGAGGCCATCGCCGAAGCGCGGGAGCGATTCTTCAATCCGCTGCTGACTCAACTGGAACGCGCCGGGCTGGGCCATCTGGCCGAGATTGCCGATGCGGAGGCCCCCTTCACGCCCAGAGGCTGTCCCTTCCAGGCCTGGTCGATGGGCGAACTGCTGCGGCTCGACCGGGTGGTGTTGGCTGCGCCGGTTGTGGCCAAGCCGCGACGGATGACGCTCTCCGGTAAACGATGATTCCACTCGCCGCTCGTCTGGCCGACCATTGGCCCGAATACCTCGCCGAGGCGTTCGGGCTGGGCCTGTTCATGCTGTCGGCCTGTGGATTCGGGATTCTGATGTACCACCCTGGCTCTCCGGTTGTCTCGGCGATTCCCAGCTTCATGCTCCGAAGCCTGCTGATGGGCATGGCCATGGGGCTGACCAATGTGTTGAACGTCTACTCGCCCTGGGGGAAACGGTCGGGCGCGCATCTCAATCCCGCGGTGACGCTGACGTTCTTCCGGCTCGGCAAGGTTCATCCGGGTGATGTGCCGGGATATATCGCGGCCCAGTTCGTCGGTGGGCTGGCCGGCACCGGTCTCGCTGTGCTGCTCTTCAGCCAGTGGATCGGTAATCCGGATGTGAATTATGTCGCCACGCTCCCGGGCAAATGGGGGATCGGGGCAGCGTTCGTTTCGGAGATGGTGATCTCCGGCGGGCTGATGTTGATGGTGCTCGATGTCTCCAGCCGGCCGAGTCTGGCCCGGTTCACCGGATGCTTCGCGGGGTTGATGGTGGCACTGTACATCACCTTCGAGGCGCCGCTCTCCGGCATGAGCATGAATCCGGCCCGGACGGTTGGCTCCGCCTTTTTCGCCAATGTGTGGACCGGGTGGTGGGTCTATTTCCTGGCCCCGTTGTTCGGGATGCTGATCGCGGCGGAGCTGGTCCGGCATCGTCGCTCGGTGCGGGAGCAGGTGTGCGCAAAGATGCATCATGATTTGAGGGTGAAGTGCATTTTCTGTGGGAATCTTGACGTGAGACGTGAGATGGGGGACGGGACCCATCCGAAAGTCAGGTGAGTGTCCTCCCGACCAAGCCAGGGCCCGAGCGAAGCGAGGTACCTGGCGCGTGGAGGGACCTCCGACTCGAGGTTCCTGCTAAGGCAACCTCGGAGATCCCTCGACTTCGCTCGGGATGACACTCACCTTACCTTCGGCCCGTCTCCCCTCTCCCGTCTCCCGCCTCTTCTCATCAGGAACTTCCCAGCCCTCCCCGGCATTAGATGAGCCGAGATGACCGCACCGACGCGATCATCGATTCCTAACGACTGGGAGAGACAAGATGCGCGGGATTCTGAAGGCTCTGACTGTTGTGGCTGCCCTGGTGACTGTAACCACCGCCGCGGCGATGCCGGCCAAGACGTTCATGAGCAAGCCGTTCGCCGGGGTGAAGGCCAACACCGGCACCGTTACTGCCACCGTGGATATGGGCAAGATCACCCTCAAGGTGTCCGATGACTTCGTCATCCCGGATACCCCGGCGCCCAGCTGGCAGATCGTGGACTCCAAGGGCAACACCTACCTGCTGAATCAGTTCAAGATCAAGAGCGGAACCAACCGCGAGATCACCCTCCCGGCCTACATCAAGGACGTGGCCAAGGTGCAGGTGTGGTGCTCCTTCGCCGAAGTGTTGCTGGGCGAGACCTCGTTCGAGACCATCGTGAAGTAACTCATCCCGTCAATCGCCGGCCGGACTATCCCGGCCGGCGATTGCGTTTCCGGAGACAGTCTCATGCGTCAGTTGAAGCTGGTGGCCGCCGCGCTCATGATCGCCGGCTTCGCCACCCCCGCGTCGGCCCAGGTCGCCTCACACAAGGAACTCACCCTCGAAGGCGCCCGGAACGTGATCGCCGCGGCGGTCGCCTACGCCCGCACCAAGGCCGGCACCGGCGTCATCGCGGTGGTCGACGGCGGTGGCAACCTGATGGCCCTCGAGCGGCTCGATGGCACGTTCTCGGCCGGGGCCAATATCTCGATCGGCAAGGCTCGTACCGCCGCCCAGTTCAAGAAGCCGACCCGCTTCTTCGAAGAGCTGATCAACAAGGGTCGCACCGCCATGACTACGGTGGACTTCACCCCCCTGATCGGCGGAGTACCGATCATCATCGACGGCCAGATTGTCGGCGCGGTCGGTGTGAGCGGCGCTGCCTCGGCCGCTGAAGACGAAGAAGTCGCCATGGCCGGCGCCGCCGGCGTGACCACCCGGCTTTCCTCGGCCGACCCGGTCCACGCCATGAACGTGGCCTATTTCTCTCACGACTCGGTGAAGGCCGCCTTCGCGAAGGGCAGTGTGCTGATCGATGGCGAAGGCCGGAACTACATGATCCACGCCAGCCGCCGCGATAAGCCCGGGGTGGTCGAAGTGCATACGCTCGATACCGACCTGATCTATGTCCAGGATGGCACCGCCACGCTGGTCACCGGTGGAACCATCGTGGGCGGGAAGGTGATCGAGACCAACGAGATCCGGGGTGACTCGATCAACGGCGGTGAGACTCGCAAGATCACCAGGGGCGACGTGATCGCGGTACCCAACGGCACGCCGCACTGGTTCCAGGATGTGAAGGGGACGCTCACCTATTACGTGGTGAAGGTCCGGTAAGCCGATGCGATACGCCCTCCTCACGGCGATCGCAGTGACCGCGCTCGGGCCCTCCGGGGTCCGGGCGCAGGTCACCAGCGACGCGCCCTACGGCAAACCCACCGCCGTCATCGATCTCGGTACCCGGGAAGGGGCCGAGCTGGTGAAGGGCCAGTGGCGCTACAGCGACGCAAAGTTCATCGAGATCGACCACCACGCCCCCGGCCCTGATCTCCGTCCCTCGGGTCCGGCCAATCGCACCAACGACATCACCCCCCATGCCGGCGCCGCCGATTTCGACGATTCCGGCTGGCTGGGCTTTCCCGCTGAATCGGTTCAGGCCCGGAGAGGCAACGGGAAGTTCTCGTTCAACTGGTACCGCATCAACCTGACGGTTCCGGAACGGGTAGGGAAACTCGATCCCACCGGTATGACGCTGGTGTTCGAGCTGGTGGTGGACGACTACGCCGAAGTCTGGGTCAACGGCAAGCTGCCCGTAGTGCTGGGCCAGACCGGTGGCCAGCTGGTGAAGGGCTTCAACGCGCCCAACCGGGTAGTCCTCACCCGCGACGCCCGCCCTGGCGACCAGTTTCAGCTGGCGATCTTCGGGATGAACGCCCCGGTGTCCAATCCCCCGGTCAACTTCATCTGGATCCGCTCGGCCACGCTCGACCTCTACACCGCCGAGCAGGCCCGGGTAGGACGTGAAGCTGGCGGCAAACTGACCCGCCTGGATCCGGCCTTCGATGGTCTGGTCGATCGCAACGCCAAGATCGAGAAGCTGGCCGGAGGGTTCGAATTCGTCGAAGGCCCGGTGTGGAACGCCGAAGGGGGATATCTCCTCTTCAGCGACCCCAACACCAACAACATCTACCGCTGGTCGCCCGACGGTCAGGTGACGATCTACCGGACCAAGAGCGGCTATGCCGGGGTCGACATCGGCGAGTATCACCAACCCGGTTCCAACGGGCTGGCGCTCGATCAGGAGGGCCGAGTCACCATCGATCAGCATGGCAATCGGCGGGTGATCCGGGTCGAACGGACTGGCGCGGTGACTGTGCTGGCCGACCGTTACCAGGGCAAGCGGCTTAACAGCCCTAACGATCTGGTCTACACCTCCAATGGCAACCTCTACATTACCGATCCGCCCTTCGGGTTGCCCAAGGTCTTTGCCGATCCGGGCAAGGAGACTCCCTGGAGCGGCGTGTACCTGCTCAAGGACGGCCAGCTGACTCTGCTGACCAAGGAGCTGTCCGGCCCTAACGGCATCGCCTTTTCGCCCGATGAGAAGACCGCCTATGTCGACAACTGGGATCCGAAGAAGAAGGTGATCATGGCCTACGACGTTCAGGCCGACGGTACCTTCGCCAATGGGCGGGTGTTCTACGACATCACCCGGTCGGAGCCGGGCGAGGATTGCTGGGACGGGATCAAGGTGGACCAGCGGGGCAATGTCTACGCCGCCGGTCCTCGGGGAGTGTATGTGCTGTCGCCGGCCGGCAAACTGCTGGGCCTGATCACCCCGCCGGAACATGTGGCCAACATGGCCTGGGGCGAAGCTGACGGGCAGACGCTCTTCATGACCGCAAGCAGTGGGTTGTACCGCATCCGGATGAACGTTGCCGGCAGCGGAGCCTGGCAGACCACCACCGCGAGTCGCTGACTCAGGCTGTTCACAGGATGGAAGGATTGAACGGATTCAGGGATTCGATCGGTGAAATCCTTTCAATCCTTTCATGCTGTGATGAACTGATCGTGGGAACCTCTCGAGTATGATCGGACTTTGAACTGAGTCCAATCTCACTCGCGGAGGCGTTGTGCCGAATCGAATTCTCCTCACTCTTGGTCTCCTCGCCGCATTACCGTCGCTGGCAGCGGCCCAGGATCCCACCGAGCTCTATCCCGGTAATTACAAAGTCATGATCCTGAACGATCAGGTTCGGGTCATGGACTTCCAGCTCAAACGCGGTGCCACTGAGAAGATGCACATGCATCCGGCCCACGTGCTCTATGTGCTGACCGGGTTCAAGATCAAGTTCACCTTCCCCGATGGAAGCACCCGGATCCGGGAGGCCAAGGCCGGGGATGTGCTCTACAGCGAAGCGGTGATGCACTCGCCGGAGAACATCGGTGACACCGACGCCCACGGGATACTGGTCGAACTCCGGGGTCCTTCGCCGCTCAATGCTTTCACCTTTGTGCATGGGCTGGCCGGCCAGGGCGATGAGTTGCAGCAGCATCTCCTCTCTCTCACCGCGCCGACCCGGGCCGAGGCGGGGAACCTTCGCTACGAGCTGTATCGCTCGGTGGAGCATCCCGACGAATTTCTCCGTCACGAGATCTGGCGCGACCGGGCAGCGCTCGAGGCCCACAAGCAGACTCCCCCGCTGCGCGAATCCTTCGCTCGGCGCCAGCGGGAAGGCTGGACTACCGAAATCACCCTCTGGAAGCCGGCGGGGAACTGACCATGGGTTCTCTTCGCGCGATGATCCTGCCGCTGCTGCTCGGTGCGGCGGTTGCTGCCGGGCCGGCCGAAGGGCAGGGCCCTGGAACGCCTTCAGTCGAGGGTCGGATTACCCGGCTCGATCCCCGGTTCGACCGGCTCATTCCGGCCGGCGCCAAGCTGGAGATGGTGATCGACGGTCACGAGTGGGCCGAGGGTCCTTTATGGGACCGGAAGAGCGGTTGCCTGCTCTTTTCCGATGTCATCAAGAACACTGCCTATCGCTGGTGCGAATCGAGCGGGGAGCATGTCCTGCTGGAACACAGCGGCTACACCGGGACGGCGCCGTTCGCCGGGAAGGAGCCGGGATCCAACGGGCTCGCCTTTGATCGCGATGGCAACCTGCTGATGGCCGAGCATGGCGACCGCCGGATCAGCCGGCTCGGCCCCGATGGCAAGAAGACCACCTTGGTCGACCGGTTTCATGGCAAGCGGATCAACAGCCCCAACGATCTGATCCTCGCCGCCAACGGCGATCTCCTCTTCACCGATCCGCCCTGGGGTCTCCCCCAATGGTGGAGCGATCCCGGAAAAGAACTGCCCATTAACGGGGTCTACCGGCTCAAGCCCAATGGAGATCTCCGGCTCATCGAAGGGGAGTTCCAGGCGCCCAATGGCATCGCGCTCAGCACCGACGGCAAGACTCTGATCGTGAGCGAGTCCAAGCCGGAGATCGGGGCCTGGTACGCCATGGCAGTGAACCGGGACGGTTCGCTCGGTCCTCGACGCCGGCTGCTGGATGCGGTGCCCTGGAGCGTCAACCGCAAAGGGGTGCCCGACGGGCTCAAGCTGGACCGGGAAAATCACATCTTCGGCGGCGGGCCCGGCGGGGTCTACGTCATCGATCAGACCGGCACCCTGCTCGGCATCATCGAAACCGGCGGCCCGGCCTCGAATTGTGTCTGGGGTGATGACGGCTCGACGCTCTATATCACTTCAGGCGCGCGAATTTTCCGGATCCGGACCTCGACCAAAGGCGCCGGCTGGTAGCCGGTAACCCGGTTCAGTACAGGATTTGAGGATTGAAGAGATTGGGAGTTTGAATCATGCTGATCCTCTTCAATCCTTCAATCCTGTGATGAACCCTGCACGGCACTTGGGAACCTCTTGAGCACCGCGGCGTTCTAGCCGCAGGAGGAACCCATGACCAAACCCGCAGCAGACACTATCCTCGCCCATCCCGAGCTGGCCGGGCGAATCCTCATGATGCGCCGCGAAGGCCGCTGGGCCGCTCACGAGATTCAGCCCCAGGGCTGTCTCGGCGAAGCCCGGGCCCTCGACACTGACCCCACCAGCCAGACCTGGCGCGGGGGGCGGGCAGCATGAACCAGAATCACTACGACGTCATCATCATCGGTTCCGGCGCCGGCGGTGGGACCCTGGCCTGGAAGCTGGCGCCGTCCGGCAAGCGGGTGCTGCTGATCGAGCGGGGCGACTACGTCCCCCGCGAGAAGGAGAACTGGAGCACCAAGGCGGTCAATCAGGAAGGCCGCTACAACACCAAGGAAGAGTGGCGCGACAGCGCGGGGAAGCCGCTCCATCCCCACACCAATTATTTCGTGGGCGGGAACACCAAGTTCTACGGTTCCGCGCTCTTTCGTCTCCGTCGCGAAGACTTCGGCGAGCTGCGCCACCACGGCGGTTGTTCGCCGGCCTGGCCCATCAGCTACGAAGAGCTGGAGCCCTATTACACCCAGGCCGAGCATCTCTATCAGGTCCATGGCGAGCGGGGTGTAGATCCGACTGAGCCGCCCGCCAGCGCGCCGTACAAGTACCCCGCGGTAAGCCACGAGCCGAGGATCCAGCAGCTCTCGGAGGATTTTGAGCGGCTCGGCCTCAAGCCGTTTCATGTACCCATCGGCGTCATGATCGACGAACGCAATCGCCGGAAGAGCGCCTGTATCCGTTGCGCCACCTGCGATGGTCATCCCTGTCTGATCAACGCGAAATCCGACGCCCAGGTCATCTGTGTCGACCCGGCGCTGGAGCATCCCAACATGACGCTCCTGACCGGTGCTTACGTCTCGCGGCTGGATACCGACGCCAGCGGACAGCGGGTGACCGCGGTGCAGGTCGAGCGCAACGGGACCCGCGAGAGCTATTCGGCCGACATCGTGGTGGTCTCCGCCGGCGCGATCAACTCAGCGGCTCTTCTGCTTCGTTCAACCAGCGACCGGCACCCCAACGGGCTGGCCAATGGATCGGATGTGGTCGGCCGGCACTACATGGGACACATCAACTCGGTGTTGATGGCGGTCTCCAAGTGCCCCAACCCGACGATTTTCCAGAAGACCCTTGCGGTCAACGATTTCTATCTCGGTTCCTCGGAGTGGCAGTACCCCATGGGGCACATCTCGTTTGTGGGCAAACTGGACGGCGACACCCTCGCCGCCGGTGCCCCGGCGATCGCCCCCGGTTGGACCCTCGAGCTGATGGGCAAGCACTCACTCGATTTCTGGCTCACCTCAGAGGACCTCCCCGATCCGGAAAACCGGGTGACCCTGGACCGGGACGGCCGCATCGTCCTGAGCTACAAGCCCAACAACGAGGAAGGCCACAAGCGGCTCATCAAGAAGCTGGAAAGCCTGATGAAGCAGCAGACGGCCTGCGCGGTCCATGGGCACGAATGCCATCAGGGTCTCTTCTCCCGGAATCTGTTCCTGGGGCAGCGTATCCCTCTGGCCGGCGTGGCCCACCAGAACGGCACCATCCGCTTCGGTCATGATCCCAGGACCTCGGCGCTGGATGCCAACTGCAAAGCCCACGAAGTCGACAACCTCTATGTGGTGGACGGGAGCTTCTTCCCTTCGAGCGGTGCGGTCAATCCGGCCCTCACCATCATGGCCAATGCGCTCCGCGTGGGTGACCATCTGCTGCAGAGGATGATGTGAGAGGCCTGACTGAGCTGGTGCAGAGAGCCGGTGTGACCCTGCTCGCCACCGGCGGGCGATACCTGGTCTACTTCTACCTGATGTCGCTGGCTCTGGTGAGCCCGATCCGGGCCCAGGCACCGTGGACCGGGGTGGCGGTTGGGCTGCCGGCCGCCGAGGCGGTGCCGGTGGTGGGTCTCACGGTGTCCGACATGGATCGCTCGCTCGACTTCTACACCCGCGTACTTCCATTCGTGGTGGAAGCCGATCGGGAAATGGCGGGCCAGGACTGGGAGCAACTCACCGGAATCTTCGGAGTCCGGGTCCGGGTGGTCCGGCTCCGGCTGGGCCAGGAACACATCGAGCTGACGGAGTACATCGCCGCGTCGATGCCCGGCCGTCCGGCCCCGGTCGATAGCCGGAGCAACGACCGCTGGTTCCAGCATGTCGCCCTCATCGTGAGCGATATGGACAGCGCCTACCGGCTGCTCCGGTCCCACCGGGTTCGCAGTGCATCCACCAATCCGCAGCTGCTGCCCAAGAGTATCCCCGGTGCCGCCGGGATCCGGGCCTTCTACTTCCGCGACCCTGACGGCCATCCGCTGGAGATCCTCCAGTTCCCGCCCGACAAGGGCGATCCGCGCTGGCAGAACCGGAAAGCCTTGTTCCTCGGCATCGATCACACCGCCATTGTGGTGGGCGATACCGAGCGGAGTCTGGCCTTCTATCGGGACCTGCTGGGCCTTCGGGTTGCCGGCGAGAGCCGCAATCAGGGTGTGGAGCAGGAGCATCTCAACAACGTCGAAGGAGCCCGGCTTCGGATCACCGGGCTACGGTCACCCAGCGGACCGGGGGTGGAGCTGCTCGAGTATCTGACCCCGACTGACGGTCGCCCCATTCCGGGAGATCAGCGGCCCAACGATCTGGCTCACTGGCAGACCGAAATCCAGGTCCGCTCCCTGGCCGATCTGGGAGCCCGGCTGGACTCGGCCGGAGTCCCCCGGGTCTCCCGTCAGGCGGTTTCCGGCGGCAGGAACCAGGGCGAGGCCCGTGGCGTTCTGGTGAAAGACCCCGATGGCCATGTAGTCCAGCTCGTCGACCGGTGACCGGTCTGGAGGCGACAATGGCAACCCACTTTCGGCAGCTCGGCCCCGACCATACCGCACAACTGACTGAGTGCCTGCTCCGGTGGCACCGGAGCGAAGGCCGGTCGCTTGATCTGGCCCTGACCCGCCGGTCGGTGGCCCGGACCCTGGCCGACAATCAGGGCTGGCACATCTGGCTGATCGAACACAAGGAAGAAGTGGTGGGCTACCTCGCGGTGAACTTCCGGCCGGTTGCCCCGTTCGAAGCGACCCGGGCCTACGTCGCCGGTCTCTACGTTGAGCCCCAGTCTCGGCATCTCGGTCTCGGACGCCAGGCTCGCCGGCTGGTCTCCGATCTGGGCCGCTGGCTCCGGGTGCAGGTTTTCGATTTCGACACTGATGGTGAGGCCAAGCACGCGCTCTCCATCACCCGCCACGGCTCTGTGGCTCGTTCCTGGACCGACAATTCCGATTGGAAGGCAAGCGCATGACTGCGACGATGGCACCCAAGTCCGAGACGATGAAGGCCGAAGCCAGGCCCATGATGACGGCGATCGCGGTGAAACCGGGCGTAGCCGGCTCGGTCCATCTGGCCACCATGCCGCGGCCGGTGGTAGGCGATATCGCCAATGGGCGTGGGGTACTGGTGAAGGTGCTCCGGGTCGGGGTCGACGGGACCGATAAAGAGATCAATGCGGCCGAGTATGGGGCCGCACCAGAGGGTTTCGATTTTCTGGTGATCGGTCACGAGAGCTTCGGGCGAGTCGAGGCTGTGGGACCTCAGGTCACCGAGCTGAGCGTGGGTGACTACGTGGTCGCGACGGTCCGGCGGCCCGGTCACAGCATCTACGATGTCATCGGCACCAACGACATGACGACCGATGAGGTCTACTACGAGCGGGGCATCAACCTTCGCCACGGGTATCTGGCGGAGTACTATGTGGATGACGTGGAGTTCCTGGTGAAGATCCCCCAGGGACTCAAGGAAGTCGGCGTGCTGCTGGAGCCGACCACGGTGGTAGAGAAGGGAATCGCGCAGGCCTACGAGATCCAGCGCCGACTGCGGGTCTGGAAGCCGCGGAAGGCCGCGGTGATGGGGGCCGGTACCATCGGTCTGCTGGCGGCGATGGCGCTCCGCATCCGCGGGCTGGATGTGACGGTCTTCGGGCTCGATCGCCGGCCGTTCCTCAATTCAGACTTGATCGAGGCGCTGGGGGCCCGCTACGAGTCTACCCGTGACCTGACAGTCACCGAAGGCGCCATGAAGCATGGTCCCTTCGATCTGATCTTCGAGGCCACCGGTTTCTCGCCGATCGTCTTCGAGAGCATGCAGGCCCTCGCCAAGAACGGCGTCCTGGTGCTTTCCAGTGTGACCGGCGGCGACCGCATGGTCTCGGTTCCGGCCGACAGGATCAATCTCGATTTTGTGCTGGGCAACAAGGTCATGGTGGGAACGGTCAACGCCAACCGGGAGTATTTCGAGACCGGGGTGAAGGACCTCGCCACCTGCGAGGCCCAGTACCCCGGCTGGCTCAACCGGCTGCTGACCCATCGGGTCGATGGCCTGGAGAATTTCGACCAGCTCTTCCAACAGCTCACCATGGGTAAGGGCGCGATCAAGGTGTACTGCAGGGTGGCGGAGTAGGGGGGCAGGCGGGCAGGCGGTCGGGCGGTCAGAATGAATCACAGTGTCGTCCCGAGCGTAGCGAGGGATCTCAAATCGTACGGTTTGAGATCCTTCGCTTCGCTCAGGACGACACACTCAAGTCAGTCGCGAACCTTATCCTTGAGCCCCGGCCAATTCTGCTCGGCCTTGGCGATGTTTCCGGGGATGTCCTTCAACCATTCCTTCTGCACGCCCTTGTCGTAGTTGAGATAGAGCTTGCCGTCGACCACCCGGAAGGCTTCGGGGTCGATCTTCACTTTGTGGCCCCGGGACACTCCGTAGGCGCAGTATCCACCGTAGAGCGGCAAATACTTCTCCGGGTCCTTGTTAAAGGTGTCGCGGTTCGCCGCAGTGGCGAAGTAATAGGTCCCGCCGTTGTAGGTCGCGCTGAACCCGGGTGACCCCTTCGTGGCGGCGTTGTCGGTCTGATACGCGACCGCGTCATAACCCGACAGCCCCACGTTGGACTTGTCGAGGTTGACGGCCTGGGCGTGTGCGGCGTTGGCGGTGATGGTCAGAAACAGGCCCGTCAGTGCCAGACGGGCGGGGGAAAGCAGCCTGCGCATTTCTACCTCCAGCAAGTGATTGTTGCGGGGTTCACAAAGCTGAACCCGGGATGCAAGAGAGAAGACGCCGTGAGAGTGCAAACGGTTCCCGCTTCAGGTTGCGACTTGCGTTGGGAATCCCAATTAGTTATCATGGCAACTGTTGCTGGGATGGTTAATCGCGAGGGGAGACCCGATGGGTGGAAGGAAGAGCGAAGTCGCGGCCGAGATTCGCCAGGTCCGGCCCTTCAAGTCGGCGGCCCAGGAAGCGACCATCGCCCTCCTGCGGACGGCCTCCGTGGTGCATCGGGCCCTCGAGCGAGTGGTCGAACCGGCCGGATTGAGTCTGGCAACCTACAACGCGCTGCGGATCATCCGGGGCTCCGGGGCAGGGGGAATCGCCACACTGGCCGTGCGAGACCGGATGATCGAAGAGGGCACGACGATCACTCGGATTGTGGACAAGCTGGAGGATGCCGGGTTGATCCGGCGGGAGCGGAGCGAGCCGGATCGCCGTCAGGTACTCTGCTACGTGACCGCCAAGGGGCGCCAGCTGCTCGATGGTCTGGATCCCAGGGTGGACTCGGCCGATGAGGCTGCCATGGCAGCGTTGAGCGGAGTCCAGCAGGAGAGTCTGATCCGGTTGCTGGACCTGGTCCGCAAAGGCAACGCCATCAAAGGTGCTCCGCGGACCGCGGTGACCCGGGCATCGGTCGGGAGCTGAGCCGGCGCTGGAACCGGCCGGCGTTCTCTTTCGTAATAGTTGCTATAGCAATCATTGTTGGAGCGGGTAAATCTTTTCAACTTCTTCCTGGAGCAGGACATGTGGCGCCGCATTCTCAATACCGACACAGATTATTCACTCACTCTCGCCCGGGTCACCCTTGGTCTGGTACTCTTGCCCCACGGGGCCCAGCACATGCTCGGCTGGCTGGGTGGCTACGGGTTCAAGGGCACCCTGGGCTGGATGACCGGCACCCTCGGCTTCCCGGCCCCTCTCGCCGCGCTGGCCATCACCGTCGAGTTCCTGGCTCCGTTCGCCCTGATCCTCGGGCTGCTGAGTCGTCCGGCGGCGCTCGGCATTGTCGGCCTCATGATCGGGGCGCTCAGCACTCACATCAGCAACGGTTTTTTCATGAATTGGTTTGGCCAGCTGCAGGCAGGACAGGAGGGCTTCGAGTATCACATCGTGGTGATCGCGCTGGCGAGTGTAGTATTGCTGCAGGGCAGTGGCGCCTGGTCAGTCGATCGTCTCCTGGCCGGCTCCCGCGATAGTCGCCTGTCTCCCTCGACCCGTCCGGCCTGAACCCTCCATGCCCGATCCGCAGCGGACCCTCCTGCTCAGTTTCGCCCATCCCGACGATGAGAGTTTTCTCGCGGCGGGAACGGTGGCGAAACTGGTGGAGGAGGGAGGAACCCGGGTAATCCTGGTGACGGCGACCCGCGGTGAGGCGGCGACCCTCAAGCCGGATTCGCCTTACGCCGGTTTGGATCTGGCGGAAGCAAGAGCCGCAGAACTCCGCCGAGCCGCGGCGATACTGGGGATTGAAGAGGTGATCCAGCTGGGGCACGCTGATGGGCAACTGGGACAGACCGATGCCGGCCGGATCCTTCGTGACCTGGTCAGCGTCATTCGGCGGGTCCGTCCCGAAGTGGTCATGAGTTTCGACCCCAACGGGGAGAATTTTCACCGGGACCACATCGCCATCAGCCGTTTTACTTCCGATGCGATCGCGGCGGCAGCGGATCGGCGTTGGCTCCCGGAATCCGGCGCCATCCACCGGGTCCCCCGCCTGGTATGGACTCCCCCCACGCCCATCTGGTCGATGCTGCGGGACTCGACCCGCCCTCTCAAGTCCTGGCCCGGGGTGGATTTTGTGGTTGATACCAGCGGCTACGTCGCCCGGAAACGCGAAGCGCTCGAGGCCCATCTGAGCCAGCGACCCGGTATCGACGCCTTGCTCCTCGGGCGAGGCGATTCGGATCGGATTTTCTCAGCCGAAGCCTTTCGTCTGGCCTGGGGTGGTGACTTGGGTGGGCGAATCAGCGATGATCTGTTCGAAGGTCTGACGTTGGGGATAGTTCGCTAACAGCATAACACGGAGAACACGAAGAAGCACGGAGGGTTCACTCTAAATTCCACCTTCGTTGCCGGCGCCACATTGATTGTTTTGGTGAACTCATCGAATGAATAGGTTCGGTTGGAATCCATGCTCGGCCTACGATGAGTTCACCCAAAAACAAGAATGCATTCGTGGAGCAACGAAGGTCGCATGGCACGTGAACCCTCGGTACTGCTTCGTGTTCTCCGTGTGAGGCTGTTGCGGACTCCAACTGGAGCCGTTCCAATCACCATCGAGAAACCAGCCACCGTCCTTACGGTCTGACGATCCCCAGCTTCTTCATCCGCGCCTCGAGGGTTGTCGCCTTGAGACCCAGTACTTCGGCGGCTCCGCCGGGGCCACTCACCTTCCAGCGGGTCTTCTCCAGAGTGGAGATGATATGCTGGCGCTCCACTTCCATCAGTCCGGCCAGCCCGCCGGCCGGCAATGAGTTTCTCGGCGCCGCTGCGATCGGCACGTGGGCTCCGGTCGCCCACTCAGCCAACTGCAGGGTAGTACCGGTAGAGACGATCACCGACCGCTCGATCACATTGGCCAGCTCCCGGATATTGCCGGGCCAGGGAAAGTGGGAGAGTTGCTGCATCACGGCGTCGGGAATCATGTCGATCCGCTTGCCCAACCGTTCCGCGTAATGGGACGCGAAATGGCTCACCAGCAGCGGGATGTCTTCACTCCGCTCCCGCAGTGGAGGAACGCTGACCGGGAAGACGTTGAGCCGGTAATAGAGATCCTGGCGGAAGCTGCCCGCCGCGACCATGGCCGACAGGTCTCGATGAGTTGCCGCGATGATCCGCACGTCGACCCGGATCGATTCGCTTCCACCCACCCTGGTCAGTTCGCCTTCCTGCAGCACCCGCAGGAGCTTCACCTGCAGCTCCAGCGAGAGATCGCCGATCTCATCGAGAAAGAGAGTGCCCCCGTCCGCCAGCTCGAAACGGCCGGTCTTTCGGCTCAGCGCGCCGGTAAAAGCTCCCTTTTCGTGGCCGAACAGTTCACTCTCCACCAGCCCGCTGGCGATGGCACCGCAGTTTACCGCGATGAGTGGCTGATCCCGCCGCCGGCTCCGCTGGTGAATGGCCCGGGCGATCAGTTCCTTACCGGTCCCGGTCTCCCCCCGGATCAGTACGGTGCTGTCGGTTCCGGCCACCTGGTCGATCTTCTCCAGCACCTTGGTAATCGCCGGACTCTGGCCCACGATTTCATTGGCCGGTTCGGTGCTCCGGAGAGTCGCGGCCCGCTCCAGTGAACGCTCGGCGGTGACGTCCTGCAGAATGGTCCAGATGGCCTGGAGTCTTCCCTCATGGATCACCCCGAGCCAGGTGGCCTGACAGAACCGGGGGCGCCGGTCGGCCCCGGGGACCCGGAGGGAAAAGCGCTCGAGCTTGAAGTTGGCCGCGACAAAACGGCGCAGGGTCTCTTGGCCGGAACCGCACCCCGGCGGCTCCAGCTCAGCGACCAGAGAGTGCAACTCCTCCCGGCGGGAGCCGATCAGGCGGTGATGAGCCGAATTGGCGAAGCCGACCCGGGCATCACTCCGCAGAGTCCGGCACATCTCCTCCACCGAGACGGAGATGGCAATGCCGCCGGGGATGTCCCAGCGGCACAGGGCCACGGGGAGCAGCTCCAGCAGGGCATCGGTCTGACCCGGCACCCCGATCTCGGGTGGGGTGGCCAGCGGTGGATGAGTCATGAAACGAGTGCTGCCGGTCGGGGTTCAGAGTTGGGCCGGGAACCAAGGCGCTCTGAAAGTTCTCTAATACAGAAAGGGCCTGAAAAGTTCCCGGACTGGTCGGACCGTCCGATCAGCCGTATCCTCAAGCACCCCTGAGGGTTCACCTCCAAATGACGCTCCGCCAGGACCAGTTGCAGGATCTTCTGGGCCCGCGCTACCGGCTGCTCCGTGAGCTGGGCGGGGGCAGCATGGCGGTGGTGTATCTGGCCGAGGACTCCCGCCATGGCCGGCAGGTAGCCGTCAAAGTACTGCGTCCCGAGTACGCCGCCACCTTCGCCGCGGAGCGGTTTTTCCGGGAAATCGAGATCGCGGCCCGTCTGCAGCATCCCCATATCGTCCCTCTGCTCGATTCCGGTGAGGCCGGCGGCCTGCTGTATCTCGTCATGCCGTACATCGAAGGCGAGACCCTGCGGGACCGGCTCTCCCGGGAGAGCACTCTGCCGGTACGCGAAGTTATCCGGATCCTGGCCGACGTGGCCGACGCGCTGGCCTACGCCCATGAAAAAGGCGTGGTTCACCGGGATATCAAGCCTGACAACATTCTGTTGGCGGGCCGCCACGCCCTGGTTGCCGATTTTGGAGTGGCCAAAGCGATCGCCGCAGGCAACCGTTTCGAGCCCGATGCCGGGGCGACCGACTCGGCGGTCCTGACCCAGGGCCTCGCGATCGGCACGCCGGCGTACATGGCGCCGGAACAGGCATTGGCCGAACCGGACCTCGATCAGCGGGTGGACCTCTACGCCCTCGGCGTAGTGGGATTCGAGCTCCTCACCGGGAAGGTCCCGTTCGAAGGGCCCACCACTCAGTCGATCCTCGCGGCCCAGGTGCTGGACGCCCCTCCGCCGGTGACCGAAGCGCGGCCCGATACCCCGCCGGCGCTGGCCGTCCTCATTGATCGCTGTCTGGCCAAGTCCCGGGAAGATCGCTGGCAGCGGGCCGATGAGCTGGTGCGCCAGCTGGAACCGCTGGCCACCCCCAGCGGTGGCAGCACTCCGGCCAGTGTGACCCCGGTGGCACCGGTCAGCTCGATGATGTGGCTGGTTCCGCTTGTCGTTGTCCTGGGCGGCCTGGGCCTGGTGGCGTATCTGACCCGCAGGGAGCCGCCGGCCCAGGACCTGAGCGAAAGCCAGATCACTTTTAACGGTTCGGTGAAAGCCTCCGCCATTTCGCCGGACGGGCAGTTCCTCGCCTTCGTGGCCGAAAGTGCCGGTACCGCTCATCTCATGGTACAGGAGAGGAGGGGAGGCCGGGCGATTCGTTTGAACAGCGCGTCGCGGATCGGGCACATCAGCTGGTCGAGCGACGGCTCGGAAATCCGGACCTTCATGAGCACCGGTGGCGCCAGCTTTCTGCAGGTGGTACCGCGGCTGGGTGGTGCGACCCGGTCCATCCGAGTGGCTCCCTGGACGATTCCATCCCCTGATGGGACCATGATGTTCGATCTGCCCCAGGGAAAGGACTTTCTGCGTTTTCGGAATACTGCGACGGGCACCGAGCGAACCGCGCCGATGGAGACCGGCTGGTGGTACAGCCCTCCGGCCTGGTCTCTCGATGGACGCTGGGTCGCCTTTGCGGAGTTCGGACAACGGGGCACTCGCGGCCGGATCATCGTGGTTTCGGCCACTGACCTGCACCAGGAGGTGGTACTGGATGATACCGTCGCGGTCGGGGCGCCCTCGTGGGATGGCCGGAAGATGGCGCTCTACTATCTCCGCGGCCCGAGTGGTCTGGTCGACCTCTACCACCTCGATCTCAAGCCGAGCGGTGAGGCGGCGGCTCAGCCCCGACTGGTGCGGGCCGGGCTTTCGATCGGGACCCCTTCTTTCATTGCGTCGTTTCCCGATCCGGTTTCGGTCACCGCCGACGGATCACAGGTGGTCTACACCCAGCGCCACGAGTGGTCCAACATCGGAATGATCTCGCTCGCCGATTGGAAGCGTGGCGCTGCTCCGATCCCGCTCACTACCGGCTCGGCGCAGCACATTTACGGCAGACTCTCGCCCGACGGCCGCCGGCTGGCAGTGGTCCGGCTGCAGACGGTCGGGGGAACGGTCCGGGTGATCCCGGTCAGCGGAGGCGAGGCCCAGGATCTCGGCGAGGTATCCGATCCGCTCAGCCTCAGCTGGTCACTGGACGGCCAGAAGGTCATGGTCCAGGTCTCGACTCCCGACAGCGGGTTGGGAGTCAAAATATTCTCGACTTCCGATCTCACCGCTCAGACCCGGTACTACCCTTCGATTGGAGGTTCTCCGGCCTGGTTGAATGATTCCACGGTCGTCGCGCCGCGGGCGGGGAATCGGACCCTGCAGTTGCTGCCACTGCGAGGTGGAACGCCGCAACTTCTTCCAGGGGTTGATACTTCCGGCTGGATGTTGTGGCCGGTGACCTCTCGTGATGGGCGCTATGTGGCGTACGCCTGGAATCCCGGCAAGGGCAATGGGCAGAGCCTTCATGCGGTGCGGATGTCCGACGCATCCGACCGGCAGCTGTTGAACGCGATCATGATGCCGGTGGCATGGTCCCAGGATAATGAGGTCCTCTTCGCTCAGGATATCTCGGCCCTGTCCGATTCGGCCGTCCTGGTGGCGCTTCCCCGCGAGGGGGGACCCCTTCGGGAGCTGGGGATCTTTCCCGCCGGCTTCGAGGTCGAGGATGTCAGCGCCGATGGGAGCCGGGTGCTGCTTCTGATGGGGCAGCATCGTTCGGACGCGTGGGTCATCCATCCGCGATGAACTTTTCTCAGAGCGAACTGCAGACACTGTTGCCCCGCTACCAGCTCCGTCGCGAGCTGGGTGGCGGCGTGATGGCCATGGTGTTTCTGGCCGAAGACACCCGGCATCAGCGCCAGGTGGCGATCAAAGTGCTGCGCCCGGGGTATGCAACGGCCGCGGCGGCCCAACGCTTTCTTCGGGAAATCGAGATCGCCGCAGGGCTGCAGCATCCCCACATCGTTCCCCTGCTCGACTCGGGGGAGGCTGGGGGGCATCTGTTCCTGGTGATGCCGTTCATTGATGGCGAGTCGCTCAGGACCCGGCTTCAGCGCGAAGGCCGGCTGGCTCCCGCCGCCGCGATTCGAATCCTCACCCAGGTCGCCGATGCCCTGGCCTACGCCCACGGCCGAGGGATCATCCACCGCGACATCAAGCCGGACAACATTCTCCTGGCTGGGCGGCATGCGCTGGTCGCCGACTTCGGGGTGGCCAAGGCGATTGCTGCAGGCGGTCGCCCCGAGCGGGAGGTTGGCGCGACCGACCCCTCAGGTCTGACTCAGGGCCAGGCTATCGGAACTCCGATCTACATGGCTCCGGAACAGGCGGGTGGAGATCCGGCGCAGGATCATCGGGTCGATCTCTACGCTCTCGGGGTGATGGGTTACGAGTTGTTGGCCGGCGAGCCTCCGTTCTCCGGACCCACCGCTCAAGCTGTTCTCGCGGCCCACATGCTGGATGAGCCGGCACCGCTGGAGAGCCACCGCAAGGATCTGCCTCCGGGTCTGAGTCCGGTCATCATGAAGCTGCTGGCCAAGCAGCCGGACGATCGCTGGGACAGGGCCGAGAGTGTGGCCCGGGCCCTGGAGCCGCTGGGCGGCGGGGTAGCAACTCCGACCGGGGTGAGGCCGCTGCAGCTGCTCCAGCGCGGTGCTCCGGTTCTGGGGGTGCTCGCATTGGTGACCGCAGCGGGTCTGGCACTCTACGCCGGGAAAACGACCGCACCGGGACTCAACCGCCAACGTCCGGTGACCTTCTCGGGCCAGGTGGTCTCGGGGGCGATCTCGCCCGATGGCGAGTCGGTGGCGTTCGCCGCCGAGAGTGCCGGACGAACCTCATTGCAGGTGCAATCATTGCGGGGCGGCCCGCCCCGCCGGATTGCGGAAGGGGCCCATTTCACCCTGATCAATTGGTCCGGCGATGGGCAAAGCGTGCGGTTCTCCTCTATCGAGGATCGCCGGGCCTATCTCCGCGAGGTCCCGGCAGTCGGCGGGGAGGGGAAGACCATCCAGGCCTCCGGCTGGTCTACCTTGTCGCCGGATGGCCGCAAGGTGGCGACCGCGGCGCCCAGCTCGTCGTCGATGTCACGCTCTCCGTTGGTGGTCCGCGACCTGGTAACCGGCGACAGTCTGACGGCGGTAACCGATTCGGGGTACTGGCAGAGCCCCCCGGGCTGGTCGCCCGACGCAGCTCGAATCGCGTGGGCCACCGAGAACGAGAGTAACGGCCGAACCCGGATCATGATCTCGTCCGCCACGAGGCTGAGTCCCCGAACCATCTATCAGGATTCGGTGCCGATCGGCTGCCCGGTGTGGGATGGGCTCTCTGCACTGCTGTTCCTGCGAGCTTCGGGTGACGTGACCGATCTTTACCGGCTTCCGCTGGACCCCAACGGCAATGCCGGGGGAGCTGCCATCCTGGTGGAATCGGGTGTCGCCGGCGGATCCAACCGGGCCTTCACCGCCTTCTTCGCTCCGGTGAGTGTCGCCGGCACCGGAGCGATGTTCTATACCAGATGGCAGAACTGGTCCAACATCGAACTCGCCTCGATGGATCCGGCCCACCCCGACACCAGGTATCTGACCCACGGTACCGCTAACTATCATGCGGCCCGTCTCTCCAGTGATGGCCGGACCCTGGCCCTGGTGCAGACCGACGTCGACGGGGCCAACCTGCAGCTGCTGCCGCTTGACGGATCGGGTCCCCGTGCGGTGGCCCGGATCCCTCCCTGGTTTGGCCTCGCCTGGTCGCAGGACCAGAATCGGATTGCCCTGGTGGTTTCCGATCCCGACAGCGGGCTGGGCCTTAGAATCATCGGGTTGGATCAACCGGAAGCCAGAACCTACTTCTACCGTCAGGTGGGTGACTCACCGGATTGGCTGGATGATTCGACCCTGGTGACACCGGGTCCGGGGAATCGCCGGCTCCGGCTGCTGCGGCCCCACACCCGGACGGTCGAGGATCTTCCGGTCGACTCGAGTGGGTGGATGCTCTGGCAACGGGCCTCACCCGACGGTCGCCGGCTGGCACTGGTCTGGAACCGCCCGGGCAAAGTCCAGGGCGTGTACCTCTATTCGTTGAGCGACCACTCGATGCGTCCCTTGATCGATGGTCAATATGTCCCGGCGCGCTGGTCGGCCGACGGTCGATCGATCTATCTCGTCAGCAGCCCGTTTTACCGCGATACCATCCGGGTGTTGGCGGCGCCGGCCGACGGGGGTCCACTCCGCAGCCTCATGTCATTTCCGCCTGAAGTACGGGTCGAGGACATTGCTCCCGACGGAGACTTCGCGGTGCTGCTTCGCCGCGAGATTCGGGCGGACGGCTGGCTCATCGAACCGGCCAGGTCCCCCCGCTGACAGCAGCGGCAGCACCGGGGCTGGTTGCTCCGTCCGGATCTGCCTATCCTGCAGCACCCCCATGAGCCTCACGCTGAGCGAACTGCAGAAGCTTCTCGGTTCCCGTTTCAACCTCCAGCGGGAGCTTGGTGGCGGGAGCATGGCGGCAGTTTACCTCGCCGAGGACACCCGCCACCGGCGTCAGGTTGCCATCAAGCTGCTCCGCCCGGAGTACAGTCCCACCATCGCGGCCGAACGTTTTCTTCGTGAAATCGAGATCGCCGCCCGGTTGCAGCACCCCCACATCGTGCCCCTGCTCGATTCCGGTGAGCTGAGTGGCAACCTGTATCTGGTCATGCCCTACATCGAGGGGGAATCGCTCCGGGTACGACTGGTTCGGGAAGGACGAGTTCCGGTCCACGATGCGATCCGGATCCTGGGTGATGTAGCGGATGCGCTGGCGTACGCCCATGCCAAAGGGATCGTGCACCGGGACATCAAGCCTGACAACATCCTGTTGGCCGGCCGCCACGCGCTGGTGACCGACTTCGGGGTGGCCAAGGCGGTGAGCGCCGCGACTCTGGAGCCGAGGGAGCTGACCATTGGGGTCGCGCTGGGCACCCCGGCATATATGGCTCCGGAGCAGGCCACTGCGTCGCCCGACCTGGATCACCGGGTGGATCTCTATGCGCTGGGTGTCGTCGCCTATGAATTGCTGACCGGCCACCCGCCTTTTGATCGTCCTACCGCACAGGCCATCCTCACGGCCCACGTGCTGGAGACGCCGCCGCCACTGCTCGAGCGGCGGCCCGATCTCTCTCCTGCGCTCGCCGCCATTATCGATCGCTGTCTGGCCAAGTCGGCCGACAATCGCTGGCAGAGTGCCGACGAGCTGCTGCGACAGCTGGAGCCTCTGCTTACTCCCAGTGGAGGCAGTACTCCCACCTCGGTGATGCCGGTGCGGCAGGGGAGCTGGCGTCGCTGGCTTCCGATAATAGCGGCGGGAGTGGCGGTCGCCGGACTGGCGGCGGTTGCACTCTTGACCCGCCGCCCACAGGGGATCGGCATGAGCGGGGTGCAGCGGCAGATCACCTTCTCCGGTCAGGTGACGGCGGCCGCCTTGTCGCCCGACGGCCAGCTGCTCGCCTTCGTGGCCGACAGCGGGGGACAGAATCTCCTGATGCTGCAGGATCTGCGGGGCGGGCAGGCGATTCAGCTCTCGGCCGGTCCCCGGCTCGACTATCCCACCTGGTCGGGCGACGGCTCGGAAGTACGCTGCTTCGTGGTGGACACCAACGTTTCGTTTGTGCGGCGAGTGGCCCGGCTGGGCGGGTCGCCCAGAGATCTCCCGGTTCAGCTCTGGGCTGCGCTTTCGCCGTCGGGCGATCGCCTGGCCACCGTGCGACAGGGCCTTGGGCTAGTCAGCATCCGGGACTTCACGACCGGCGATTCCGCGTTGACTCAACTGGAAATGGGCTGGTGGTACAGTCTGCCGACCTGGTCGCCCGATGGAGAACGGCTGGCCTGGGGAGCCATTCGTCAGGCCGGCCAGGCCGGCCGCATCTGGGTGACCCCGGCCCGGGGCCTTCGCCCGGTGGTGGTGCTGGAGGACACCCTGATGGTTGGGGTGCCCGGATGGGATGCCAACGGTCAGGCCCTCTTTTACCTCCGTACCCACGGACGGGTGCGGGATCTCATGCGACTCCCGCTCGACCACAGGGGCCTTGCCGCAGCTCCGCCGGAAGTAATTCGGGCCGGCCTTACCGGAGGAAGCCTGGGGACCTACGACATCTTCGCCCCGGCCCCTTCGCTCTCGGCCGACGGACGGCGGCTGGTCTACACCCAGCGACAGGATTGGTCCAACATCGCGCTGGTCGATCTGGAGCAGCACCGCCAGGGCAAGGCGCCTCACATGCTTACCGCCGGATCGGCCGCCTACGAGGACGTCCGGCTTTCGCCCGACAATCGCTTCCTGGCGGTGGAGCGCTACGAATCGGAGGACCTCAGCCTGCAGCTGCTTCCGCTCGATGGATCGCCCCCGCGGGAACTGGGGCGGTTGCAGTCGGATGGCGGCATGTCGTGGTCCCGATCGGGAGATCGGCTTTTGATCTCCGCAGCGGTCTCGGGAACTCGCCGGGGGCTTACTGTCTGGCCGCTCAATGGCCGTCCGCCTGAGCGTTTCGGGCTCGACTCAGTCGGAGATACCCCCGAGTGGCTGGATGACTCGACCGTCATGGTTTCTCGTCTCGGCAACCGGAGCCTGCAGACCTTCGTGCTCCCCCACGGTCCCTTTCGACGGGCGGCTGGAGTGGATACCACTGGTTGGATGTTCTGGCCCCGGCTCTCTCCCGAAGGCAAACGGGTCGCCTTCTCGTGGAATCAGGGTGAAGGAAAGCAGGGCGTGTTTGTGCTGAACCTGGCCGATTCTTCGCTCACCCGGATCTGGAACGGGCTGCTGGATCCGGTGGGCTGGTCGGAGGACGGCAAACGGGTCTTCGTGATTGACGCGGGGTTCTACGCCGACTCCAGCCGGATCTTTGCCCTCGACGCAACCGGGATGAAAGCCACTCAGCTCGCCGCCTTCCGGCCGGGGAGTGAAGTGGGAGACATCACTGAAGATGGCAAGCGCGCTGTTCTGATTATCCATGAACAGCGCGCCGACGCCTGGAGTATCCTGTTCGATCCGCGACGCTGAGGTCTCGCCTCAGGCCACCCGCCGAGTTTCCTCGGCAAAGAACTCGCTGAAGTCTTCCTCGTCTACATCCGCGTTGGCCTTCACGATCCCGCGCTCTTCCGCCAGGGCCCACAGCTGCTGCATCAGCATCCGCCGGCCGCGGTGGAGCCGCGACCGCACCGTGCCGATCGGCCGGCCCACGGTCTCGGCGATCTCCTGGTAGGAGAGGTCGTCCACAAAGTAGAGGGTCGCCACCGTGCGGTATTCTTCGGGCAGACTCAGCAGCGCGGCCTGAATTTCAGCGGCGTCCAGACCCTGAATAGTGCGAGCCTCGGGCGAGAGCTCGGCGTCATCGGTGAGAACGTCAGAGAGCGGCAGTCCTTCCGCGCCGGGATCGTCAAAGGCGAGGGCCATTGGGGTGCGCGACTGCCGGCGAAACTCGGAGCGGCAGACGTTGACGACGATGCGAAGGAACCAGGCCCGGAAGTTGGTGCCCCGCTCGAAAGTGCCGAAGGCGCGCCAGGCCTGGAAACCGGCCTGCTGGACCGCATCCTCGGCATCGGACGGGCTCCGGGTGAAGTGCAGCGCCGCGCGATAGGCCGCCGGCATCACGGGAGAAAGCAGGGTCTCAAACTCTTGCTGAGCCTTGGTGGTGTCCGACATGTCATCCTCGCCAGTAGTGTCCGGTCGTTGATCGCGGATATCGCGGTTGACCACTGGTAAGGCAGACGGGGTGCCAACTCGAGCTTCGGCTGTCGAGGAGGGCCCTAAACGATTGTGGCGGAATCAGTTCGAGGTAGGAGCCGGGCTGGTTTTCCGGCCTGCGAGATTCACAAAACTTCCCAATTGGGAGTGAGCCTTCCCAATCTGTTGGGAATCATTGGGAATGGCTCCGGGTCAACGCACTTCGGTGCGGCCCAGCTCCGCCGCCCTGGCTCTGGCCACTTTCAGCATCGGCTCAAAGCGAGGATCACTGCCGGACCAGACATCGAGGAAGGTCTGATAGGCATCCCGGGCCTGAGCCGGCTGGCCTAGCGCTTCCAGGGTCTTTGCCTCATTGAGCAAACCCAGTCCACGGAAGCGCAGATCGCCTTCGAAGATCACCCGGAAGGAACGGTAGTACCCCAGGGCATCCGCGTTGCGGTGCAGGGCCGTGAGGATGCCGGCCCGGCGAAACCGCTCGTCGGCCGGGGTCAGTCCGGGCAGGGACAAGCCTTTCCGATCCGGTCCAGCGAGTTGTTCCAGGGTCGAGAGCGCCAACTCATGCTGGCCGGCGCGGAGGGCTTTGGCGGCGCGAAGATTCTCGGCCAGTCCTGCGTGACGGAGGTTTTCGGACCGCTCTTCTGCCTGGTCCAGCCGCCCCAGTGCACCGGCGAGTGCCACCGAATCGCCGGCCGCGAGGTCAAGCAGCCCGATGTAGTAGTCCCGCAGCGCAGCATGGAGCTGGGGCCAGCCCTCGGGGCTGTCTACCCCGGCGACACCTCCGGGCGGACGGCCCCACTGCTGCAACGCCAATCTCGCCTGTTTCGTCTCCAACGAATCCAGCACCACCCCGGGAAAAGCATCACAGGCCGCCAGCCATTCGCTCGCGGTTGCGGGGTCCAGTTCGGCGATTCGCCGGGTCAGCTGCCGGGCTTCGGCCCAGCGGCCGGCGGCGAGCCGCAGTTCGAGCTTGAGGCCGAGGGCCAGGACCCGATAGCTGGTGGAGTATCCCGGCTGGCTCAGCCAGGTGAGGAGGGTATCGGCGGTTTCAAAGTCATTGGTGTAGGTCGCCACCGCCTGGGCTGCGATCCACAGCGTGGTACCGTTGGCCTGATGCAGTTCAGACAGGATGGCCCGGCGGGGACCCTTGTTGTCGTGCAGCACCGCGACCAGGAGCCGGTTGTAGATCCGTCGAGGCTCGCCCGGCGGGTACAGCGGTAGCAGACGGTCCAGCAGCGAATCGGCGGCGGTCTCATCGTGATCCAGCACTGCCAGCTGTACCAGATGTCCTATTGCTTCTGACGAGCCGCCGATGAGTTCCTCGGCGTGGGCAAACGCCGGAGCGGCCGCCTCAATCGGCCGGCCCCGCTGAGCGCTGGTGTGGAACAGCACCTCGCCGAGTTGGTACCACGCTTCGGCATCATCGGGGTACTCCGCCACCAGGCCCCGATAGAGGTCCTCGGACTCTTCCACCCTGCCGTCGACATAGGCTCGATGGGCTTGTACCAGCCGTCGGTCGCGATCGCTCAGCCGGTGAGACAGTTCGCCGGCTCGCCGAGCACCACGCAGGTAATCGTCGTTGTCACCCAGCCACCCGGCGGTGGTACTCAAGCGGTACCAGGCGATGGCGTAGAGCGAGTCGTTTTCGATGGCGGTATGAAAGGCGTCGCGGGCTCTGCCGTAGTCCCCCGCCCGAAACAGCCGGGCACCCTCGAGATAGGCCTTGAGCGCCGGCTGAACCTTGGTCGACCCGATGGCCAGGCGCTCCAGCCGCTCGGCCGGGGCACTCCAGCGGGAGGCGGCCAGTTCAGTCACGGCCCGATCGACCGCGGCCGGCAGCGCAGTATCGGCCGGCGCATCGGTGCTGACGATGGTTTGTCGCTCGCCTTTGCGATCGTACAGTGAGAGCGAGAGCGAGACGCCCGGCCCCAGGCTCACGATTCTCCCAACTACGAAGAGGTCGGCGTCCAGCTCTGCGGCCAGTTGGGCCAGGGCCCGCGGATCATCCTGGCCTGCTCCGCCCGGGATCCGGTTGATCCGGGTCAATAGAGTTCCGGGATCTACGGTGCGGACCGGGCCAATCGCTTCCAGCTTGGTGCTGACCAGCTCCACCATTCCTTCGGATAGATAGGACAGCACGGTGTCGCCCCGCACGACGAAAGGAAAGACCGCGACCCGGGGATACTGTCTCCCACTGGCCCGGTGAACTCCGGCACCGAGGAAGAAGAGACCGGTCACCGGAAGCAGTAGCGCCAGCAGGGTGAGTCCCGCCAGTCGCAGCCGTGACCGCGGTTTCTCGAGAGGACTGATCCGGGGTGGCTCTACCCTTGATTCAATGGATGGTGAATCTACCGGTTGGCTCTGGCTCCGAACCGGGCTGGAGGCGACTCGAAGTTTCTCCAGCAGCGCCCGGGTCTCCGGCAGGGGCGAGAGTTGCAGTTCGCGATCCAGCATCTCGGCAAACTCTTCGTACGCCTGGACCGCCGCGGCACGATCGCCCGAGGCCGCCAGCGCTTCCATGAGTCGATGGGTTGCGGCTTCATCCAGGGGAGCCAGCGCCACCGCCCGCCTGGCCCAGTGCACCGCCTCTTCCAGCCGGCCATCTGTCGTGGCTTTGCCTGCCAATCGAATCGCGCCGGTGCGAGCCCGCTCCCGCAGCACCCCGCGAGTGGTCTCCAGCCATTGCTCGAACTCGGGAGCATCCGACAGATGAAAACTGGGGAGGAATTCGCCGGTGTAGAGCCGGTCGGCCGCTTCCCAGGAGGAGGCGTCGGTCGCCTCCATGAACTGGTGCACGTCGGCCCAGATCAGGTCCCGGTCCAGCCGCAGCTCTTCGGTCCCCCGGGTCACGATCACGCCCTGACCATGAGCCCGGCGGATGACATGGAGCGCCTGGCTCAGGGCGGCCCGGCCTCGGGTCTCGTCCAGTTCGGGCCAGAACAGCGGCAACAGGTGGTCCCGCCGGAGAAAGCCATCGCCTCTGGCGGCCGCCAGATAGATGAGCAATCCCAGCCGGCTCGGCTGCTGCAGCAGGCCGGTCACCGGATTGCCGGCGGGATCCCGCAGGTCGAGTGTGCCCAACGTGCGGAGTCGGTACATCCGCGCCGAGTGAGAGAGGGGTGAGAGGGTGGTGAGGGTGACGGCCTAATGTGCGGCCTGAAGTCCTGACCCGGCAAGACTGCCGCGATTCCTTCCAATTCCGAGGACCCCATGAATCCCCGAAACCTGCTCGCCTTGGCCGGCGCCTTGTTGCTCACCCCGGCCACACTTTCGGCCCAGAGCTACGCCCAGCAGGTCTGGGATCAGTTGCAGTCGCACTACCGGACGGTTGCCAAGAACTCGAACGACTGGTTTCTGCGGAACTATGTGATGGGGAAACTGCAGAACCGGCGGATGGACTCCTGGACCTTCAGTTTCGACAAGGGCACCGACTACATCATCACCGGTGCCTGCGACAACGACTGCCAGGACGTGGATATCCAGCTCAAGGACACCGACGACCACGTGGTAGAGCGGGATGAAAAGGCCGACGATACGCCGGTGATCTCGTTCAAGCCCCGACAGTCAGGCCGCTATACGATCGAGATCACCATGACCCAGTGCAAGGACGATCCCTGTTACTTCGGGTTCGGGGTCTTTCAGAAGTAACCGGCCCGACCCGCTCGGCGCCGGGTTGTCATTCAATCCTCATGATTTCTTGTGAGGCCGTGGCGATAGCCGGAGGTGAGCCCTCTCATTGGGATACCAGGGGACACCTGCATGCTCGCCACCGGAACCCGGCTGCCCTTCGCGCCTCGCTCGGAAGAGGACCGGCTGATCCGTACGATCCACCTGCAGGAGATCATCGGGGCCCCCAGTCTGGACCCCGATGAGCTCACCCGCCGGTTTGCCAGTGAACTCTCCCAGGTGCTCGGTTCCGGCAGCTTCGCGGTGATCCTGGCCGATGGCCGCTTGCACCAGTCTTGCGAGACACCCCTGGTCTCCAGTGTAGAGTCGGTAGTCGGGGGCGACGGGATGGCCGGCCGTTGTTTCGCGACCCGGAAACTGCTTCGCAGCGACGTGGAGAACGGAGATCTCAGCGGGCTTGGGCCCGAGATGATCGCCGTGCCTTTGCTGGAGGGTGAACGGGCTGTTGGAGTCGTGCTGGCCCAGGCCGGCAAGCCGGCCCGGTTCTCCCAATCCGATGTCCGTTCGCTGGAACTGGTCTCGGGGATGTTTGCGGCCGCGCTGTCCCGGGTCCGGGCCCTGGACTCGCACCGGCTCCTGCTGGAACAACGGACCGAGACGCTGCAGGCGCTTGCCGCCAGCGAGAAGCGGTTTCGTTCCGCCATGGATGCCTCCCGCCTCGGAGTATGGGACTGGGATATCGAAGCCGGTCAGATCGCATGGCAGGGGCATGCCCTGGAGATCTTCGGCGTCCCGCTTTTCGACGGCACCTACGAGACCTTCCTCCAGATGGTGCATCCGGAGGATCGCCACCAGGTCGGTGTGGCGATCACGGCCGCGCTCACCTCCCGCGCCGAGTACCTGCAGGTTCATCGGATCGTCTGGCCTGACGGCACCATTCGCTGGGTGATGGCACGGGGGCAGTTCCAGTTCGACGAAGACGGCAAAGCCATCCGGATGTTCGGGGTGGTGATGGACGTGACTGAGCGGCGGGTACTGGAGCATCAACTGCTGCAGGCCCAGAAGATCGAAGCCCTGGGCCAGCTGGCGGCGGGCATTGCCCACGAAATCAACACCCCCACCCAGTACGTGGGAGACAACTTGCGGTTCATCTCCGAAAGCTTCACCGATCTGAACCGGCTGATCGCTTCCCACCGGGCCCTGATCGAGCAACCCGATCCTGCGCTGCTGCCACAGGCGTTGCAGGCAGCCCGGGATGACTTCACCGCGGTCGATGCCGATTTCCTTCTGGCCGAAATCCCCCGGGCCGTGACCCAGGCGCTGGATGGAGTGGAACGAGTGACCGGGCTGGTCCGGGCGATGAAGGAATTCTCCCACCCGGGCGGCGACGATCTGGTGCCCATCGACCTGAATCACCTGCTGCACAACACCGCGACGGTTTCCCGCAACGAATGGAAGTATTTGGCCGAGCTGGTATTCCAGCTCGATCCCGAACTGCCTCCGGTCCCCTGTCGGCCGGGCGAAATCCAGCAGGTGGTGCTGAATCTGATCGTCAATGCGGCCCACGCCATCGCTGATCGGGGCGGGCAGCGGGGTACCATCACAATCAGCACGACCCATCAAGATGAGATCGTGGAAATCGCCGTCAGCGATACCGGCACGGGCATTCCGGAAGCGACCCAGCCGAAGATTTTCGAGCCCTTCTTCACCACCAAAGAGGTTGGGCGGGGAACCGGCCAGGGACTGGCGATCTCGCGAGACATCGTCGTCAAGCACCGGGGGACGCTGACTTTCCGGACCCAGTGGGGCGCCGGCAGCACCTTCCTGGTCCGGTTGCCGCTCCATCCGGCCGACACCCTGGGCCCGGAGGGATAAATGCGCCGGGTCCTCTTCGTGGATGACGAATCCAAGATTCTCGACGGCCTCCGCCGGATGCTGCATGCCATGCGCCGCAGCTGGGAGACCCGCTTCGCGATCGGCGGTCAGGCTGCGCTGGAGGAACTGGCGGAGTGGCAACCCGATGTTGTGGTCACCGACATGCGCATGCCCGGCATTGACGGGGCCGCCCTGCTGGAGCAGGTCGCCCGGCGCTGGCCGGCGGTTATCCGGATGGTGTTGTCGGGCCAGACCGACGACGAGGCCGCGGCCCGGGCCATTCCGGTGGCCCACCAGTTCATCATGAAGCCGTGTGCCGGTCCGGTGCTCTGCAGTATCATCGACCGGGCCTGTTCCCTTCGTGATTTGTTAGGCAGCTCTTCCCTCCGAGAGATGGTTGGCACCGTCGATACCCTGCCACCGGCCCCGGGCACCTACGTCGCCCTGGGCATCGCCCTCCGGTCGGCCTCTACCAGCGTGGATGACATCGCCGCCGTGATTCAGCGGGACGCCGCGCTCACCGCCAAGCTGCTGCAGCTGGTCAACTCAGCGTTCTTCGGGCCTCCCAGAGAAGTCAGCAGCATCAGTCAGGCGGTGGCACTGCTGGGGGCCGGCCGAATTCGGTCGCTGGCGCTGGCCCATGAGATCTTCGGGGGCGGCCATGTGGCCGGTCGCGGACTGGCGCTGGAGCAGGAACAGGAACACGCGCTGGCGGTCGCGGCCCTGGCGCAGGAGATGGTCGAAACCCGCGCCGAGGTGGATGCGGTGCTTACCGCCGGACTGCTGCATGACGTGGGTAAGCTGATCCTGGCCGGGCGTCCCGGAGGGGAGTTCCAGGCTGATCTGGAGCGGAGCCGCCGGGAGCAGCGGCCGCTGCACTCGATCGAACGGGAAGTCCGGGGTGTCACCCACGCCGAAGTCGGGGCCTATCTCCTGGGCCTCTGGGGATTGCCCCACGTGGTGGTCGAAGCGGTGGCCCATCACCACACCTCGGAGCAGCTGCCCGAAGAAGGTCGCCGCATTGCCGCCGCCACGCAGGTGGCCGATGCTTTGGTCAATGAAGCCCGGGGAGGTGCTCCGCTCTGCATCGCCCCGGAACTTCTCGATACTCTGGGCGGCCCTGACCGGCTGGCCGAGTGGCGAGTCCTCCTCACCCAGGCCACCCGATGACCGGGCCCAAACCCCGCGTGCTCTTCGTCGATGACGAGCCGCAACTGCTGGAAGGACTGGCCCGGGTGCTGCGACGGGAGTACCAGGTGGTGACCGCCACCGGCGGCCCGGCCGGAATCGACCTGCTTCGGACCGATCAGGACTTTGCCGTGATCGTGTCGGACCTCCGGATGCCGGGACTGGATGGCATCAGTTTGCTCACCGCGGCCAGCCGGATTGCGCCCGACGCCTGCCGGATTCTCCTCACCGGGTACGCCGACGTGCGGTCCGCCACCCGGGCGGTTAACGAAGGCCACGTGTTCCAGTTGCTCACCAAGCCCTGTTCTCCCGACCTGCTCAAAGGGGTGCTCGACCTGGGCGTCGAGCAGCACCGGCTGGTGACGGCCCAGCGGGATCTGCTGGAGCAGACCCTGCGCGGGAGCGTGCAGGCCTTGATCGACCTGCTGGCCCTGGCTCAGCCGGCGGCGTTCGGCCGGGCGGTCCGGGCTCGGCGCATCATCGGGGAAATTGCTGCAATGATCGGCTTCCGGGACCGCTGGCAGCTGGAAATGGCCGCGATGTTGTCACAGATCGGAGTGCTGACCCTTCCACCGGAGGTGGCGGAGCACTACGCCGCCGGTTCCGATCTGAATGATGAAGAGGCAGAGCTGATCCGCGGCCTCCCCGGCATCGCCCTCACGCTGCTTCGGGAGATTCCCCGCCTCGATGAAATCCGTGAGATCCTCATCGCCCTGAATTACCGATTCGTTTCCCCTGATTCATCCCAGACGGTCGAGGGCACCGGCATCCCGCTTGGGGCGCGGCTGCTTCGGGCCGTACTGGATTTCGATTGGCTGGGCTCCCGCGGGCTGGGCCCCGGCGAGGCGGTGGCCCGACTGCGGGCCCGGGAGGGATGGTACGATCCCGATGTGCTCAGCGATCTGGTCTCGGTCGTCGGGGTTCAGCATCATCGGATGGTCCGGGAAATCCGGTTGCACGACGCGGAGTTGGGGATGGAGTTCGTGGACGATGTGAGGGCGGGTGATGGTACTCTGCTGATCGCGAGAGGGCAGGAGGTCACCGAGCATCTGCTGGATCGGATCCACGACTATTGGAGCGATCTGGAGCTGCCAGCTCCGGTGCGGGTCACCCTGCCGCAGGCCGCGGGTGAGGTGTCCCAGACTACCTGACCCGCAGCCGGGTACCCCACGGATCGGCGATCGACCACCCCTCGCCGTCTCGCTCCACTGGGTGACCGGCGCTGATCATCGCTTCTGCCGATGCATTGACCTGGTCGGTACCGGGAAGGATCAACTCCCACTCCAGTAACCGCGCGTCGTTGGGGCCGGGAGGCACTGCGTCCTTTCCGGCCCAGATGTTCACTCCCAGATGATGGTGATACCCGCCGGCCGCGAGGAAGAGCGCGCCGGGATAGTTCCAGCCCATCACATCCAGCCCCAGGCCATTGTGGTAGAACTCGCCGGCCAGCTCCAGCTCTCCTACATGCAGGTGCACATGACCGATCACCGTGCCGGCGGGCATGCCGGTCCACGGCGTGCCGCCACCGGCGTTGATCACCTCGCGGCTGTTGAGTGGGTCGGTGGCAAAGACGACTTCGGGCCCGCGCCGGTGCCACTCGCGGCGAGGCCGGTCGGCATACACTTCGATACCGAGCCCGTCAGGGTCATGCAGGTACAGTGCTTCGCTCACGATGTGATCCGAGGCGCCCAGGGGAATTGAATGGCTCGCCAGGTGGGTCAGGAATCTTCCCAGCGAAGCGCGATCGGGCAGCAGGATGGCGTAGTGGAAGAGACCCAGCTGTCCCCGGCGCCGGGCCGGGCTGGCGCCGCTCTTCTGGTTGAGCTCGATCAATGGCCGGGCCGCACCGTCAGTACCGAGCGTGGCCAGGGTGCCGGTCTCGGCCAGCACCCGGAAGCCAAGGACTCGCTGGTACCACTCGAGTGAACCGGCCAGATCGGCCACCTGCAAACGTACGGTGCCGACGTGGGTTCCTGCCGGCAGGCGATAGCCTTCCGGTGCCACGCCGTAGGTTCCCGGCGTCACCGGTTCGAGCGGGGCGTTAGCGGTGGAGGGAAGCTGAATAGTCATCGTTTCCATCTCTGTGGCGACTACTGGAGATGATAGCGGGTTGGTTCGTCGACTGTGGCTGGATTCTCTATATGCACAATCCGTAACAGCCTCACACGGAGAACACGAAGGAGCACGGAGGGTTCACGAGCCGTACGACCTTCGTCGCTCCACGACCGCATTCTGAACTTATCGTAGGCCAAGAATGGGTTCCAACCGAAGCCATCCATACGATAAGTTCACCAAGAATATCGAACGTGGCGCGAGCAACGAAAGCTGGCATATAGACTGAACCCTTCGTGCCGCTTCGTGTTCTTCGTGTAATGCTGTTAACGAACTATCCCTACCCCCAAACCATCCTCCACCCACGGGATGCTTTCGGAGCGGGTCCCCAGTCCCCATATTCTCTAGGGTGAATATCCAGCCTGGCCGCCGTGACGTCTGATACTCCGGAAAACCCCAATCCCTCCCAGACCCCGGTCGACAGCCGGGCGGCGGATGAGCTGTTCACCACCCTCTATCGCGAGCTGCATTCACTGGCGGAGCGGCACCTGAGCCATCAGGGGTCGGGCTTCACACTCGGTGCGACCACCCTGCTGCACGAGGCCTATCTCAGCATCGCCAACCGCGGTGATCTGCAGTTCCCCGACCGGGCCCGGTTCCTGGGATACGCTTCGCGGGCGATGCGGGGGCTGATTGTGGACTACGCCCGCCGGCGCCAGGCCAAGAAGCGGGGCGGTGAGTTTCACATCACCCGCAACAACGGGCTGGAAGCCGCGGATCCCCGCAGTGTAAAGACCGATCTGGACGAGTTGAGCGAAGCGCTCGATCAGCTCGGCAAAGTGGAGCCTGAACTGGCCCAGCTGGTCGATCTGCACTTCTTCTGTGGGCTGACCTTCGGCGAGATTGCGGCCCTTCGCGGTGTGTCGGAGCGCACTATTCAGCGGGACTGGCGCACTGCCCGGTTGCTGCTGCACCGTACTCTGGAGGAGCCGGCCGGACCCTGACCGCGGGATGTCGTCGGATCCGCCTTTTCTGCGTTCTCTCAGACAGGCGAAACCCCTCCGGACCTCAGGTGGTTCCCCCAAGGACAGCCGATGGCATCACTCGACAAAGACCACTGGGCGACCCTCCGGGTGTTGCTGGACCGGGCCCTCGACCTGGCGCCGGAGGCCCGCAGCAAATTCCTCGCGACTCAGCGGATCTCCCATCCTACGGTGGTGACCGAACTGGAGGGATTGCTGGCGGCTGAGGACGAGCTGGACCGCCAGGGGTTCCTCGGGGAAGAGGGGCGGCAGGAGCTGATGAGGGATCGGCCTTCTTCACCCCGTGGCCAGCAGCTCGGTCCCTACCAGCTGATGGAGCCGATCGGGCGGGGCGGGATGGGAAGTGTCTGGCTGGCCCGCCGCACCGATGGCCGGTTCGAAGGCCAGTTCGCCATCAAGTTCCTCAACCTTGCGCTGCTTGATCCGATCGGTGAAGCCCGCTTCAAGCGGGAAGGGACTCTCCTCGCCAGGCTGACCCACCCCAACATTGCCCGGCTGCTGGATGCCGGTGTCAGCGACGCGGGCCAGCCCTACCTGGTGCTGGAGCGGATCGAAGGCCGGTCGATCGACGAGTACTGCGAACAGCAGGCGCTTTCTCCGCTCGAACGGGTCAAGCTGTTCCGCCAGTTGCTCGATGCGGTGGCCCACGCCCACGCCAATTTCATCGTTCATCGCGATCTCAAGCCGTCCAACATCCTGGTGACCGCCGACGGGGTCCCCAAGCTGCTCGACTTCGGGATCGCCAAGCTGCTGGACGATGGAGGCAGCGAGATGGCCCGGGCCACCCTCACCGAGGCGGGCGTCGGGGCCTTTACCCCGGAGTACGCCGCGCCGGAACAGGTGCTGGGCGAAACCGTCTCGGCCGCCACCGATGTATACAGTCTGGGTGTGATGCTGTACCGCTTGTTAGCGGGCCGGCATCCCACCAGCGAAGGGGCCCGCACGCCGGCCGACCACATGCGCGCCGTGGTCGACACCGACCCGACTCGCTTGAGCGACGCCGTCACCGGGCCGGGCCAGCCCAGTCCTGGCGGTCTCACTCCCGAGAAGCTCCGCCGGCTCTATCTGGGCGATCTCGACAACATCCTGGCCAAGGCGCTGCGCAAGAATCCGGCGGAGCGCTATCCCACCGCGGCTGCCCTCGCCGACGACCTGAGCCGCTATCTCCGGGATGAACCGGTCAGCGCCCGGCCCGATTCGCTGGGATATCGGGCCGCCAAGTTCGTCCGGCGCCACCGGGCCGGGGTGGCCGCGGCCGCCGTGTCGCTCGCGATCCTGCTCGGTGCCACCGCCTTCTCCATCTGGCAGCTGCTCGAAGCGCGGCGCCAGCGCGACGAGGCCCAGTTTCAGGCCAAACGGGCCGATGCCCAGCTGGCCTTTCACAATCTGGTCTTCTCTACGGTGGGTGATGTCCCGATCACCATGCGGGAGATTCTCGACCGGGGGAAAACCCTGCTGGAAAAAGAGTACGGCGGCGATCCCCGGCTGAATGCCCTGATCTCCCAGTCACTGGCAGTACAGTACGGCGAGATTGGAGCCTACGATCCGGCGCTGAGCATGCTGGCCCAGTCGGACTCGCTGGCTCGGCTCTCAAAATCGAGTTCGCTCCTGCTCCAGAACCTGTGTCATCGGGCCTCGTTCTACAGCTCCAACGATCAGGCCACCCTGGCCCACGCGGTGCTGGACACCGCGTCGCCGATGATGGCAACCGCCCCGGCCGAGGATCTCCCCGATTGTCTCTCGGTCCAGGCCAGCATCCTGACGGACGATGGTCACCCCGATAGCGCGGTGGTCATCGCCCGGCGAGCGCTGGTCGTGATGGAGCAGCTGGGCGATACCAGCGCCGGCCGCTTTGTCGGTGTCCTCAACATTCTGGCCAACTCGCTGGAGAACGCTCACCACCGCCGCGACGCGCTGGCGGTGTATCAGCGTCTGGCCGACCTCCTGGATCGCACCGGTAGACGGGAGACCGTGAGCCGCAATGCCATCAGCAACAACATCGGGATCGCCCTCTCCAACCTCGGCCAGCTGGTGGAAGCCGAGCCGGTCCTCAGGGAAACGGCCGATCAGTTCCGCCGGACCAATCCGGCTCACGAGGTCCATCCCGCGATCCTGGTCAACTACGCCCGGACTTTGCTCGGTCTCAATCAACTCGATTCGGCCGAGGCCTACTCGCGGCAGCTCCGGTCCCAGGCTGCCCGCGAAGGGATTGCCGGACTGGAGCAGACCGGGATCTTCTTCCTGGTACGGGCCGATATTTTCCGTCGGCGTCTGGATCTGGCCGAGCGCCATCTGCAGGACTTCAAGGCGCTGATGCCCAGGTTGTCCCGGCCTCGGCCCGATGATGTGCTTCAGCTGGAAGGAATGATTGCCCAGGCCAGGGGAGAGTTTCCTCTCGCCCACCAGAAACTGCTGGCCGCCCTGGAGGCCAGTTATCGTGATGGCAAACCGGGGTACGGTACCCGCTCACTGCTGGC
Organism: uncultured Gemmatimonadaceae bacterium; assembly: GCA_964578865.1. Classification (GTDB taxonomy): domain Bacteria; phylum Gemmatimonadota; class Gemmatimonadetes; order Gemmatimonadales; family GWC2-71-9; genus JADJOM01. The sequence continues at coordinate 44,691 of CAZOES010000006.1, read as the reverse complement.
GCTGACTGCGGAGACTGCCTTGTCGCTGGGGAAGACTGCCGACGCGCTCAAGTACGCCCGCACCGCTGATTCCATCGCCGCTGAAGATTCGGTGGCGGTGACCCACAGCGGCTTTGTGGGTGAGGCCCGGCTGCTCGAAGCCCGGGCCCTGCTGGCCGGTGGCGACACCACTCTGGCTCGTGACCGGGTCGGTTCGGCCACGATCGCGTTGACGGCGGGATTCGGACCCAAACATCCCCTCACGCTGCAGGCCGAGTCCCTCCTCGGGAAACTGGGCCGGCAGTAGCAGCGACTGGAGACAACAGTGCCGATCGACCTCACTCGCTATGCGGCGTTGCGGCCGCTTCTGCAGGAAGCACTGGAGCTCACACCCGAGGCCCGGACCACCTGGCTGGCGGCGCGTCGAAAGATCGATCCGGTCCTCGCGGCTGAACTGGAAGCGATGCTGGCTTCGGAGGAGGAACTGGATCAGCAGGGGTTTCTTGCCAGCGGCGCGACTGAAGATCTGTTTGGCGCGGCGCCGTCGCTGGCCGGCAGTACCATCGGGGCCTACACTCTCGAGTCGCTGCTGGGGCAGGGCGGCATGGGCAGTGTCTGGCTGGCCCGCCGCACCGATGGCAGGTTCGAAGCCAAGGTGGCCATCAAGTTCATGAGCGTCGCCTTGCTCGATTCCACCGGACAGGCCCGATTCCGCAGAGAAGGGAGCACTCTTGCCCGGCTGGCCCATCCCAACATTGCACGGCTGATCGACGCCGGACTGAGCCCGGCGGGTCAGCCGTACCTGGTGCTCGAGTATGTCGACGGCAAGACTCTCGACACCTATTGCGACGAGCAACGACTCAACCCGACGGCGCGGATCCGGCTGTTCGGACAAGTGCTCGCCGCGGTGCAACATGCCCATGCCAATCTGATCGTTCATCGAGATCTCAAACCTTCCAACATCCTGGTAACCGCCGACGGCACCGTGAAGCTGCTCGACTTCGGCATCGCCAAGCTGCTGGATAGCGAAGCGACCGGTCGAACCGAGCTGACCCAGCCTGGAACCGGGGCGTTCACTCCGGAGTACGCCGCCCCGGAGCAGATCCGAGGTGATGCGGTATCGGTGGGAACCGATGTCTACAGTCTCGGCGTGCTGCTCTACCAGCTCCTCTCCGGCCGGCACCCCACCGGCGAAGGTTGCAAGACTCCCGGCGAGTTTGCCCGTGCGCTGCTGGATACCAATCCGACCCGTCTGAGCGACGCCATCACCCGGCCCGGGGCCGATCCGGCCGTGAACCGCTCCGCCACCACCGACCGGTTGCGCCGGCTCTACCACGGAGACCTCGACAACATCGTCGCGAGGGCCCTCAAGAAAGATCCGGCCGAACGCTATCAGACCGTGGGCGCCTTTGCCGACGATCTGGTCCATTTTCTCCGCCACGAGCCGGTCTCGGCTCGTCCCGACTCCTGGACTTATCGGGCTTCGAAGTTTGTGCGACGCAATCGAGGCTCGGTTGCTACTGCGGTGCTGGTGACCATCTCGCTGGTCGGCTCGACTCTGATCACCTGGCGCCAGATGCTGGAAGCCCGCCGGCAAAGAGATGAAGCGGTCTATCAGGCCAAACGGGCCGATGCGATTCGGAGCTTCCAGGGTCTGCTGATCTCCCAGATCGGTGAAGAGCCGTTGACCATGCGGCAGGTGCTCGATAAAGGCCGCGGCCTGCTGGAACGGCGATATAAGGGAGATCCCCGCTTCACCGCGGCAATCCTGGGACAGTTCGCCGAGCGCTACGGCGAGCTGAGCGACAATACTACCTCGCTCGCGCTATTCGCCCGGGCCGAATCGCTGGCGGCAGCCTCGGGTGACCAGGAGTTGATTCGCAACCTGCAGTGCGAGATCGGCGACGCCCTGCTCGACGCCGACCAGGCCGACTCAGCCCGGATCCTGGTGAACGGAGCCCTGCAACAGCTCTCCCGTCAGCGCCATCCCGACCGGCGGGCCGTGGCCTCCTGTCTCCATGTGCAGGCCCAGCTCTACGAAGCCAGTGACTCGATTGATGCCGCCGTCCGCGTGGCGCGGCAGGGGCTGGCCCAGCTCGACACGGCCGGCGCGATGATCACGCTCCAGGGTGCGGTGGCGCTCAATTCACTGGCCGGCTATCTGGAGCGGTCCGATGGACGCGGTGCGGCCCGGATGTATGACTCGGCTTCAGCGGTGATGGATTCGATCGGGTACAGCGAAACCCTCGCCGCCATCGGCATTCTGAGTAACAGCTACAGCGCGCTGATCAAACTGGGCAACATCAAGCAGGGTCTGGCGGTCACCCGCGAGGCGACTCGGCGGATCGAGCTGGCCAATCCGGGGACCACTCACCCGATCGTCTCCTTCCAGTACGCCCAGGCACTGTTCAACGCCGGGCAGTACGACAGCTCGGCGGTCTGGTATCAGAAGATGATCGCAGCGGCCAATGCCGCGGGGCTCAAGGAACCGGCGCGGCGTGGCTGGATCGGACTGACCCGAGCCGCGACCCGCCGGGGAGACCTGGCCCTGGCCCGCCGCGCCTTCGACTCGGTGCAGGCGATGAACCATGCGATGAAGCGGCCCTTTGCCCGCGACAGTCTATTCATGCAGGCATCGATTCAGATGGCCCAGAAGTCCTATCCTGAGGCGCTGGCGACCTGGAAAGCAGTGCTGCAGGCCGACGGGTATCCCGCAAGGAAGATCGAAGCCAGTCGTCCCCCGTTACTGGAAGGTTCCCTCGCCGCGCTGTTGGTGGGCCAGCCCGATACCGCGCTGGCGCTCGCCAAGGGCGCCGAAGACATTGTGGCGATGGATTCACTCGGCCGGGAACAGAGCGCCTATTTCGGAGAGGCCGAGATGCGGGAAGCCAAGGCCCTGGCGGCCCTGGGACGGAAGGACGAGGCCCGCTCGCTCATCGCGAAGGCGGTTCTCGCCTTGGTGACCGGCGCGGGCGAGGAGCATCCCAGAACCGTCGAAGCCCGGGCCTTCCAGCAGGAACTTGCCTCTCCCTGAGTGGTACTCACGGTTATGCGCCCATCCCGAGTGCTGCCGTTGGTTGCGCCCGCTCTCCTTTTCCTGGGGAGCGGGCGAATGTCTTTCCGGCCGGCCGATCCAGCCAACATCGTGTTCATTCTCACCGACGATCTGAGCCGGGCCGAGATTGATTCGATGCCTTCAGTACAGCGGCTGGTGGCAGATCCCGGCGCAACCCTGGAGAATTATCTGGTCGGCGTGAGTCTCTGCTGTCCCTCGCGCGCGAGTACCCTGCGGGGACAGTACGCCCACAATACCGGGGTGCTGGTCAATGAAGGCCCGCGCGGCGGGTTTGGGGCCTTTCAGGCCAAGGGACTGGAGCAGGCAACCATTGCCACCGCGCTCAAGGCCAGTGGCTATCAGACTGCTCTGGTTGGCAAATACCTCAACGGCTATCCCCTCGGCGGGAGCGAGAAGTACATCCCGCCTGGCTGGGACCTGTGGTATTCACCCGCGGCCGGGGGACCCTACGGGCAGTACGACTACAGTATCAACGACAACGGCACACTCATCCCCCACGGCCACGGGCCGAATGACTATGGCACCGACGTCCTGATGAACCGCGCGGTCGAGTTCGTTCAACAAGCCGGCCGGCGCCATCAGCCGTTCTTTCTTTATCTCGCCCTCTACGCTCCCCACGAGCCGGCGGTAGCCGCAGCACGGCACGCCGGCCGGTTCCCCTTTGCTCAGGCGCCGAGGACTCCTTCCTACAACGAGGCGGATGTGAGTGACAAGCCGGCTCACATTGCCCAGGCTCGCCTGATGCCGAAACCCGTCGCCCTGGCCGTGGATGGGCTGTTCCGGCGAAGACTTCGTTCGCTCATGGCGGTAGACGAGGGGGTCGGACGGATTGTCGATGCACTGCGCGAGCAGGGGCTGCTGGACCGGACCTACGTGGTGTTTACCTCGGACAACGGCTTTCACCTGGGCCAGCATCGCCTGCCGGCCGGCAAGCGCTCACCCTACGAAGAGGATATCCGGGTTCCATTCTATATCCGGGGACCCGGTATCGCGGCAGGTAGCCGGGTCCAATCGATCGCTGCCAACACCGATCTGGCCCCGACCTTCGCGGACATTGCGGGAGCAAAGCTGCCGTATGAACCTGACGGGCGCTCCCTGCTGCCGCTGCTCGCCGGAACCCCCTCCGGTTGGCGGACCGCCTATCTGGTCGACCAGTGGACCAGTCACCATCGGCCTCGGCCCCGGGTCGCTCCACCTTTCGACGGTGTCGATCCAGTCACTCTGGAGCCGCCCGATTTCGACGAGAAGGCCCGGGTCGGTACACCGGCACCGGCCGAGCGGGGTGAGCGGCTCGCCGGACTGGGCCGCATTCCGGTGATGCCGGAGTACCACGGGCTTCGCACCGACCGCTACTTGTATGTGGAGTACGCTACCGGCGAGAAGGAACTGTACGACCTGCAGGTGGATCCCTTCGAGCTGAGCAACCTTGCCAAGTCCGCCGATTCTTCGCTGCTGGCCGAGTTAGCGGACCGGCTGGCAATGTTGAAAGCCTGCACCGGAATCGGCTGTAGGGATGCTGAAGATAGCCGGAACTAAATCCGCAGATTAACGCAGATTCACCGCAGATTGTGATTTCAAGAAAAGTAGAAGCTCGTTGTTGTTTCTGCTGGGGAGTAATCTGTGCTAATCTGCGTTAATCTGCGGATAGTTAATCAGGCTAGCCCAGCACCCCCGCATCGTAGCTGACGCAGAACTCCTCCCACGCCGCTTCGATCCTGCGGGCCGCTTCGTAGGCCGACTTCAGTACCGGTTTCTGCCAGCTGCGGTCCTTGCCGTATTCGATCAGGCTATCGATCCCGGCAGCTCCATGCCGTCCGGCCGCTCGCAGATGTGACCAGGCGGTGACATTGGCGACCGCGTCGGCCAGATGGGCCAGCTCGGTTCCGGGTACCCGCCAGTCGAGTGTGCGGAGCCGGTCGGCGGTGGGCTGCAATTCACGGAGCACCAGCGGCTGACCCCGGAAAATGACCGGCGCCAACAGTGCCGGGGGAACCGCCTGGACCCAGTTCTGCACGTTGACCACCCGCTCGGCGTCGTTGGCCCAGGCCGGTTGGGTGTAGGGCGAGGCGGTAGCGAGGACAGAGGGCAGGGCGGCTTTGAGATCCAGCAGATAGTTGTTGTTAGGACTGCCGCGGCCTTCTACGATCACCGCGTAACGAGTAACCCCCAGACTCGCCATCCCGGCAACTCGCCGAACCACATCGCGGACCCGAAAGAAGGCCGGATCGGGCTGGTGCTTCGCCAGCCGGTTGAGCACGGCGGCTACCGCTTTGTGCTCGGACTTGCCCGCTTCGAGATGACGATCGGGCCGCAACCTGAACCGACGGGAGTTGCCTTTCCGGCGGGTGCGGTCGCTCAGCAGCAGGCGGCGGGTGCGCCGTTTGGCCTGCTGCAGCAGCCGGCGAATCGGCCCTTCCGAAGTCGCCCGCTCCAACCAGCGGGCCTTTCCATTGGCGAGTGTGGCGGTGTACTGCGCCAGGATTTCCCGCCCCACTTCCCGCCGCTCAGCGGTACTGAAAGTCTCCGGGCCGGCTCCCAGCATGGCACTCGCGATCAGCCGAACCAGGTCCCAGCTCAGGGGGCCGAGTGCGGCTTCGTCAAAATCGTTGAGATCGAAGTAGGCGAGACGATTGTCAGCCTTGAAGCATCCAAAGTTCTCGAGGTGTACGTCACCCGAACTCCAGACCGGTGGCGCTTTGGCGACCGGTTTGAGCACCTCGTCGAATTCGTAGAACAGGTGAGCGGTGGCCCGAAAGAAAGTGAAAGGGGCGGCCCGCATCCCGCGGAATTTGAGCACCAGACGATCGGGATCCCGGCCGTCGTTGTAGCGCTGAACTCGGTGGGCAACCGTGTGGGAAGGCATGGGCTTCAAGTTAGCCCGCCTCACGCTGAAACGGGCCTGGGGTTTGTGTAGATCCACGATCCAGCCGCGTTCCTCCAGTAGCCCTCAGGCGCAGTAGACCCTCTCAGGAAGGTGGAGCCCGATGCGTGGTTCGCTCTTGCTGCTTTTCGCCGTGGTGTTGGCCGGCACTGCCCGGGCCCAGGTCGGCTCCAACGGAGCGAAGCTTCCGGTCCGGGAGGTCACCCTGTTCAAGGACGGTCACGCCTTCATTCGCCACGAAGGAAAGGTGGCGACCGATTCCACCGGCGCGGCGGTCCTCGACTTGTTGCCGGCCCCGGTGCTGGGCACCTTCTGGCCCTTTGCCGCCCAATCGGGCGTGACCCTGGCGTCGGTCCGAGTGGGTCTCAAGGGAATGCCGGCCCAACGGGACGCCATCGGGATGGGAGAATTGATCGCGGCCAACGTCGGAGCCGAGGTGACCCTGAGAATGGATAGTCTATGGCAGCTCCAGGGTACTCTGCTCGGGATGAGCACCGACTCCACCCGATCGTCGCCCGCCGGTCTCGGCGGGCTGGTCATGATTCGCACTGCCGACAAGGTGCGGGCCCTGCCGATCGAACGAATCGCGGAACTCTCATTCAAGTCACCCCCGCGAAGGACTCTGGCCCGGGTGGACTCAGTTCCCCGGCTCATCATGGAATTCGATGGGAGCCGGCCCAAGTCGGAAGTCCAGGTTGGGCTGACCTACCTGCAGTATGGCCTTAAGTGGACACCCAGCTATCAGGTCGAGATCGATGGGAAAGGGAACGCCATCGTATCCATGAGGGCCACCATTGAGAACGATGTAGTCGACTTGAACGGAGTCACCGCCAATCTCGTCATCGGGGTACCCAGCTTTGCTTTCAAGGATCGGGTCGACCCGATGGCCATACAGCAGGCGCTGGTTGAAGTCGATGCCCTGTTGCCCCAGAATGGCCGCTTCGGCTATGTCCGCTCCGCCGCGGTCAATGGACAACTGGCAGATTACCGGAATGGAGATCGTGAAGCCGGCCACCCGGCCGACTCGGTTCAGTTCGTCGGCCGGACCGAGGATCTCTTCGTGTTTACCGTTCCGAACCTGACGCTGAAAAGAGGCGAACGACTTTCCTTGCCGGTGGCCCGCTATACGGTGAAGTACACCGATGTGTACGCGCTGACGATGTACCACGCTGCACCGATCGATATCCGCGCCAATCAGTCGCCCGAACAGGCCGAACTCTCGCGGGTCCTCTCCCGGCCCAGCGTGATGCACCGGGTCCGGCTCCAGAACAACAGTGGTCAGCCGTTTACCACTGCTCCGGCGGTCGTCCTCCGCGGCGGGAGTCTGCTGGCGCAGGGTATGATGACCTACGGGCCGAGCGGCACCACCGTGGACATCGACCTGACCAAAGCGCTGGATATCCAGGTGGAAAAGGAAGAGCAGGAGCTTCGGCGGGTTCCGGCGGCCCTGCGCTGGCGGGGCAGTGATTACTCGAGAGTCGACCTCAGCGGCTCACTGACCCTGACCAACCGTCGCGATGAACCGGTCGAGATCGAGATTACCCGATATCTCCTGGGACATGTCGATTCGACCACTACCGGCCCCCGCCGGTCGAGGGTCAATCTCCTGGGCGACGAGGACTATCTCCCGCCCCAATACACCCGTTGGTGGGGCATGTACAGCTGGCCCTGGTGGTGGCCGGCTCTCAACGGGGTCGAACGACTCCAATGGACCGTCAAACTGCCACCCGGCGCGAAGCAGGAATCCCGGTTCCGCTGGCACTATTTCTGGGAGCCCTGATTCCCCGCTTGCGCGATCCCATGCTTTCTAGCTACTGTTTGCGCCAATCGCCCGGTGCTCCAGCCGGACAACAACAACCAGGGAAGCCCAGCCGATGATGTACTTCGCCGCCCCCCGTCTCTCTACCGTCGCCCGTTACAGGGTGAGGGTGGTGTTGACTGGAGCGCAGCGGGCTGGGTTGGCCACGCGGAGACTGTCGAACTAACGGTCCGCCGCCGCCAATGACACCGCCCCACCTGCGCACCAGCTCAGGTGGGGCGAATTGTTTTCCCGGATGTGTGTCCCAGCGCGGGACCGGAGTCCACCAGCTTCGAAAAACCAGTGATCCTCACGGGGACCAAGTGACCAGTACTGAAGCAGAAGTCCCGGCTCCACCGGCGGTCCGGCACCATTGGTGGCAGGACGTGCGCGACGCCCTCAGGGGCGGCCACCACGACTATACCTCCACCCCGCTGGGCCGGGCCATCATGCTGCTGGCCATCCCCATGGTCATGGAAATGATCATGGAATCGGTCTTCGCGGTGGTCGACGTGTTCTTCGTGTCCCGATTAGGGCCTGACGCGGTCGCCACTGTCGGCCTTACCGAATCGATGCTGGCCCTGATCTACACCGTGGCCATGGGTCTGGGCATCGGGGTCATGGCCACGGTTGCGAGGCGTATCGGGGAGAAGAAGCCTGACGAGGCCGCCGACGCCGCGGTGCAGGGGATCGCGCTCGGCATCGGGGTGGCAATGATCATCTCACTGCTGGGAATCACCTTTGCGCCGGATCTGTTGCGGATCATGGGAGCGTCGCCTTCGGTCATCGCGACCGGATCCAACTACACCCGGACCATGCTCGGCGGAAATGTGGTGATTCTGCTCCTCTTCCTGATCAACTCGATCTTCCGGGGGAGCGGAGATGCCGCCATCGCCATGCGGGTGCTCTGGCTGGCGAACGGCATCAACATCGTGCTGGCCCCGTCGCTGATCTTCGGTGTGGGTCCGCTGCCGGAGCTGGGCGTTACCGGCGCCGCGGTGGGAACCACCATCGGCCGAGGAACGGGCGTGCTGTTCGCGCTCTACAACTTGAGCCGGCCGGGCCGCGCGGTGACGGTAAGGCGGAGCCACCTCAAGCTCCACCCGAGCGTCATGCTGGCACTGGTGAAGCTCAGCGGCTCGGGAATGTTCCAGGTCTTTGTGGCCACCGCCAGCTGGATCGGGCTGGTGCGGATCATCTCCACTTTCGGGAGCGCGGCGGTGGCCGGGTACACCATCGGCATCCGGATCATCCTGTTCGCACTGCTGCCTTCATGGGGGCTGGCCAACGCGGCGGCCACCATGGTGGGTCAGAACCTGGGGGCGGGAAAGCCGGATCGGGCCGAGAAGGCCGTGAAGCTGGCGGGGAAGTACAACATGGTGTTTCTGGGCCTGGTGAGCCTGCTGTTCGTGATCGGCGCCCCGCTCATCATTGGCTGGTTCACTCACGACCCGGCGGTCACACCTAACGCCATCAACTGCCTGCGGATCGTGAGTCTTGGTTTCGTGTTCTATGCCTGGGGCATGGTGCTCACCAACTCCTTCAACGGAGCGGGCGACACCTGGACTCCGACACTGATCAATCTGGGCTGCTTCTGGGCCCTGGAGATTCCCCTGGCGTGGTTCCTGGCCGAGCACACTTCGGCCGGTCCGGCGGGTGCCTTCTGGGCGGTGACGGTAGCTTTCTCGATGGTGGCGGTGGTGAGCGCGGTCTTGTTTAAGCGGGGGAAGTGGAAGACAATGCGGGTATAGCGGGGACGTCATCCTGAGCGAAGCGAAGGAGCTACGTTGGGCCCAGTAGATCCTTCGGCGCCAGGCGCCTCAGGATGACGTCGTCTTCCTAGCCTTCCGCGCCGAGATCAACTCAGTGTTCATCCCGCCCCAGTGGAGCGTCCCGGCAAACCGGCCATGCTCCATCTTGATGCACTTGTCGAGCACTACGGTCAGGCCGGCCGCGGCGGCCCGCTCCGCGGCGGCCTTGGCCTGAATCCGGAGTTGGAACCAGATCGCCGGAACCTTCGCCGCGATGGCCTGTTCGGTGACGGCCAGACACTCGTGGCCCGGCCGGAAAATCACCGCGATATCGACTGGCATCGGAAGCTGAGTGAGATCGGGGAAGGTCTTCTCGCCGAGAATGGTTCCGCTCCGGGGAGTGACCGGAATGATCCGATATCCGGCCTTCTGCAGGTAGGTGGCCACGAACTGGCTCGCCTTCTGGGGATCGGTCGAAAGCCCGACGATCGCGATGGTCCGGCTGGTCGCCAGCAGACGAGTAATGGTGCCGGGGTCCTGAAACTGGCGCCGCTCCTCGTCGGTGAGCGTGGTGTTCAGTGTGATATCGCAGACAACGCTTGATCCAGATCCCACAGCAAGTCCTCCAGAGTTTCCAATCCCACAGATAACCTAATCATCTCGGGCGCAACTCCGGCAGCGAGCAGCTCGGCATCGCTCAACTGCTGGTGAGTGGTGCTGGCCGGATGGATGACCAGGCTGCGGGCGTCACCCACGTTGGCGAGGTGGGAAAAGAGCTGCAGGCTCTCGATGAATTTCCGGCCCGCATCCCGAGCCTGAGCCTCCGAGGCCTTGAGCCCGAATGAAAAGACCGCGCCCGGCCGCCCGCCCAGGTACTTCTTGGCCAGGGCGTGCTGGGAATGATCGGGAAGACCGGCGTAGGCCACCCAGGCGACAGCCGGATGGTCTCTCAGGAACCCGGCAACGCCCAGGGCGTTGGCGACGTGCTTCTCCATCCGGAGCGAGAGGGTTTCCAGTCCCTGGATCAGGAGGAAGGCATTCATCGGCGACAGGCAGGCGCCGGTGTCCCGTAGCGTCTCGGCCCGCGCTTTCATTAAGTAGCCGTAATGGCCGAAGGTCTCGTAGAACTTCAGATCGTGATACGAGGGAGACGGTTCCGCGATGGTGGCATAGTGGCTGTAGTCGAACTTCCCCGATTCGGCCAGCACTCCGCCAATACTGTTCCCATGACCGCCGATGAACTTGGTCGCCGAGTGCACCACGATGCTCGCGCCCCACTCCATCGGCCGGCAGAGATAAGGCGTGGCGAACGTATTGTCGATGATCAGCGGGATCCGGCGACTCTCGGCCAGCCGGGCCAGCGGCTCCAGATCCAAAATGGTGCCGCGAGGATTTCCCACCGTCTCGCCGTACAAGCAACGGGTTTTCGAAGTGATCGCCTGTTCCCAGGCGTCCAGATTGGTGGGGTCGACGAACTTCACCGCCAGGGACAACTTCTTGAACGTGTGGGTCAGCTGGGTCATGCTCCCGCCGTAGAGGTGACTCGAGGCCACGATCTCGTCGCCGGGGGACAGCAGAGTCATGAAGGCCACCAGTTGCGCCGCCATGCCGCTGGAGGTGGCCACCGCGCCGGTCGCTCCTTCCAGCGAGGCAACCCGCTCCTCGAACACCGCGGTGGTCGGGTTGCCGATCCGGGTGTAGATGTTTCCGTATTGCTTGAGTTCGAAGAGCTGCGCCGCCGTCTCGGCGTCGTCAAACACGAACGAGGTAGTCTGGTAGATCGGGACAGCCCGGGCGCCTACCACCGCGTCGGGGATGTGGCCGGCATGGAGCATCCGGGTGTCGAAGCCGAATCGTCGAGCGTTGGGGTCGGTCATGGGCTCTCGTTCAATACTGGCGCAAGGTTCGGATGGCTCGCTCTGGACCCCCAATTTATCGTTGTGGGGGCGGACGGACAGACGGACAGACGGACAGACGGACAGACGCACGGACGCACGGACGGACAGACGGACAGACGGACAGACGCACAGACGCACGGACGAACAGACGGACGACCGGTGACCGGTAATCCACGACCCTCGACCCATGACCCTCGAG